>JABDBE010000063.1 GCA_013288805.1 Acidobacteriota bacterium
GTAAGCACCACAGCGAATGGGCTGTAGAGCAGAAATTCAAGCGGATGTTTCGTCAGATGCACATACTGCAACAGCGTGTTGAGGACGCCATCGCTACCCAGAATTGTCTTCCACGCATACGCTCGAACCAGGTAGCTGACCCAGAGCGGAATAATTACCAGCTGATAGAACAGATCTTTTCTCGCGCCCGCATAGAACGACAGGTAGTAAGCCAACGGATAACCCAGCAGCAGGGAAAAGATCATGACGCGAGCCGCAATCCACATGGATCGAAAAAGAGTTTGCAGGTAAACATTCACGCGGAAGAGTTCACGGTAGTTGTCCAGCGTCCAGGAGTGGATGATCGTTTGTGACGGTGAGACCGACCAGAAGCTGTAACACAGAAGCAGGACATAGGGGACGAGCAGAAACAGCGCTACCCAGAGCAAGGGCGGCAAAGTGACGACGGCGCGATATGCGCGGGAAAACATCTTCTTGCTTAACCTCTCTCCGGGGATTCGCGGACCGGCACCGCATCGGCCGGGGAAAATTCCAACTGCAAATCCCCTAGCCTGTTTTCTCGAGTTGCCGCTCTCACCGAAAGCGCGAGTCCATCTGCACAGACAACTTGCAGTAATTCTGTTGCGCCGTGAAAAGCCTGGTGCTGAATCTTGCCTCGAAAAGTGACCACATTTGCATCAGAACCCTCTGCCGGATTTACGATTCGAATATTCTCCGGACGCAAGGAAAACAAAGCGGGACCCTCCGGCAGGCCGACTCTCCAGGAGAGCGAGTTGCAACGAGCCATTCCAGACTTTATTTCTCCGCGAAGAAGATTGGTGTGGCCGATGAACTGCGCCGTATACGCCGTCGCGGGATGGCTGTATATTTCGCGTGGGGATGCCACTTGTTCCAATTCGCCCATGCGCAATAGCGCGATGCGGTCCGACATGACCATGGCTTCCTCCTGGTCATGAGTCACAAACACGAAAGAAATGCCGACTTCGCGCTGCAGAGACTTCAACTCTACCTGCATTTGCCGGCGAAGATTGGCGTCCAGGGCGGAGAGCGGTTCATCCAGCAGCAACAGTCGTGGCCGATTTACCAGAGCGCGAGCCAAGGCAATGCGCTGTTGCTGTCCGCCGCTGATTTTGGCCGGCTTAGATTTTGCGAAAGCGGTCATCTTAACCATGGCTAGCGCTTCTGCTACGCGCCCCGCAATCTCGTCCTTCGGCAACTTCGCCACGCGCAACCCATAGCCCACATTTTCTTCCACAGTCAAATGCGGGAAGAGAGCGTAGTGTTGAAACACCGTATTGACGCGGCGCCGGTACGGCGGCAACAGATCGAGCCGTTCGCCTTCCATCAAGATTTCGCCCAAATCGGCGCTCTCGAAACCCGCGACAATGCGCAACAGCGTCGTCTTGCCCGAGCCGCTTTCTCCGAGAATAGTCAGAAACTCGCCTTCCGCAATTTCCAGCGAAATGTCCCGCAGGACAGGATTCTTTCCGAAAGACTTAGCAACCTTGCGGATGGCAAGCAGTGGCGGCACGCCGGGCTTAGGTGAACGATCAAGCGCTGGTTCGGTAGTCGTGGCCATGTTCGTTAAGTTCCATTACTATTGCGTCGCTTTTACTTCGTTCCAGATCTCAACGTACTTTGCCCGCCGTGGAACGTCCTGCCAAAAATAGATGTGCCTCTGATAATTGTCCACGTCATCAAGATGCAAGCTCTTGACTTGCTCAGGCGTCATGAATTGCGCCGCCTGTGGATTCGCCGGCGTGTAGCCGGTCACATCCGCAACCAGTTTTTGCGTCTGGGCTTCGATCATGTATTCGAGAAACTTGTAAGCCAGTTCCTTATTTTCGCTGCCCGCGGTAACCATCAAATGATCGATCCAGCCTGTAGTATTTTCTTTCGGAATGGTTTCGCCGATTGGAAAATTGAGCTTGCGAAGCTGGTTGGTCATCAGCGGCCATCCCATGGCCAAGATAACCTCGTGGTTCTGAAACAGATTTGTGAGCTCGCCGCCGGTGGACCACATCTTGCGGATATTAGGTTTCAACTCGAGCAGCTTTTTCTTGACGGCATCCAGTTCCGCATCACTGAGGTTGTAAAGATGAGTGGGATCAGGTTTGTCGAAGCCGAGAACCTGCGCCACCATGTAGATCGTGGAGAGTTCGTCCCACACCGAAATCTTGCCACGGTATTTCGGATCCCAAAATAAATTCCAACTGTCGGGCGGTTGTGGAAACGCCGTCGTGTCGTAGAGCAGCGGATTCGGCCCCCACGTAAAGGGCACACCATAGACTTGGTCCTTGACCCGCACCAAGGGCAGGGAAGTGAGCTGAGGCGAGAGCTGGCTATAGGCGGGGAACTTCGAAAGATCAAGCGGAGCAGCCAATCCAGCCTTAGCGATCGATGTGGCAACGTCGCTCGACGGTGAAATCACATCGTAGTTGCCGGCGCTGCCGCCGCGCAGCTTGGCGACCAGTTCATCGCTCGAACCCATATACGAAACGGTAACCTTGCAATGGTTCTGCTCCTCAAAGCCATGTACGGATGACGGGTCGGCATAGCCTTCCCAAACCAGCAGGTTGAGCGTAGGCGTCTTCTTGGCGCAAGCGCCCAGCATGAGGGCGGACGCCGCCAACGACATCATCAGAAAACGTCGAATTATCAATAGGCCTCCACAATTCCTGCTTTCGCGACAGCTGTCCTAGAAAGTTGGCGGAGTGTTCACCCATAGCACCCGGGTTTCGGTGCGGCCCGGGTTAAACCAACGATGCGGCGTGGCGCTCTCAAAATAAAAACTGTCGCCCGGCTTCAGCCGATACTCTTCTTCCGCTACTGAAATATGCAACCGCCCCTGCAGGACGTGCAAAAACTCTTCGCCTTCATGAGTGTAGGATTCGCCGCTCCCTGCGCGGGGAGCGATGCGAAATAAGTGCGGCTCCATCACCGTGTTTCCCCACGCCAGCAACTCCATGCGCACGCCCGGCCCAGCCTCGAGAACTTTGCGTTTGTGCGACGGCACCAATCGGCTATTCGATTCTGCGGCATCAAAAAAATCCAGGATGTTGGTCTTGTAGAATCGCGCCAGCTTTCGTAGAGTGCTCACTGAGGCACTCATGTTCGAACGTTCCAGGGCACTCAGAAAACCGACGGAGATGCCAACCCGTTTTGCCACTTGCGCCAAAGACAACGCGCGCCGCAAGCGCATTTGGCGCAGGTGTACGCCGATCGCTCCGCTGCCGTTCGGCGCCGGCCGCACCACACCCTCTCGCTTCAGCAATTGTGCAATGGCGGGCGCGTTCAGCCCGCGCACCTTTCGCAGGAATCGCGCGCGCTTGAGCAGCTTTACATCCTCGGGCGTATAAAGGCGGTACTTGCTACTGCTGCGGTGAGGCCGAGTGAGGCCCAGGCTTTCCCATGACCGAATCACCGAAGGGGAAACGCCCACCAGGCGGGCCACATCGCCGATTTTCAAGTATGGTTTTGGATCGGCGCCCTTCATTTCTGAGATTCCGCTCCCACGTTCCTCGCAGGCTTGTTCACAACCCCATTTTTTGCTTGACAGTGATGCTCAAGGTTCTCTAACCTTGCGCGATTATAGCAAGGTTTGATTTTCGCGCAAGCATTGTTAGTTGCAATCTTCCACCCTGAATCGGGAGGTGCTCAATGCATTCGTCGCTGACGCATCGTGCGCTGGCTTTCTTGCTGGCACTCGGCGTATTCACTCTTCCTGCGTTCTCACAGAGCACCAGTGGCCGGATAGTCGGGCGTGTCGCTGATCCCACGGGCGCTGTTCTCGCGAACGTAAAAATTACGTTGATAAACGAGGCCACCGGTGCCAGTCGTGACACTCAGACAAATGCCAGCGGCGACTTTAATTTTGTGGAAGTCGTGCCAGGCAGCTATCGCGTCGACTTTGAGCTCACTGGTTTCAAGAAGAATGTGCAGACCAGCGTGCTCGTCAATGTCAACCAGGTGGTCACTCTCAACTCGGTGTTGCAGGTTGGTGCATCGCAAGAAGTAGTGGAAGTGACCTCCGAGGCTCCTCAGGTTGACACTACCAGCACTCAACTCGGCGCCGTCATCAATAATCGCTCGGTGAATGAGCTGCCTCTGAACACGCGCGACACTTATCAATTCCTGCAACTACAGCCCGGCGTGCAAGCGCAGCTCGGAAATGGAAATGGCAGCCTGTTCTACGGATCGCAGGACACGGGCTCGGTCTCGGTCAACGGTGGGCGCACCCGCGCCAATAATTTCAGCGTGAACGGCGGTGATGCCAACGATCAGTTCGTGAACCTTCCCACCATTCAGCCGTCCCCGGATAGCGTCGAAGAATTCCGCGTGATCACGAATACTTTCGACGCGGAATACGGGCGGAATTCAGGTTCGGTCGTCAACGTGATTACGAAATCCGGGACCAATGGCTTTCACGGTGACCTGTTCGAGTACTTTCGCAATACGATCCTGGACGCACAAGGCTACTTCAATTCAACGCGACCGCAATGGAATCAGAACCAGTTTGGCGGGACCATCGGTGGACCGATCAAGAAAGACAGTAGTTTTTTCTTCGTTTCCTATGAAGGGCGGCGTATCCGGCAGGGAATTCCTGGTGAGGTGCTGAACGTTCCTACCGCCGCGCAAAGGGGCGGGGATTTCTCCGGAGTCGGCGGTTTTGCGCCATTTAGCTCTGGCAGCGCCGGGGCCGGAGGCATTAGTGCTTCCGGGTCTAGTCCCTTCGTGGCCCAGGTTCTCGACGGACGCCCCGGTTGTGATCGTGCATTAGGCATTTCGTCGATTGCAAGCCTTCCCGTACAAACGAATCCAGTGACCAGTTCGCCGTACATTCCCTGGTCCGAAGTCTTTCCGACCGGAGTGATTCCCACAGCGTGCCAGGATCCCGTCGCCGCAAACCTGATGCAGCAATTTGTTCCGTCGCAGAACGTCGGAGCGGGTCTGAACCAATCTGTGCCCGTGAGCACGGATAATGGAGATCAGTTCACCGTGCGTTTTGATCAGAAGATCACGAGCCGTCAGAACTTTAGCGCCTACTATTACTTCAACGACATCCGCCAGCTACAGCCGTACAACGAGTTTGAAGCGGCAGGCGCGACTGTTCCCGGGTTCGGCAACTTTAACGACAACCGTTATCAGCAATGGAATTTGAGCCACACTTGGACCATCACAAACGCCCTCGTGAACGAGGCGCGTTTTAATTACATGCGGCAGGGGCAACTCGGCTTTCTCAAGCCGCAAGCGACAAACGCGGTAACTGACTCCTGCACGGGCGCGGCCGCTGCTTTCTGCTTCACGGGCACGTCGGATTCTGCTCCAATCAACGCGCTCCTCGCTAGCTCTGGGATTCCCGCAGGGAAAGGCGGAATCACTCCCGGTTTGCCCGCGGACATTACTGGAGTTCCCTACGTCAACATTAGTGGAGGAGCTTCGTTTGGCAACAACTTCGAAGGTTTCCTTCCGCAGGTTGGCAACAGCTTTCAGTGGTCGGATAACCTGACTTGGGTAAAAGGGAACCACACCTTCAAGTTTGGTGTCGATGTCCGTCGAGCCCGCTTTGATCAGTACTACTACTTCGATGTTAACGGCGAATTTACCTTTAATAACTCCGGTCCCAACGCGATCCTCCCTGGAGATGGCGACAACTATGCCGAGTTCCTTCTGGGTCTGACCGATACGTACACACAAGGATCGGGACAGCGCGAGGACATTCGCGCCACCGCCGTTTATCCCTTCGCGCAAGACAGCTGGAAGATCAAGCCCAACCTGACTCTCAATTATGGCCTTCGCTGGGAACTGAATACTCCGCTCACGGACATCACCGGAACCGTCGAGACCTTCCGGCCCGGACAGAATTCCACACTTTACCCGTGCGCTTTGTCGCCCTTAAGCCAGGCGTACTTCGGGGTAGGCACTTCCAACTGCAACGCTGTAGGCGTAACCCCGACAGGGCTGGTCGTGCCGGGCGACAAGGGCGTTCCGGCGGCCATGACGAGCACTTATTACAAGGCGTTTGCACCGCGCATTGGAATAGCGTACAGCCCAAATTCGAGCGGAGGTTTCCTGGGAAAGCTTTTCGGCAACAATGGCGCAACCAGCATCCGGGCCGGGTGGGGACTGTTTTACAACCCCATGGAAGAATTGGTGTTGGCGCAATTTGGTGCTGAACCGCCCTTCGGAGGCAGTTCGTCTCTGTTCAACACCTTCTTTAATACTCCGTTCGTGTACCAGGCCGGAGGAGCGCCCGCGCCGAACCCGTTCAACGGAATTCTCACCCCGACCCCCGGACAGCCCGTGGATTATTCTCTTTTTCGCCCACTGCTCCTCTACGGTGAGTTTGAACCGCACTTGCGCACGCAATACACTTCTCAATACAACCTCACCATTCAGCGCCAACTTACAAAAGACATGATGTTGCAGCTCGGATACGTCGGGTCCGAAGGGCATCGCTTGCTGGCCTCGCACGACATAAATCCCTCGAGTCCTCAGACGTGCCTGGACATGATTACGCTTTACAATCTGAATCCGAACAATGTGACGTCATACGGAACGCCGACCCAGTGTGGCCCGTTTCTTCAGGACACGCAATGGACCGTGACTGTTCCGAAGGGTTTCCAATTCCACATGCCGAGCGGGCAGGTAGTCACGGGCACTGGGCAGAATCTGCAGTTCGTGGGACTGCGTCCTTACTCGTCACCCACCTGTAACCCGTTCACCGGAGCCGGCTGTCCGGCTGATGGCGTTCCGGTATTTAGCGATATCTTCGCCGAAGATACGATCGCCAATTCCAGTTACAACGCATTCGAAGCCATGCTCGAAAAGCGTTTTTCACATGGCTTGCAGTTCCAGGCTTCCTACACGTTGAGCAAGTCTCTGGATGATGGGTCAACTTTTGAGGAAACGCTTGATCCGTTCAACTTCCGTGCCAGCCGCGCGCTATCGCTGTTCAACTCCCACCAGCGGTTTGTGGTCAGTTACGACTGGGAGTTGCCGATACCGCAGCACAAGGGTTTTGCCGGGAAGGTTTTGAATGACTGGGCCGTCTCCGGTATTACCCAATTTCAGAGCGGGTTTCCCATTCGTCTGGATACCGAAAACGACAACGAGCTGATTGCCAGCATCTTCTTTCTCGGCACCGAAGCGCCGCAGCAGGTGGCGCCATTTCAGAAACTGAACCCCAAGAGCAACAGCGGTTTTTGGTTCAACCCCAACGATTTTCAGGATCCCCAACTCGGTCACTTCAATATCGGCACGCAGCGCAGCATCTGCTGCGGTCCGGGGCTTGACCAATGGGACTTCTCGGTCCACAAGAAAATTGCTATAACCGAAGACAAGTATTTCCAGTTCCGGGCGGAGATCTTCAACATCTTCAACCACACTAATTTTTACAATCCGGATGGTCATTTCTCCGACGGCCCGACTTTGTTTGGTAAAATCACACAAGCCCAGGATCCGCGCCTGGTGCAGTTTGCGTTAAAGTTCATGTTCTAGCCTGAAACCGGGCGGCTCAGGCTGCCCGGCCACATTCTAATGGCCGCACAGGCGGCTTGAGATTCCTGGAGACCCGGATGTACCCCGAATTGCAAAAGGAGCTCGAAACCTTCGAGCGTCGCACGCCCAAGTCTGCCCAATCCCACCAAAAAAACCTGAAACGCATCCCTCTCGGCGTGGCCAGCAACTACCGCGCCTACGATCCTTACCCTATCTTCGTGAAAGAAGGCAGCGGCTCGCATTTCCGTGATGTCGATGGCAACGATTATCTCGATCACAACCTATGCTTCGGCGCGCTCATGGCAGGACACTGCCATCCTGCGGTTATGAAAGCAGTCGAAAAGCGTCTGAGCACCGGAACCATGTTCGGCATGCCCCACGACATGGAGTGGGAACTCGCTGAAGAAATTTGCGATCGCTTTCCAGTTGAGATGGTCCGCTTCGGCAGCAGCGGGACGGAGGCGACCATGCACGCGATCCGCCTGGCGCGCGCCGCTACGGGCCGCGACAAGGTTCTCAAATTCGAAGGTGGATACCACGGCTTGCACGACGCCGCCTTGGTCAGCGTGAAACCCCATGCCCCAGAGTTCGGTGATGTGAATGCGCCCATCTCGGTGCCCGGTGGTCTAGGCGTGCCCAAGACCAGCATCGCCAACATCCCCGTTGCCACATTCAACGATCTCGCCAGCGTCGAGCTTCGTTTCAAAGAGAATCCCGGACAAATCGCCGCCATCATTCTTGAGCCCATCATGATGAACGTCGGCCTCTGCATTCCGCAGCGAGGATTCCTGGAAGGCTTGCGCGAAATCTGCAACAGGAATGGCGCACTGCTGATCTTCGACGAAGTAAAGACCGGCGCCAAGCTTGGCTGGGGAGGTGCCTCCGAATACTTCGGTGTGAAGCCCGACATGATTTGCCTCGCCAAATCAATCGGCGGCGGTTTGCCGCTGGCTGCATTCGGCGCCCACAAGTCCGTGATGAATCTGATCTCCGAGCACAAGGTTTTTCACGGCGGGACGTACAATACGAATCCGGTCTCGATGGCCGCAGGCCTCGCGACCTTCCGTGAAGTGCTAACGCGTGCAAACTACGCTCACGTAGACAAGCTTAGCCAAAAACTTACCGCCGGCTATCGCAAAACGATTGCGAAAGTTGGGTTGCAAGCTTACATCGCCAACGCGGGCGCGAACGGAGCTCTCATGCTTTATCCCAAAGAGATCCGCAACTACCGCGATTGGACGACAATCGACATCGACCTCTGGCGCCACTACTGGTTCGCCATGGTGAACCGTGGCGTGATGCCGCAACCTTACTGGTGGGATGAGCAGTGGACGATCTCGGTCCAACACACCGACGCCGATATCGATAAGCATTTGGCAGCGTTCGAAGATGTGGCGCCCGCGCTGGCCAAAGCTCAGCAGGAACGGACAGCGGAAGTAGTAGCGCATTAAAACCGCGGAGCGAAGCTCCGCAGTGGTTTTATATCAAGGCAACAATTGTCATTCCGAGCCAAGCGAGGAATCTGCCTCTCCCGCCCTGATAATGCAGATTCCTCGCATCGCTCGACCCGGAACACCGGAAAAAGATAGGAACCAAGGACCGCTTTTTGTCAGCCACCGACCAAGACGCCAACCAGCCTCACCTGAAGCGCGTCCTCGGCCGCGGCGACCTGGTTCTGCTCTTCGTGGTCGCCGTCTTCAATCTGAACGTAGTCCCGTCGATCGCGGCCAACGGCGGCGTCACTGTCTGGCTCTGGATTATCGCCTTGCTTCTTTTTTTCTGGCCGCAGGGCATCGCCGTCATCGAATTGGCCGATCGCTACCCCGGAGAAGGCGGCGTGTACTTGTGGGCTAAAGAAGTTTTCGGCGACTTCCACGGATTCCTCTCCGGCTGGTGTTATTGGACCAACAACATGCTCTACGTCCCCACGGTGATGCTCTACTTCGTCGGCGTCTCCGTCTTCGCGATGGGCCCGGGCCACGCGGCGCTTGCTGACGATAAGACTTTTGCCATGGTCGCATCGGTTGCTTTGCTGGTCTTGCTCACCGTGCTCAATATCGTTGGCCTTAGTGTAGGAAAGTGGCTGAACAATTTGGGCGGGATCGGCACCTTCGTCGCGGCAGCCGTGCTCATTGGGTTAGGTGTAACTGTGTGGTCACGGTTTGGAACGCCAGTCACAGCCGCGGATTTCAAAATTCCCGCAGACCCCAAGTTCGTCCTCAATTCGTTCGGCGTAATTTGCTTTGGCCTGGTCGGACTCGAACTTGCTTCCGTGATGGGTGACGAAATCCGCGATCCCCAGAAAACCCTGCCCGGCGCCGTCGCCTGGGGAGGCGTGATCTCTGGCGCTCTCTACGTAGGCGCCACTCTCACGCTCCTTGTCGCAATCGGAAAAAACGACATCAACGTGCTGCAAGGAATCGTGCAGGCGGTCAGCCACATGGCCGGCAAAGTCGGAGTGGCCTGGGTTATCGCACCCTTCGCGGTCATGCTGAGTTTATCGATTGCGGGAATCGGGTCCGCATGGATGGGTGGCTCAGCCCGCATTCCATTCGTCGCCGGCCTCGACTCCTACATGCCTGCGGCGATGGGCAAGGTTCATCCCAGATACGGCACTCCTCACGTAGCTCTGATTGTGCAGGGGTTGGTGTCACTGGTTTTGATCGTTCTTAACTTCACACTTTCGGGTGGTGTGCAGGAAGCGTTTCAGAAAATGCTGTCAGCAGCAGTTGTGTTGCAGCTAATTCCATTTCTTTACGTCTTTGCGGCGTTAATCAAGTTTGCTTTGCGTGGCTCCCTCAATGACGGACGTTACGGTAAGGGCACACTCATGTTCGCCGGTTTAGCCGGGCTCATTACAACAACGCTGGCGATTGTCGTGGCTTTTTTTCCGGCCAGGCAGATCACGTCACTCTGGAAATACGAAGTCAGTATGTTTGGCATCACGCTTGGCTTTATCGCGCTGGCGGTATTTTTCTTCTTTGGGTATAGCCGTCTGAAAACGCCGGAAGCGGTTCCAATTGGCGCAACAGACTCGCCCGTAAGGGCAGCAAACGGGAGGGTACAACTTTAGTTGTGCCGCAGAAATTGAAACGGGAGGCACGACTTCAGTTGTGCCACTGAAGCAAAACAATGTCGGGCCATTAGGCCCTGAGGGAGCAGTCAGGAGATCAAAACTATGCCAGGGGGAGTGAAGGCAGACGTTCGCACCTATCAGATGTACGTCAACGGCGAATGGGTGGACAGCAAGTCCAACAAAACTTTTCCGGTCTACGATCCCGCTACCGAAGAAGTAATCGCCCAGGTTCCCGAGGCGAATGCCGATGACGTCAATCGCGCCGTAGCCGCCGCGCGAGCCGCATTCGATAACGGTCCGTGGGCTTCGACCACCGCGCAGGAACGCGGACGCGTCCTGTTCCGTCTCGCCGACAAAATCCGCCAAAACGCGGGCATGCTGACAGAGTTGGAATCCCGCAACACCGGCAAGCCCATCGTCGAAGCGGAATTCGATATTGCTGACGTGTCGACCTGCTTCGAATATTACGGTGGCTTGGCGACGAAAATTCTTGGATACGTCAACCCGGTTCCAGATAACGCCGTGAGCCTGACCCTAAAAGAACCCATCGGCGTTGCCGGGCAGATTATTCCTTGGAACTATCCTCTTTTAATGGCAGCGTGGAAACTCGCGCCAGCATTGGCCGCCGGCTGTACCTGCATATTGAAGCCCGCCGAGCAAACGCCCATCACCGCACTCGAAATGGCCAAGTGGTTCGCCGAGGTGGGACTGCCGCCCGGGGTTGTCAACGTGATCACGGGTCTCGGCGAAAGCTGTGGCGCTCCCCTAGTGCAGCATCCGGACGTGAACAAGATCGCCTTCACCGGCAGCGCCGCTGTCGGCAAAATCATTGTCAAACAGGCTGCCGATACGGTGAAGCGAGTCACCCTCGAACTCGGAGGCAAGTCGCCTAACATTTTTTTCGCGGACGCCGATTTCGAAGCGGCCATCGACGGCGCGCTCTTCGGCGTGTTCATCAATCAAGGCGAGGTCTGCTCCGCCGGCAGCCGCATCCTGGTCCAGAAGCCCATCTACAAAAAGTTTGTGGATGCAATGACCGAGAAAGCAAAGAAGATCAAGCTGGGCGCGCCTCTCGATCGTGACACCAAGATGGGCCCCCTGGTCAGCAAAGACCAGTACGATCGCGTACGCTCCTACCAGGAACTCGGCAAGAAAGAAGCCAAGCTCGCCATCGGTGGAGGTCGGGCCGATAAGTTCGCGAAAGGCTACTACCTCGAACCAACTATCTTCTACGACGTGACCAACAACGATCGCATTGCCCGCGAGGAAATCTTTGGACCGATCGCCGCCGTGATTCCATTCGAAGATGAAAAAGACGCGCTGAAAATCGCAAACGATTCACCCTACGGCCTGGCAGCCGCGGTTTGGACTCGCGACATTTTCAAAGCGTTCCGCGTGGTGAAGTCGCTCCGCGCCGGAGTTGTCTGGGTCAACCACATGCAACCAACTTACGTCGAAGCCCCCTGGGGAGGTTACAAGCAATCCGGCTTCGGTCGCGAACTGGGCCCGTGGGGAATCGAAGAATATCTCGAAACCAAACAAGTACATATAAATTTAAACGAAGCCCCGATCGGCTGGTACTGAAAACGAAAGTGTCATCCTGAGCGCAGTAACTGATTCGCAGAGCGAACCAGTTACGAAGTCGAAGGACCTTGCGTCGCTTATACGACGACCAAGGCGTCAGGGAATTCGCACCATAACGTAGGAAGCACATGAATACAATTCAACTGCGAACCGAAATCCCGGGACCGAAATCCAAAGCCCTCGCTGAGCGCCGAAACACCGCCGTGCCGCGCGGGCTGTCGCATGGAACCCCGGTGTATGTCGCCAAGGCACAAGACGCCTGGCTCGAAGATGTCGACGGCAATCGCTACATTGATTTTGCCGGAGGCATCGGCTGCCTCAATGTCGGCCATCGTCGCGAGCCAGTCATCAAGGCGATACGCGAGCAGCTCCACGACTTCCTGCACACCTGCGTGCAAGTTACACCCTATGAGAACTACATCCGGCTCGCCGAGCGGATGAACGAAGTCACACCCGGCAAGTTCCCGAAGAAAACGCTATTCGTCAACAGCGGAGCCGAGGCGATAGAAAATGCCGTAAAAATCGCCCGTGCCCACACCGGACGCTCCGGAATCATCGCGTTCGAAGACGCGTTTCACGGGCGTACGATGATGACTCTGGCCCTCACCAGCAAAACCCATCCCTACAAGGCAGGCTTTGCACCATTTCCCGGTGACGTGTATCGCATTCCGTACGCCTACTGTTATCGCTGCTCCTACTCATTGAAATATCCATCGTGCGATCTTTTTTGCGCCCGCCATCTCGAAGACACCTTCAAACGCGTCGTCGCGTCTGAAGACGTTGCTGCCGTGATCGCAGAGCCGGTGTTGGGCGAGGGAGGATTCGTCGTTCCTCCGCCCGACTTCTTTCGCGTGCTGATCGACATCTGCCGCAAGCACGGCGTTCTCTTTATCGCAGACGAGGTTCAGAGCGGTTTCGGACGAACCGGCAAGCTGTTTGCTAGCGAGCACTACGGGATCGAACCCGACATTCTGGTGACAGCGAAATCGCTCGGCGGTGGCTTGCCCCTAGCCGCAATCACCGGCCGCGCCGAAATTATGGACGCCCCTGGACCGGGAGGTCTCGGCGGTACCTTTGCCGGCAATCCGCTCTCCTGCGCCGCAGCGTTGGCCGTGTTGGATATTTTCCAGCGTGAAAATCTACTAAGTCGCGCCAATGAAATTGGAGACAGATTCCAGAAGCGCGCGAAAGCATGGCAGAAGCGCTGGCCCATCGTCGGAGATGTACGCGGCTTAGGTGGAATGCAAGCCATCGAACTCGTGAAGTCCTCCGACAAGCGCGAACCCGCCGCTGACGAGACCAAAGAAGTGACGCGGTACTGTTATGAGCACGGTTTGATTACAATCACAGCGGGCTCATATTCCAACGTGATCCGTGTTCTGGTTCCACTGGTTGTGACCGACGAACAAATGGATGAAGCACTCGACGTGCTGGAATCCGCGTTACAAATGGTTTCCGAGACAAAAGGTGCCGTCGCAACTACGGTCACGTAGGGACGAACGCCTCGTCCGCCGGCCGAGCAAAGCGCGGCCGGGGAAGACGTAGCAAGCTACTTCTCTACAGTAAACCCGAGCTGTAGAAACGTTGCTTACAACGTCTCGCGCGACAAGAACCTTTATTTCAGTTTCCGAGAACAGAGGCCTTAGCAAATGACCATCGCAGCACCGCCGATCACGAAGGTTCCTAACTACGTCAACGGACAATGGGTCGACTCCACCGCAACGGAATGGTTCGACGTCACCAATCCCGCCACCGGCGAGACTATCGCGAAAGCCCCGCTCTCCGATGCCGCCGAAGTTGCCGCCGCCGTGGAAGCCGCCGCCGCCGCCTATCCCGAGTGGCGACGCACTCCGCCGGAAGATCGCATCCAGCCGCTTTTCAAATTGAAGGTGTTACTGGAAGATCACATCGACGAGCTCAGCCGCATCATTACCCAGGAGAATGGCAAGACTTTCACTGAGGCCAAGGCCGAGTGGCGTCGAGCCATCGAGAACGTAGAAGTTGCCTGCGGCATTCCCATGATGATGCAAGGCTACAACCTCGAGGACGTGGCCCGAGGCATCGACGAAATGATGATCCGCCAACCGCTCGGCGTGGTAGCGGCGATCACGCCTTTTAATTTCCCCGGCATGGTGCCGTTCTGGTTTTTGCCCTACGCCATCGCCTGCGGCAACACATTTATCCTCAAACCATCCGAGCGAGTTCCGCTCACCATCCAGCGAACCTATGAACTGCTCGCGCAAACTGGCTTGCCCAAGGGCGTTGTCAATCTCGTAAACGGCGGAAAAGCCGTGGTCAACGCATTACTAGATCATCCCAAGGTGCGCGCCATCAGCTTCGTTGGCTCGACGCCGGTTGCGAAATATGTGTATGAACGCTCAGGCGCGACCGGAAAGCGCGCTCAGTGTCAGGGCGGCGCGAAGAATCACGTCATCGTTCTACCTGACGCCGACATGAAGATGGCCACCCAGATCATCAGCGACAGCGCCTTTGGTTGCGCTGGCCAGCGATGCCTCGCAGTCTCGGTCGCAGTAACGATCGGCGAAGCGCAAAAAACATTTCGAGACGCAATCGCAGAATCCGCCACGAATCTACGCGTAGGCAACGGCCTAGACGAAGGCGTGCAGATGGGGCCGGTTATAACATCGCAGAGCAAGGCGCGGATCGAGTCGCTAATCGCAGCGGGTGAGAAACAAGGTGCGAAAGTTCTGATTGATGGACGGAATCCGAAAATACAGAAATACGAAGCAGGGAACTTCGTGAAGCCGACGATTCTCGATGATGTGTCGCCGACCAGCGACCTAGCGGACACAGAAATCTTCGGACCCGTCCTAAGTCTGATCCATGCCCGCGATTTGGATGAAGCTCTCGCATTTCTTGAACACAGCAAATACGGCAATCAGGCTTCGTTGTTTACCTCAAGCGGCGCAGCAGCCCGACGCTTCCGCTACGAAGCGCCTGCCGGCAATATCGGAATCAACATCGGCGTAGCCGCTCCCATGGCCTATTTCCCCTTCAGCGGATGGAAAGACAGCTTCTTCGGCATCCTGCATGGACAAGGCCGCGACGCCATCGAGTTCTATACCGAAAAGAAAGTAGTAGTAGAACGCTGGGCCAAAGAACACTCGCGCAAGTTCTAGGGTTGGATGCCTCGCTGCGCTCGGTGGACGGGCGAGGCGCCCGTCCCCACACGAGTTTTGCCAACTCGGCTCGTATCAGGATATGGCTTCAGCCATATCGCAAGCGCGCTCAAAAAATAACGCGGGTTTGGCCGCCGAAATTGAGGAGTTAATGTCCAACACCATCCAGAAATACAAAGACTACGTAATGACCGGCTTCATGAAGCAGGTTGTCCCAATTGTCATCGACCATGCCAACGGAGCCACGGTCACCGACGAAAACGGCCGCGAGTACCTCGACTGCTTCGCCGGCATCTCGGTCGTTAATGCCGGACACTGCAATCCCCAAGTAATCGCCGCCGCCAAAGCTCAGATGGACAAACTGGTCCACTGTTCCTCGTACATCTACCACGTAAAACCGGTAGCCGACCTCGCCGAAAAGATGGCCCACATCGCCCCCAAAGGCCTGACCAAAACTTTCTTCGGCAACGGCGGCGCTGAAGCCATCGAAGGCGCCATGAAGCTCGCCCGCCTATACACCGGCAAACACGAATACATCTCGCTCCACGCCAGCTTTCACGGACGCAGCTGGGGCACCCTCAGCATCACCGGCAACCAGGGCCGCAAAAAACGCGGAGGCCCCTACGCCCCCGGCGTAGCCTTCGCTCCTGCACCCTACGCCTACCGTTCGCAATGGCGCAACGACCCCGAAGAATGCGGACGCCAATGCGCCAAAGCCATCGACGACGTAATCCGCTTCGCCACTTCCGGCGACGTGGCCGCATTCATCGCCGAGCCGGTCATGGGCGAAGGCGGCATCATCTGTCCGCCGCCAAACTATTTCAAAGAGGTAAAGAAAGTTCTCGACCAGCACGGCATTCTCTTCATCGCCGACGAAGTCCAATCCGGCTTCGCCCGTACTGGCAAAATGTTTGCCATCGAGCATTACGGTGTCATCCCCGACATCCTGGTCACCGCCAAGGGCATCGCCGACGG
>JABDBE010000064.1 GCA_013288805.1 Acidobacteriota bacterium
GGTCACAAAGGGCCGAAAGGGCTTGACCGGCTCCCCTGTTTCCGCACAAAGCTGGGTATGATTTGTGCGAAAGAAAGGGGAGCGGGGTATGTCGAAGACCGGGAACACAGAGGTGCAGATGATCGGGGCACTGAAGCAAGTGCAGGTGGGGCGAAAGATGGAGGATCTGGCGCGAGAAGTGGGGATGTCCAAACACGCACTCTACGCCGGGAAGGCGAAGTGCAGCGGAAAGGTCCTGAGCCAGGCGTAGGGAGCGAAGCAGTAGTGTGAGGCGAACACGAAGCTGCGAAAGCTGATGGTGGATCTGAGTTTGGACAAAGAGGCTTTGCAGTCGGTGATCGGAAGAAACCGCTGGAACTGGTAGCACTGAAGGCAGCCGTCGGGCAGATGCGAGCGGAGGATTCCTTCCGCGAGCCGCGAGCGTGCCGACTGAGGACGATGGCGGTCTCGAGTTACTGCTATGAGACGACGCACACCGATGAACCACTGCGCACGCGTTGGTGGAGTTGGCGCGGGAGAAGCCGCGCTTCGGGTATCGGCGGCTGCATGTTTTGCTGGGCCGCTCGGGCGAGCATGTGAACCACAAGCGGGTGGATCAGGTATATCGGGAAGCGAGGCTGATGATCCGGTGGAAATGTGGAAAGGCGGCTTCGTTTCGGCGGTTTCCCAAGCATAGGGCGGAATGTAAGCACACGTACCGTTCTCGAAAAGCGCCGCCACTCATGTGGACGCATAGGTTCTTGTTTGACAAGGATTGCGACAACCGGCATACTAAGTTCGGAAACAGATTCAGGGGGGCCAAGTAAATGAATCGATGCGACCTTGCAATGGTCGTGATGGTTTTTCTGTTTGCGGCGATGCCCGCGCACGCCTACGGGGACCCGAGCGGAGGAACGTTATTCCAAGTCCTGCTGCCCGCACTAGCAGGTCTCTGGGCCATGTGGATGATATTTGCGAACGCGGTTCGCAAGAAGCTCTCGCTCCTCTATCGCAGGTTGCGAGGAGCAGAGTCGGAAGAACCGATGGCCTGACCCGTGTTCATGAGTCTGTTGCAGTGTCTACTAACTAGCCAAGCTCAAATACTGGTCCGGCCAGGCGTAACCTTTCGCCCTGATGACAGAACCCCACGAGTCTTCAACCCGTAGCTTTTGCGCGGGCGAAATCGCGAAATGATTGCGGGCATAGCCAGCGGCACCGGCTACATACTTTTCCAAAGATGCTCGCGCCTGCTCAAAGTTGCTTATCTCCAATTCCCGATAGAGCCGCTCCATCTCTCCGATCGGGTCCGCCGTTAAGGCTTCGTAGCGAACACAGGCCAACCGATTCGCATCCATCCTACTCTTGCCCTCAGCGATAGCATCTTCGTGCATAAGGTAGGCTGCAAGCACGAATTGTTCAATCTCATCGGAGGAAGAGGATTCCACGGCATATTGATTAATCAGCGTCCGCCAAAGTTTGAGATTTGAAACAAATACTTCGTACGGATTTCGTTCGATAACTATATACCGAGCCCGTGGGAACATCGAGAGCAACAGAGGCAGCTTGAATCCGTGCGGAGGAGATTTGAAGACCATCGTCTTACGTTGCTGGATAGTCAGCAAGAGCAAGAAGCACCGGAGCGCTTCTCCCCAAACTTTCTGCTCGGCTGAGCTGCGTTGACGCAGATCTACCAAGATCTTAGGATCGCGCATGAGAGACGGGACAATTAATGACTCATAGGGCGAGGGGGCGCCGAGAGCAAGCAGCGCAAACTCATCCTCCTGCGGAGAAACCCACGAGTATGACATATTGTCCATAGGACGAGTTGTCTGTTCTCGTGCTTTGTGCCCAGATACCCAGGCTTCGGTGAGTACAAAATGCGATGGGTTCATGCAGGCGTAAGTGCTGGGAAATCCGAATTGCGGATCTTGACATAAGAGTTCATGCAATAGAGTCGTACCCGAACGCCAAAAGCCAAGCACAAAAACTGGTGGAGGTGGAACGGCCGCCTTCAACACGTCCGCATGGCTGGCATTTTGTAATCGAAATAAAAGTGAGTAAACAACTCCGCTCAGCCAATAGGCAAGACCGCTGCGCAATTTTAACTTACTGCGTTCACGATCGACCTTAGGTGCCAGCCGCTGCCACGCGCCCAGAGACAATCGCAGCCTTCGTTTCATCACTGTTTGCGGCGTCACTATAAGATTACGGCTTGGGGATAACCCGGCCATTAACTTCTTTCAATTGGTTCGCAAGCCATGCTTTCATGCGTCCGGCGACGACGGGTTCGGAATCGACAAGATTGTGCTCTTCGCGTGGATCGGTTCTGTAGCGATAAAGTGCACGTTCTTGCGTGCCCAACTGATCGATGTACTTGAAATCGTTATCGATGGCCGCCACAGTACCCTGGGTGATCGACTCGAACGCGCTGTTTGGCTCCAAGTTCATACTAAAAAGCAATCTCTGCGAAACTTCCTTGCCCTCCAACATCGGTTTGAGTGAAGTGCCCTCAGCCCACGTCGGGGCTTGTCCGCCGACTAACTCAACAATCGTAGGCAACAAATCTATTTGCTCGGCAGCTTGGCTAATTCGAGAACCTTGTTTTTGACCAGGGACATGGATAATCAACGGGACGCGAATCAAACTATTGAACAGATAGGGGCCACCATGCGTGAGCCAATTATGCTCGAAGGATTCGCCATGATCCGCCGAGACGATGATTATCGAGCGATCGAAGCGGCCGGTGTGATCGAGCCACTCGAGAAAGTCACCAACCACCTGGTCCACGTACGCGATGTTTTCGTCGTAGCGAGCGCGCAATTCGGCGCTCGAGACTCCGGATGGTGGCGCATCCGTGCGAAGTCCAAGAAAATCGTAGTTGCGAGTTAGCTTGTCGTTATGCAGGAAACGCCCTTGGTAAGGCGACGGAGGCACATAAGGATCATGAGGCGGGAGTATGTGCGCCCACACAAAACGCGGCGACGTAATGTCTTGGCGCTGAATTAGATCTCGAGCGCTGCCAAAAACCGGTTCGGCCGGGCTGGCATACCTTTCACTCCAAAGAAAGGAGTCCAAATAACGCAACAGGAGAGTCAGGGGTTTGAGCAGCGGACCGGATAGCGTGTATAGAGTATCGAATCCGACTAAATTGGTATGACGTAACCACATGCCGGAGACATTCTCCGGCACACGATATTCGACGGCGTCATAGCTAGCTAGCGTCCTATGGTGAACTGGACTCGCGAGATAGTTGGACGAGATCGTAGCAGTGTAATATCCGCGGTGCTGCAACAAAGTTGCCAAGTTTTCTTGCTGGGTCTGGCCCCGCAAGAATCCCCCTTGATGAAAAACCCTGTGCGTCCACGGCAACTTTCCCGTTTCAATCGACGTCGTAGCCGCCCCGGTGAAGTTCGAATTGGCGAAGAAATAATCGAAAGTAAAAGCACGTTGCGCAAAGCGTTCCAGATTCGGACTGGTTGGGCGCCCGTAGCCATAGAGTGACATGTCGTCGGCCCTTAGCGCATCTATCGTGATAAGGTAAACGTCCGGTAGGTCTGAGGCTGCAGTCCCTTTAACCGGACGAGCAAAATCATGGAAAGTATACCCACCGTGAGCGTAAAGCGCGATGACAGCTGTCGCCGCCAAAATAATATGAAACCCGCCTATTGGGGCCAGGCGAGTGCGGCAAAAATTTTGCAGCGCGGGCAATTGTGTCATCCACAAGCCAGCCATGCAAAGCGTAACCGCCGTCAGGCTCAACCATAGCACTCCCAAAAACCCCGGATGCCATTGAGGGTAAATCCATAGACGGACAGCGTTGCATAGAACAAAAGCAAGCCACGAAACCGGAACAGCTAACCCAACACGCCAGACTACGGACCTGCAATGCCTCGCAGTCCAAGGAACGATGTCGGCAATCCTTGCAGTAAGCAAGAGGCACAGCCACCAGCCGATTATGACTCCAAATACGACGAGTAACGCGACGCTCGCATCCCAGAAAATCTCGCTCAGCGTCATGTACTTTCTCATGCCATCAAGCCGCTGCAGAAGCTCCACCTCCACACTGGAACACATTAATGCTGTGATGGTGAGCAATAACTGGAGCGGATACTCTCTCCTGTTATCGCGACGGGAAGATATCTGCTCCTCAGATTCGCATACCCTTTCTGGATCAAGAACGTGTTGCTCCGTCATCTGTTCCTTTTCGATTTGAGTCTCAAAATCTGAGGGCGCACTTGAGCCTAAGCTCAACCGACCATGGTTGCAATTCGCCTACGAACGACCGACCGAATAAGCGACGGAGACCGACTCAAAAAACAAGGTTTCGATCACTGATTATCCGGACGCCAAGTGCAACAGTGTTTCAACAGAAAGATCTAAGAAGTTGGGAATCACGAACTCCGCGCCGCATTGACGCAACATTTCAGCCCGTCCGTTCGTGCTCACTCCAATACAGCGCATTCCGGCTGACTTGGCTGCCTGGACACCGCAAGGGGCATCTTCCAGCACAAGCAATTTTCCCGGAGACAAATTCATGCGCTGCGCCGCAAGATTGTAAACTGCCGGATCCGGCTTACCGGCATCGACATCATCTCCCGTAACGACCGCAGCGAACTTCCGGTCCAACTCCAACCGCCGCAGTGTTCCCCACGTCCTGGCAGAACTTGCAGAGGTTGCGATCCCAGCCTCCAATCCTGCCGCCTCCAAGGTAACCAGGAAGTCGCGCACTCCTGGAATCAACTTAACATCATGAAAGTTCTCTTCGAAGAACAAGTCTTTTTGATGCCCATACTCCGCGATCTTAGACTCAGGAAGATCCCCCAGAAAATGCCTCAATATTTCTTCGCGTCGCCTCCCAGCCAAGATGAAGCCAAGCCCCTCATCGCTAATGGACTTTCCAAAGGTGGCGAGGAATCTACTCCAAGCGACCCGATGCACGGGATGGCTGTCGATCAGAACACCGTCCATGTCAAAAACTATTCCTTCGATCATTCAGCCATCCTTATGAAGAGGTAAGCCAGGCCAGGTGCTCTGTGCCATTTCATAATTATCCATCGTACCGATATCCAGCAAATAGTTCGATATGGGATACGCAACCATCCTACCGGCCAAGTGAGGAAGAACATCAAAGCCCAAATCGGCAGGTCGTTTAAGCGGAATGGCGTCAAGCAGCGTCTGAGTTCCAAGCAACAGCCCCGAGAACGCCAGATTCCCGCGGGGCCGGATCGGCTTTTCCTCGAAACCGGTCACAGTACCATCTTCGACGATATCGAGAATCCCGCAACGACTCGGGTCCGGAACTTGGTAAGCGCCGATTGTGGCTGCTGGCTTCCTGGCTTGGTGGACTCGCAGCATCGCGGCAAGATCCACCTGGTTTAGCACATCCGCATAGAACACCCAGAAAAAATCTTCGGAGACGACCCATTCACGGTTTTTACGCAAAGTGCCCGCGCTGCCTAACAGCTTTTTTTCTTCGACCACTCGCACCTTGGTACTGTGCGGATAATTCCGCAAGAATTCGCGGACAGATCCTGCATGGGCGTGAATATTGATGAGTACTTCGTCAATGCCGAAACGGCTGCAGGCCTCAAGCCAGATCTGCAATATCGGCACGCCACGAATAGGCAGCAGGCACTTGGGAATCTTATCGGTTAAAGGCCGCAACCGCGTACCGTGACCTGCCGCCAACAAAAAAGCCTTCAAGCTGCGTTCCCCGCCCCAGAGCAATAGAACCACAACCTTGTCTTCGTCCTCATTATCGGGCGCGTGCAACTGCAGGAACAAACGTCCAACGCGAGCCGCCAAGTTCGTCACTGTCGATGAAAGGATCGTTCACCACCACTTGCGCTCCCTGCATGTCAAAAGAAAAAGCCATCTCGTGTACGCCTTCTTCCATTAAAGCCTTCCGTACTGCTTCGCGGTGAGGTCCCTCGCAGTAAAGCAACAGAAAACCTCCGCCTCCAGCGCCAGTGATCTTGCCACCCATAGCTCCGTGTTGCCGGGCGCAAGCGTAGAGTTGGTCAATCCTGGGTGTGGAAATCTTCTCGGATACGCGCCTCTTCGCTTCCCACGCTGAGTGCAGGAGTTCGCCGAAGACTTGAAGCTGGGCTCGCCGCAAGGCTTCACGCATGCGCACTCCCAAAGCCTTCACGTCGTGGAGAGCTTCTAATGTGGCGCCGGTCCGCGCTCGTGTTGACTCTTCCTGTTCTTTCAAAATCGTCCAGGAGTGGTGGGCGGCACCAGTAAAAAACAACATTAGGCTGGATTGGAATTCTCGCAGGACGTCGGCGTCCAAATCCATGGCCTCCACGTGTGTGCTGCCATCTTGCTCAAAAGATAGGAAGTTCAGTCCGCCAAACGCCGCGGCGTACTCATCTTGTTTGCCGACGTGTTTTCCTAGAACATTCCTCGCAATATGGAACGCGCGCTCGGCGAGCTCATACTTCGAGAGAGGCGCGTGCAAATAAGTAGTAAGCGTCTGAAGAATGTTTACGCACACGCTGGCGGAAGACCCTAAACCTGTCCCCGGCGGAATCTCCGACGCGAGAAACAAATCCACCGACACTTTCGAACCTAGTTCCTTCAGCACTGCGAGGGGAATTTCCAATTCGCTATCACGAACTGGCATGTTGGCAATATCCTGCCAATTTTCGAACACTCTGAGATCGGAAGAAATGACCTGAACCCGGCCATCACCTCGAGCACCAAGGATAGTGTAGAAATACTTGTTGATAGCGACGCTCAACACCCCGCCGCCAAATTGCTCGTAATAAGAGGGCAGATCAGTCCCACCCCCTCCAAAGCTAATCCGCACTGGACTGCGAACTATGAGCACTCGGCAAAGTCCTTTCAACCATAAAGTCTGTTGCGCCTGAGCTTATCGCGTCCACTTTTCGCGAACCCAACTTGTTCGGGCGTAATAGCCTGCCAATTAAAGTCCATCCTGTTTGCAAAATCAACGAGATGTCGAAGAATAGTGACGAGTGCATCATATACTGCAAGTCAAACCGAGCCTTCTCCTCGGACGAATGTTCCTCTCTCAATCCGCACACTTGAGCTAATCCAGACATTCCGGGTTTAACATTCAATCGTTGACACTGCCACTCGGAGTAATGCTTGACCCGCTCTGGCGATTCGGGTCGGGGGCCAATCAGACTCATATCCCCCCGTATGACATTCAAGAATTGCGGCATTTCCGTGATACTAAGCTGTTGCAAAATGATTTCGAAACGGGATAATTCTTGACAATTGCGATCGGAGTTCAAACGGTACATCCAGAAGTGCTTGCCCAACTGGCCGCAGCGAAGCTCGCGAGTGAATGCCCCACCCTTCTTGGTGACCAACCCAATCGCACCAAGCATGACAAAGGGAGTCGAGATTGCCAACAGACCAAGACCGAAAATTACGTCGAGGCTGCGCTTGAACCCGCTGTTAGCGAACCTTGACTTCGCTTCGCGTAACTGCAGGATAGGCAGCCCCCCAAGGTCAAGCAGTTGTGGTTTGGACAGATAAAGTTCGTAAGGATGGGGCACAATGCTAACGCCGATGCCTTCGCGCCGACAACGAGCCGCGAGATTCATGACTTCCGGACTTCCAGGTTTGGAGAGAGTAATGATGACCTCGTCTATTCGTTGCTCGCGAATCAGGTCAACGACGCCAAGCGTCTGTATCACTCTCGCTTGGGCCGCTATAGCAGGCAAACGGCTGTCGAACGAGGTGTCCGCGGAAGAGAGAAACCCAACGACCTGACAAAGCATCTCAGGATGGCTCTCGATTTTCGCCACCATCTCGCGCGCTACAGGTCCATTTCCGACAATCAGAACCCGTCGTACAGCTTTTGCGACGTATCTTGAACCCAAGATCGCGTGTGTGGCACACCTAATGGACAAGAAACCAACAAAGAGCAGGAAACCGAAATAAGACAGGGTCAATCGCGAAAGAAATATCCGGAGTAGATAGGCGCCTGCCATCAAAACAGCCATCAGCAGGCACAAAGCAAGAACCAGCTGAGAAAGAGTGGCAGGCAAATCCCAGCCACGACGAAACCCGTCCAACTTCATCCACGAAAAAATCAGCACCCAAATAGCGACGGCGACAAGCAGCGGCGGAACAAATGTAAAGAAAGTACCGCCGGTCGGACCGTACCAGGTAAAGCCGTACCGCATTACGTACGCCAAAGGGAGGGCGAAAAACGCCCACATGATATCGCTAGCCAGAATCCAGTGCTGAAGTCTCTGTTTCTTCAAATATCCATCCCGCTCTTATTGTTTCTGGCCTGTGGAAACTAAGTCTGAGAAGATCAAAACTAGCGCATCAGTGAAGCCAACACCCCATCACCGCGAAGGAGTAGCTCAGGCACAACTAAACAATTGCCGAAAATGCTGGAATCTAGTGGGCGCGACTCAGCTCTGGAAGTAATGACCTAAGCAGGTACTCCTCGAGCTCGAGGTTCGCTCGCGCTGAGCGCGCATTGGCGAAAAGCGAGAAAGACCGCGTGCATTATGCAAAGGTGCGAATCCTCAATGTGTTGCATGTTCTCCGAAGGTACCGTAATACAAGCGTCACAAAGAGACTTCATCTTCCCGCCACCAAAGCCAGTGAGGCCGATAGTAGAAGCGCTCCCGTCTCGCGCGGCGCGCAATCCATTGAGCACATTAGGTGAATTCCCGCTTCCACTTATTGCGAACGCGATGTCTCCCTCCTCAATAAACGGACGGAGTTGGGCAGCGAATATGTTTTCATAGCTCGTATCATTTGCCCAGGCTGTGATTAGAGAGACGTTATCAGTCAACGATACAACGCGAAATGGCTTCTTTCCTGGACTTGTTGTACCTTTGCCCAAATCGCAAGCAGCGTGTGAAGCAAGCGCGGCGCTTCCGCCGTTACCGAACAAGTAAAGCGTACGGTCCTGCCGATAAGCTTGCCACAATCGGTCGACAACTTCGTCGATCGCGGAGACCGGAAGCTGTTCCAAAACATCTACGATCCCACGAAGGTATCCTTCAGGGCTCGCAAGTTCCTTTTCCTGGGTTATTCCAAGCAGCGGTCCGTTTTTCAAAGTACAGTATCTCCCGAATCTGCCCGTATGGGCCGAGTGTCCAGTTAACTACTTGCCCGAGCCGCGCAACACTTCCCTGGCCGTCTTGAGCAGAATCTCAACATCCAGCCAAAGAGACCAAGTTCTTATGTACTCCAAGTCAAGACGCACCCAATCATCATAATCATTAATTCGATTTCGACCGTTAACTTGCCATAGACAAGTTAGACCAGGACGAACAGACATCTTTTGTTTTTGATATGGGGTAAAGAACTCATATTCGCTAACTAGCGGCGGGCGAGGACCCACTAACGTCATATCGCCCTTTAAAACGCTGTAGAGCTGCGGAAGCTCGTCCAGACTGTATCGCCGGATACACCTTCCCAAAGTTGTAATTCTCGGATCCCCAGTTATCTTAAATGCGGGCCCACGCATTTCATTTAGATGCGCCAGCTGAGCCTTGACCTGATCAGCATCGGCGTACATGGAACGGAACTTGTAGCTCATGAAAGGATGCCCCCCCTCACCGGCCACATACCATCGGTAAAAGATAGGCCCGCGAGAGGAGAGTCTAACCAGAATGGCTATCACCAGCAGGAGCGGGGATAGAATCAGCAGAAGGAGGGCCGACCCAACCACGTCCATGCCGCGCTTTATACGCCGCTGGGTAAAACTACTCCAATTCGGCGAAAAGATCAGGCCTTCGCAATCGTCACTGGATTCGATGTTAGGTGAAAGCAGATTCGTAAAATTCATAATTAGGCCATCGCGACCTGTCAGGCGTCAACCATTGCAGCTAGTTCGCACACCAAAGTACCAAGACAGCGCAGGACGAGAAGATCACATCCTTGAGACTTGCGCGGCAACATCTGAAAACAGGTCGCTGCTAGTTAGGGACTTGTCGCCGGCTTTTGATCTTTTCATTGCACGTTCACAGAATTCTTGAAACTCCCGTTGGAAACGCTCACGTGAAAATCTTTCTGCGCTTCTCCGGCATGCCCCCGCATCGAATTGTCCTCGTTCCTCCTCGAACCGGCGAACGGCATTAATGATAGCCTCGGGAGTTTGTTCCTGAAAAAATATACCGGTTGGTTCTTCCGCAGAAAGGTCACGTACGGACTCCAGCACTCCGCCCTTTTCAAAAGCAATTACTGGCGTGCCGCAAGCCAGGGCCTCGACAACACAGATGCCAAAATCCTCCTCTGCGGCAAACACGAAACCCTGCGCACGTCGCATGTAGTCGTGCACCACCTCCGAACTTTGAAAACCCAACATAGTGACGTTTTTCGAGGCAGTAGCTTTGAGGCTTTTCAGTTGTGCACCGTCTCCAATCGCAACCAATTTCTTGTCGGGCATCCTGTTGAACGCTTCCACAATCAAATTCACTTTCTTATAGGGCACAAATCGAGAAACAGTCAGGTAGAAATCGTCTTTGTCCTCTTTTACCGACAGCGAGTTAATATCCACGGGGGGGTAAATTACCGTGGCTTCCCGGCGATAAGTCTTCCAAATCCGCCGTGCGATGTAATGAGAGTTCGCAATGAATTCGTCTACCCCATTGGCCGTGCGAAGATCCCACATGCGAGCCTTGTGAAGAAGCCTCCTCGTGAACCAACCGACCGGACCTTTTTCCAGCCCAGCTTCTCGCAGGTATTGGTGCTGCAGATCCCACGCGTAGCGCATGGGAGAGTGGCAATAGCAGATATGCAGTTGATCCGGACCCGTAATCACTCCTTTGGCGACGGAGTGGCTACTCGAAATGACCAACTCGTATGCCGACAGGTCAAATTGTTCCACCGCCAAAGCCATGAGAGGGAAGTATTTGCGGAATGCTTGACGAGCGAGCGGGAGATGTTGAAAAAAAGAAGTTTGCGCTGGCTTATTCAGGATGAACCCACGTTCATTCGCTGGCAGGAAATCGACGAGACTGAACAAATCCGCCGCGGGGAAGCAAGCAAGGATCTGCTCAAGCACACGGTCAGCACCTCCGTACGTCACCAGCCAGTCATGAACAATAGCAGTCTTCACTGTCCCCTTTTGCTCACTTCTTGAAAAAGATGAAATCCGAACTGCAAGGCAAGAAATACCGCAAGGGTTTGGCCCAGCCCAATAAAGCGTAATAGAGCGTTTCGACCGGCCCCCTGTTCATCGTGTGGGGCACAAGATTGTAAGAAGCCGAGAACCCTATCTCCTCGGCGATCGCCACCAATTTTCGATGAACTATCACGTCCTCCGGGACTTCCGGCCTCTTGCGGTTTACGCGCCAATAAGCCAACGGATACCAAAACCGTAGACAGCAGGGTTCTTGCAAGTAGAGGCAGAAACCCTCTCTTTTCAGAACACGTCTGATTTCCAAAAGCGTGCTCCGATGTGCGCGGAAGTGGTGGGCCGCCTGGAAACAGAACACCAGATCGACAGACTCGTCTTCTAAGGGAATTTTATTGCTCGGACAGGACAAGACATGGTCGACCTTACTAGAAAATACACGTTCCCATTTAGTGACCGAACGGACCGCATCTGGACTAATGTCCGAGGCATAAGTTACCAAGTGAGGAAATTCACGTTTTACCAGCGCAGAACCCCATGCCTGGCCCGCACCAAGTTCAAGCACTATCGAGGCTCGCTCAAAAAAACTGCTGTGCATCCTGAGTTCTCTCAGGAGAATTCTTGCTTCGGCGCACTTGTGAAGGATGTTGTCAACAGCCCCGGAATCTGGGCCCTCCGTGAGCGAGTTCCTCCAAAACTCCACTTCGATCAGTTGTTCTCTTGAAAGTCCCCTCATCGCGCACTCCAACTCTACCTCGCCACTGGCTAAGTACATACCTCCCGCCTGAACGATTAGTTCGCCTGAGCTGCAGTTTGAAGAACGTCCCAGGTTCTTCGTGCCGCTTCATCCCAGGAGAATTGCTTCGCACGTATTATCCCCCGTCGCTGCAGGTCGGATCTGAACTCGGAATCTTCAATGATTCGCCGCATCCCTTGCTCGATGGCTCCCACATCGGAAGGGTCTATCAAGAGCCCAGCGTCGCCTACTACCTCTGGCAGCGAGGAGCGATTTCCTGCGAGAACCGCCGTGCCGCTCGCCATCGCCTCCAGTATTGGCAGCCCAAATCCTTCGTAGAGGGAAACGTAGGCCATCGCAAGTGCGCCAGCATATAGCGTGGGCAGGATGTAATCTTCCACATGCCCCAGGAGTAAAACCCTCGGGGGGAACGGTTCAAGAGAAGTATCGCGAAAAACTCGGGAGTTACCCGCTCCCACCACAAGTAGCCAAATATCTCCGGACATACTGTTTTGTGCTCGACTCCATGCTTGAAACAAACGGTTCAAGTTTTTTCGAGGGTCTGCCGAACCGACGGCCAGTATATATTCACGCGACGGTAGTTTCAGCGTAGCGACGGCGAAATCTAACTCCGAAACAGCGGCAGGGGTGAACTGCGGAGATACCCCGTTCGGAATCACCGTGATCTTGGTCGGGCTGACGTTCGTGTGAGCCAAGATTCGCTCTTTTATAAATGTTGAGACGGTAATGATTCCTCGCACGCGCTGCGCGAGTGCCGGTAATAGAATTTTGTACCATGCTTCGAACCGTGCACTGAACGTGGCGGCGGAGTCGAAAACGGCCATGTCGTGCATGGTTACGACTTGATTTTCCACAGCCAAAGGCCCCGTGTTCGACGGACTAAACAAGAGCCTACCCCGCAGCCTTTGTGGAAGCACTACTTGCTCCCACGCATGGCCAGAAAGACCGCGTGAACACCTCCCGGGCGATACCACCTCCGCGTGCCCATTCCACCGCGCCAGAAGTTCCCTCGCGTAACGCAGTGTACCCGTAAGCGCACCGCCGAAGACGCGCGTGTTAACGACGATTGGCATCGAAGGAGACGTCATGGGATTCCATAACTTCGGCAAGAGCTCGCGTTAATTCGCGGCAGCAAGGCTTGGGGACCTCCGCGGAGGTGGGCGGCGGGGCTGCGTTCTGCCCAATTGAGCCGGCTTTACACTTGCGGGTTGATCAAGGTACACATTTAATTGGCTCAGAACCACCGTAAACAGCGCCCACAAAACAGGCCGATTGATGTCAGGCACTGCCACAATCTCAGAAATAATCATCGTCACCAGCGCCCAAAAACCCATCTGTATTGAACTCCGGGCAGATCTGCCCGGGAACAATTTGGTGATTTTGAATAACATCCCCGTGAAGAGCGTCGCTCCGACTATGCCGACCGAACTCAATATCGTTGGGATCAACCCCGAGGATCGATTGCCACCCAAACCGACCCCCAAGCCGTAAGTTTCAGCCAATAATTGGATCGAATGAAACTCATTGGCCATCCTGAACCAAAACGATTGGCTCTCTCCCTTTTCAACCGTCGAAGTCAGTATCGCCTCCCCTAGTTCGGGCGTCAAAATCAGTACACATCCTGCGATGGTAAAGCCGACCAAAATGACTACCCAACCGAGAGAGGAAGATTTTCGGGCATCCTT
Organism: Acidobacteriota bacterium; assembly: GCA_013288805.1. Taxonomy (GTDB): domain Bacteria; phylum Acidobacteriota; class Terriglobia; order Terriglobales; family Acidobacteriaceae; genus JABDBE01. Next base: position 13,505 of record JABDBE010000064.1, read on the forward strand.
CTGGCCACGGAAAGGATTGAAGTACAGCAACAGCACGAACACGCCTAGTGCCAGCGCAGAAAACCCGGTTGTGGAGGTCGTTAGAAACAACATCACCGTAAGCCCGAACAGTCCCACCATCCTGCCAACGCCCCTACTTCCGCCTAAAAAGCTTGCCAACAATCCACAGGTAATCGCTGCCAAGTAAGAACCGGCAAAGGAGGGTTCTACAAACGTGGAGTTGAACCGATGAACCGAGCCTATATCTTCCTGGAAGCCCATGGCATACCCTGGATTGCTATTGAATGTCTCATAGGGAAAATCCCAGCCTCCCCTCTCTGCAGCAAACTGCAGGAACCCGATGAAAACGACAATGAAGGCGGCCCAATATATGGCCTTTATGAGTTGTTCACTCTCTCGCTTGGATCGCACGATATGGAGTGCATACACCACGGTACCAACATTCAGCGTCAGGTATCCGGCTTGCACGAGATTGCTCAGATTCCAGACCAGTGGAGAAAACTCGGAATCCCCACCATTTCTGGGTACCGAGACGAGTGTCCCAGCAAACAGATGAGGCATGACAAAGGCCGAGAAAACGGACCACGCCCAGAATGCAAACAGCAGAAGGACAACGATTCGCATGGGACTCTCTCGGCGCGGAAGCAACTTCGCGGGTCCGAACCGGAGCATAACCAGCCTCAGGACGATAAACATCTCGATTAGATAAAACGGCTGTATGCCGAACTCAAAATCTCCAATTACCCCGTTTAGAACGGATCCCGCTTCAAAGACCGACGAGATGACCAAGAGTGGCAATAGATAAAACGGCCGCAGTAGGAAACAAGCTATGGCGAGTGGAATAAAAAACGCTCCCAGCAGTGTCATAGATTCCCCAGCCGCCTTGGGAACTCCCTGGTCAACATACAAAGCCTAGTCTTAACTGCTGGTGAGCGCCCTAATCAGCCACTCTGCGGGAGTAAAAAAGAGAGACTCCCGCGAAAAAAGCCTTTTCTTCCAACCATAGCGCCGTCAACTTTCGCGACAAAAGAATGTATTTCGCGAAGATACGAGCCTGGAAAAACAGCAAGTAGTAAAGCCATTGCCAGCGCGGGAGGTGCTTCAAAACGTAATATACCTGATTGCGCGTGTAGTAATGGAGAGTGAAGTCAGATTCGCCTCCGCCGGTGAGGCTGCTGACTTTATGCCATACACGCGCCGATGACAAATAGAAGATACCAAACCCGTGCCGACGTGCACGGCAGCAAAAATCCGTGTCATCAAAGTAGACAAAATAGTTTGCGTCCATCAAACCGATTTGTTCAAAGACCGCTCTCTTAATTAGCATGCAACAAGTCGGGCTGTACTGCACAGAGCGCGATTGATCGAATCGTCCATCATCCTTTTTGCCGTAGCCAAAATGCCGGGAAGTTGCTTCTAGGCGGCTGAAATACCCTCCGGCAGCCCAAATCCTATCTGGAGTGTCGAAGTACAGAATCTTTGGGACCACCATATCGCAACCGGGAGTTTGTAGTCTGCTCTCAAGCTGGGATAGAAGATTGGAGTCAAACACCGTATCGTTGTTGATAAGAAGCACGGAAGTGCAACCGTCCTTCATTGACGCGCGGATCCCGATGTTGTTTCCTTCTGCAACCCCGACATTCGTCGAGCTACGCACGATCACAATCCTAGGATCTGGATATTCAGCAAGATACGGCAACGTTTCATCGGAAGAAGCATTGTCGACAACATACAAGATGAATGCCCTGTGCTTCTGCTTGAGCAGCGAATCCATGAATCCATGAATCACCGACGCGCTGTTGAAAGTGACGGTCACAACTCCGATGAGCGCTTCGTTAACCATTAAAAAGCCCTCGTTCACGCATCTCACGAAGAGAAGACTCGTACTCCACGGGAACTTGGTCTTGCTCGGTGACCCACTCTACAAATCTCTGAAGACCGTCTCGGAATTGGAATCGGGGGTTAAAGCCGGTGGCGTGGCGGACTTTCGATAAATCCGCAAAGTTGTGGCGGATGTCACCCTCACGAAACGCCCCCGTAATGCAGACCTGAGAATTGCCTCCGAAGAATCCTGCAATTTCAGTCGCTACCTGCAATACGCTGGTTGCCTCTCCGGTTCCGACGTTGAAGCTCTCAATAAAATCCCCCTCTCGGGCAATGAAACTCCAAGTGGCTTCGATGGCATCTTCAACAAAAATGAAATCACGACTCTCTTCTCCGTCTTCAAATACCAGAATCGTGGAACCCGAACGCGCCAGATTCGAGAAAATAGCAAGAATACCCGTATACGGGTTTCTAAGCGACTGACCTGGGCCATACACGTTTTGATATCGCAGAGCATACACTGGAAATCCCCGTGCGCGTCCAAACATCCGCATCATTTCTTCCTGGACATACTTGGTCAAGCCATAGAATGAGAGGGCTTTCGCAGGCGCATCTTCGGCGGTCGCTTCAGGCGAACAGGTTAATTTGCAATGGGGACACAGCGGTTCGAATTGACCGGCACGCAGATCGTCCAGAAGACGCGGGCCTGGATAGACAACACCGTCTTTCGGGCAGCAATATCTTCCTTCGCCATAAATCGCGCGCGAAGAAGCCAAAACGAGCTTACGGATGCGGGATTTTCTGCTATCTGCGAGGCTGTCGATGATAGTCGCTGTGCCGCCGATATTCACATCTTGATAGCGCCCGACCTCGTACATGGACTGTCCGGTTCCCGTCTCGGCAGCGAAGTGTACTAA
>JABDBE010000065.1 GCA_013288805.1 Acidobacteriota bacterium
AGAGGACTTACTCAGACGGCCTCTTTCAATGCCTTGGTCCTGCTGAATGGTAGCCGGACCGATCTGCCAGCATCAGTACAAGGTCTTTCGATGAGGTAGTAACTCAAAACCGGGACGCCGACTGCAACCATTTGGATCACGAAATACCCCCTTGCTGCCACGTATAGCTGCATTGCCATTAGGTTCCAGACATAGACGCTGTATGAGATTCGCCCAAGCCACACCAGCGGTCGAATAGTGAGGAATCTGGGTGCGCTCATGGTGGAGTACACAATGAAAACGCCCCATGCACAGCATTCAAGCAGTGAAGACAGATCTGGTCCGTACAGACTAACCCAAGCCAGATAGACTGTGGTGGGCCAAAATGCCCATCGAGTCCAACGGTTAAAGAGTCGAGTCGCTACGTCACTGTTCAGAAAGAGAGCCATTGCACAACCGACGAGAAGTGCATCGCCCCTTACCTCTGTCCTGAGATTCATGAACGGAGCCGAGTAGAAGGAGTGGTGAGTTGCCAGCCAGAGCGCAGATCCGACCGCACCGGCCAGCGCAATCCACTTTGCGCGTCTCATGCCCAGCCATAGCAGCAGGGCGGGCCAAATCAGATAAAACTGTTCCTCGATCGATAGGGACCAGAAATGCAGCGTGTGGCTTGAAAAGCGCAGGTCGAAGTAGTTGCGTACGAACAGCAGAGAGGACACAAACTCAGAAACCGAGAGATGCATCTGAGGTGCGCCAGATCCTATCAGAGCCACAAAAGCGAGGTAGCACCATGCGACGGGCATCAAGCGAAACATGCGACGTGTGTAAAACACGCCCAGTCTGTTGGAATGGCGCAACTTTCCGGTTATCAGATAGCCGCTTAGAACGAAGAACGCAGTCACCCCGTGCTTTCCGCATGCAACGGGATAAGCGTGCAAGAAAATTGGCTGAAAATGGTCCGCGAGGACAAGCAAGATTGCGATGCCCCGCCAACCATCAAGAGCGGGAAGCCGCACCGTGGCCCGTGGGTCCGTCACGACGCTTCCTTCGGAGCCTGCCCGGTCGAACTGTTTCCCCTCCAGATCACCCGTGCCATCGACCCGAAGAACAATGAGATGAAGATAATGTCGCGCCACAACTGCATAACGTAAACGCATCCAGCAAAGATTTCGACCTCCCACCCCTGCTCTTCCACCAGCTCGATCACTTCAGGCTTATGGGTACCGACGCCAACCAGCACCCCCAGGTCGCGCGCCTTCTTGCACCACTCTCGTTCACTGTCCATGGTGCGATTTCTGAACGCCGCATCGATCTCTTCGCCTCGCCGCTGCAGCGCCAACGGTTTGAGATTCTTCACCAGCGCGGCGGGATCATCGTGAGCCGTCACCTGGATGATCAGGTGCATCTTGCCGCCTTGCGACTGAAAGCAGGCCAGGTCCTGCGGAGCGCGCCCCATATTGACGTAGTTGAACGCATTGATCCCGAGACTGTTGGCCCGGTGCAGGACTTCGCAGACACGGTCCTGCGTATACCAGTCGGCCATGGCCTTGCTGAAGTTGTTGTTGTAGTGGGCAAACCCGTACAGCGGGTTTACGCCCAGAATAAGCCGGCTGATCTCGGCGCCTCCGAATTTTCATGGTCGGGATCTGGGGCTGGGCCTGTTCAGAGACCGGGCCGCTCTGTGACAATGACGCGGTCGCCTGGTGAGCCGTCGTGTCCGCTTCCAACAGCTTCGACCCGCCAATCAGGCCGGCGGCCACGACAGCACTGGATTGCAGGAATTTCCGGCGCGTATTCGACATGCATCTACGTTGAGCCGCCGAAACGATCCTGGCTGTGGGCGTGTTTCCCAATCGAAAAGACGAGCTGAAGAGAACGCTGAGATCGTGCGAAGCATTTCTTACCGGAGCCTGAACAGGGTGCTGAAAAAAGCCGAGGATGAGGCAAATCCGACGAAAGATTCCCCTCGGCGGCTAAAGCCGCGCTGAAATTGGTTGGGCTAAACGTACGGCTGAAGCCCGTACCCCTCACGAAATACTTTTTTCAGCAAGCTGTAAATCCGTGCAACGGAGCGATCCCCCAAAAAGGCCTGGTGGCGCATCACCTTTAGAGCGTCACCCATTCGCCCCGCGCCGCTGACTGGAACACCGCCTCGATCACCGCCATGTTCGCGATCGCATCCTCCAGAGGCACCGGCACCTCGCCGCCCTCGAGAACCGCCCTTGAGAACGCATCCCCCTGCATGGTGTATTGATCCGCAGTATCAAACGCCTCGGTCACGATTCCGCTGCCGAAAATGTCTCCTGTCTCGTCGAGGAACATCCGCGTCGGCCGGTCCCTGGGAGCGTTGAACGGAATCTCGATCTCGATCCGTCCCTTCGTCCCCAGGAAATGCACCCGCTGGTAGGGCACCAGCTGCGTGCTGCAGGTAAAGATGGCTTGGCCGCCGGGAAAATCCAGGATGGCCGAAGTCAGCCGGTCGGTTCCGAACTTGGGATCGCGCTCGATCAGCCCCACGACCCGCTTCGGCAGCGCTCCAAACGCGTACCGCGACGCATGAATGCAGTAACATCCGATGTCATAGAGAGCCCCGCCCCCCGACTCGACAACATTGCGAATGTTGTTCGGATCGCGGTTGAAGTAGCTGAACGCCGCAATCACCGACCGCAGTTCTCCGATCCGCCCCTGGTCCAGCAACTCCCGCAGCCGCCGCCACTGCGAATAGCTGCGGATCATAAACGCTTCGCCGATCTTCACCCCGGTGCGTTCCTGCACCGCCAGAAGCGTCTTTGCCTCCGCCACCGTCATGCTCAAGGGTTTTTCGCAGAGGACATGCTTGCCGGCCTCCGCCGCCTTGATCGTCCACGGCACATGCATCTGATTCGGCAGGGGATTGTAGATGGCATCCACATCCGGATCGGCTATCAGCGCCTCGTAGGACCCGTAAGCGGTCTCGATTCCGAGCGCATCTGCCGCGGCGCGCGCCTTTACAAGATCGCGAGAAGCGATCGCCGTGACCCGCGAATATTGGCCTAACTGCATGGCCGGAATGACCTTCTTTAGACCGATGGCGGCGGTGCTGAGTACGCCCCAGCGCAATTTTCTGGACATGGTATCCATCTTAGAACCACCCGTTCGGCGGCTGCTCTGGAGCGAATAGCCCAAATGTGGTAGAAGAAGTGCGAAAAATCACTGTCCAATTCGAAATATATTGTCTATCCTTTTCACAACCCTAAACAGGAGCGATCCCAGCCTACTTCGAAAGTGAGTGTCCAGGGAGAGCGTGTTTGCCAAGACCCCGGATTGACAGGAGGCCTTGCAGGCATTGAAGGAGCAGTCATGTCAGTGCAAACCTTGGAATTGAAGCCTGCCGTTTCCGTTGCCGCGGTTATGAAAGTCGTCAAGGCCCCGCTGAAGATTCCCGCCTGGTCAATCGTCGTTCTGCTGATCATGGCTGGCATTTACGGGTACGTCTCGGGACGTCAGAACCCCATTCACCATTACGTGCCGTACGTGGGCTATCCGCTGGTTCTCGACACCACCACCGGCAAAGCCTGCTACTCGACAACGCCCAAGCCGACAGAGGGTGCCGTGAACGCGTCCTATTCGTCGGATGGGAGTGCCACTCTCCCGGATTCCGTGCTGGCCAGCGGCCCTTTCATCCCCATGTGCGAAAAATAAGCTGGCTCCGCCCGGCACTTCTCCTCCACGCCGGTCTCGGCACAGACCCTTTGCACGCTTTGCAGATTTGTTCGATCGAATGGCGCACACTGGAGCCATCAAGACGAACGGCTCTGCATCGCTTCTGCGCACCTTGCGATCGATCAGATGGGCACCGGTCGCACGTCAAAAAAAAATCAGGTCTGTGAACACCTTGCAGGAAATTTAAATCACTTGGATTAATAGGCTTAGGCGCGCAGTGGTCCGGAAAAGGGAGGCCAAATTTGGCTGAAAATCACGGTGATTTAGCTCACAAAGGTGACAAAAAATGTGAGATCGATCACAGGCTCACGCGTCTCACGGACCGCGGTTTTACTTTGCCTGCGCTTGCTGCGAGCCGGCGGGCTGCTTATTGATTTCGGCCAGCATCCGTTCGACTTTGTCTTTGCCTTCGTAGTTCGGGTTCGCCGCCAGCAGCCTTTTCCAGGCATCGGCCGCGCCGGAGGCGTCCATCTTCCCCTTCCACTTGACTATGCCCAGGTTGAAGAGCGTATTGGGATTCGTGGGTTTATAGACGAGCGCCTTGTTGAACTCCGCGATGGCCGAATCGGCATTCCCCATGTACCAATACGCGGTCGCCAAGTCTGTGCGCACGGCGTCGTCGGCTGGCTTCAGCTTCAGGGTGCGCGTATAGTACTCGACTGCTATCGGATACTGCTGCGCGTCGTAGTAAACGTTGCCGATGCTGGCCAGCAAATCCGGATTTTTGGGATTGGACCGGAGCTGAGCGAGTAGGGGCGCTGCATGCGTATCGGCCATTTCCTTCAATTGAACGGGGCCGGCAATCAGGGCTGCCGCGGTGGATGCCGGTGCTGCCGGCGTGGCTTCCACCGCTGCCGGACCGGTGACGATGGCCGTTTTCCCCGATGCCGCCGACGCTCGATTCTGCGCGCTGCGGATGGACCAGCCCCCCGCGATCCCCGCTGTCAAGCACACAAACGACACAACCACAACTTGTTTGCGTGTCCATCCCTTGATCCGGGATTGAACCATGTCTGTCATTGCTTCCGCGCTCCTTCAGTTCCGCGTTGATTGCCAAGGGTCGTCATCACATCGGCCATCAGCTTCTGCACCGTCGCTTTGCGGTCCGGGCTCAACTGTGGGTTGGACTTCAACAATTGCCGCCACGCCGCCAGGGCGCCTCTGCCGTCCCCTTTGCCCTGTAGTCGGATCGTGCCGAGATTGAAAAGCGAATTGGCGTCCTTCGGGTCATAGCGCAGCGCCTGGTTCAACTCCGCGATGGCGCCGTCCACATCGCCGCTCCGATAAAGACTCGAGGCCAACTTCGTCCGCAGGGCAACATTTTTGGGATCGGCCTTGACCGCCCTGTCGTAGTACGCGGTTGCGTCGCCGAACTGGTGGCTCCGGTAGTAAACGTCCCCTGCCTGAACCAGGAGCGTGGTGTTGTTCGGATCCGTTTTCAGCTTTTCGAGCAGAAGCCCGGCCTGCTTGTCGGCCTCCCTCTTCACTTCTTCCAGGCTCGGTACGTGGTTCGCAGCGTGCCCGCCGCTCATCGCGCCCTGGGCGGCGTGCGGCGCCCCGGCCGTGGCAGCCATGGCTGGCGTGGATGGAGCCGATGGAGATCCCCCGGTCAGGTACCCGATGGCCAGGCCTGCCGCCAGGCAGATGGATGCGATCCAGTAGACCTGCGCTGCAGGCAAGCGCGGACTCCCAGTCGATGCCGTGGTTGATTCATTCGCCATGCCGTCCCCCTGCTTGATCAGGATCTGTTTCGGCAGCCTTACTAACCCACTTGCGCTCTGGTTTCTTACTCTCTCTAAGTGCCGACAGAGGATAGGAGAGCATGCTGCGGCTCAGAACTGTGTGACGATGATCACTCGGAAAGAGGGAACGCCGCAGTAGGCGCGGCTTTACGTGATAGCGTTCACCTCTCATCGAGTGAACGACATAGAGAAAAAATACATATGCGTGATGAAGATCACATCGAGACGAGCCGGAGCAGTGATGACATGAATACGTTGCAATGGGGCTCTTGAACAATGTTGCCGTGCCGGAAGGCCCATCATCGGCTTTGAAGTGTTCGGCCCGGGTGTTCGATCGGTAGGTCGCTTAGAAATCAGGAATACTTCTTGACGACTTACAGAAAGCAATACGGCGTGATCCAGCCCCCAGAGCAGCAGCAATTATCGTGCACAGGCTGGAATTAGCTGAACTCTAACAACACCGCCAAGGTCGACGTCACGGTCAGGCGAGCACCAGAAATGGAAGAGGAGGCTCTACCTAAATGAAACGCATTTGTTCAATAGCTCTAATGTTTCTGGCAACCGCGGGTTTTGCGGCGGCCCAGATACAAGCGCCGGCGACCGACGTCCTCGGTGCCCACCTCAACGCCGGCCGCGGCTGCGCGGCCTGTCACGCTCCGCACAGCGGCGCATACGGTAACGGCAACGCCAAGACTGCCGACACCACATCGGGCAATATCGCTCTTTGGGGTCAAGACGTTGGCAGCCTTGTAGGCAAAACCATCACCAGCGGCAGCACCGACGGCTCAACCGGCTATGTGGATGTCCTGCCGGCATTCACGGCTACGGCAACACCTGACGGTCCTGGGCTGCTGCTTTGCCTCAGCTGCCACGACGGCAACTATGCGCAGGGCGCCATGATGAAGAACCAGGTCTACGAAACGCTGCCGTCGACCTATGGAACTCACAACAACATTCCGACCCTGCTCGGAAACGACGGCACCACCACCGGGAACTACCTCAACGATCACCCGGTTGGACTCACCGCGGTCATTGGCTGCGGCGGCACGTATGACTGGGATTGCACCATCACCGGTGGCGCGATCACGGTGCCGAGCGGAGTCAACTTCGCCAAGTTCATCACCAACTATGGCTTCTTTGTCAGCCCGAAGACCTATAACAACCAGCCCACGGTGATGTGCACGACCTGCCATAACCAGCACCTGATGAACGTGGTCAAGGTGACCACCGGCACGAAGTCTGGTTTGCCGAGTGGCAACTACGCCACCATGTTCTTCATCCGCGCTCCCTACAACCCGGCCAGTGGCACCGCCGGCGCCAACCAGACCGCGCAGTTCTGCCGCCAGTGCCATGGTGGCGAGTCGAACGAAATGAACGGCGGTACCGCTGTTACAACGTTCTGATCTCTACGCACAGGGGAGGGGTGCGAACATTTCCCTCCCCACTTTCCCCTTAACTCGGAGGTCCGTCATGCACCGCAAACTCTCCATCTGCGGCCTTTTTCTGTTCGCTTTCGCGGCCAGCGGCCAGGTGGCTTCCCATGCCCCCACAGTGTTCAAGCAGGCGCCCGCGCCGGCGCTCACCACATCGGCAGCAAAGCCCGTGGCGCGTGTTAATGGCGCCGTGCTGACCGATGCCGACCTGGTGCGTGAGGAATACGCGATTTTTCCGTATGCTCGCCAGCACAACGGCATTCCCAAAGACCTGGCGCCCCAGATTCGCGAGGGCGCTCTCAAGATGATCATCTTCGAGGAATTGGTCTACCAGGAGGCGTTGCGCCGGAAAATGACCGTCCCGACTGCCAAACTACAGCGGGCCGAGGCTGAATTCCGCAAGACCTTTTCCAGCCCTGACGAATTCAATGCGTTCATGCAGAGCGAGTTTCACGGTTCGCAGCAGCTGCTCGACCAAAAAATCCGCCGCTCGCTCCTGATCGATGAACTGTTGAAAACCGAAGTTGAGGACAAGAGCATCGTCACACCGGCCGAAGTCCGGGCGTTTTACGATCAGCACCCCGGGAATTTCCAGCATCCCGAATCGTTCACCTTCCAGAGCATCTCAGTTCTGCCGCCGGCCAACGCGACTGGCGAGCAATTGAAGGAAGGGCGCACGCGCGCCGAGAACGCTCTCCGCCAGGCGAAGGCGACCAAGACCGCCGAAGAATTCGGTCTCCTGGCCGAAAAGATCTCCGACGACGACTACCGCGTGATGATGGGCCAGCATAAGCCCGAGCCCGTCGATCAATTACCGCCTCCCGTTGCGAAGACCCTGGCTGCGATGAAGGCGGGCGATGTTAGCGACCTGATTCAAGTCGAACAGGCCTACACGATCCTGCGCCTCGACCAGCACGCGCCTGCCGGCATGGCGAAATTTGAAGACGTCAAGGCGCAACTCGAAAAGCAGATGGAACAGAGCAAGAAAAATCAGGTTCGTGTCGCTCTCGACAAGCAACTGCGGCAAAACGCGAAGGTCGAAGAGCAATAAGAACGAGTGCGATTTTGAACTGCAGGCTGATTTCTGAAGGGTGAAGGGGCGAAATACGGTGAGGGGTTCTCTCCAAGTCGGGCGGATGATGCAGGCAGGGCTATTGCTCCTGGCAGTGCCTGTTGTCGCGCAGGTCAAGTTCGGTGAAACCAGCACCAACTTGAATGGCACCATATCCAGCGGGTATTCCGCCACGTACGGGAATCTGACGCCTTCGACGCACGCCTGGACGATCGGGGGGGATGGTACGTTCTCCGGTTCTTACCACAGCCCCAATTTCTTGTCCTTTACAGTGTCTCCTTACCTGAACCAATCCAGTGCTAACTCCGATTTCCAGTCTATTTCCAATGCCAGCGGAGTCAATGCTACCGTCAATATCTTCAACGGCAGCAAATTTCCCGGGTCAGTGACTTATGCCAAGGCCTACAACAGCGAAGGGAACTACGCTGTTCCCGGGCTGTCTGATTACGTGACCCATGGCAACAGCGATTCGTTTGGCATCAACTGGAGCGAAAACCTTCCCGATGCGCCCAGTTTTTCGGCGGGTTTCCAGACGGGCAACAGCTCGTATTCCGTATACGGACTTGATAATCAAGGGAACAACGCTTTTCATTCGACCAACCTTCATTCGGGATATACCTGGGCGGGCTTCAACATGGGAGCCTACTATGTGAACGGCGGAGGGCACTCAGCGATTCCCGCTCTGGCCGCGGGTGAACCGTCCACCGAAATAAATACCGACAACAGCGGCGAAGGGTTCAATGTCACACACCTGTTGCCCTGGCAGGGTTCTGCATCGGGGAGCTACAACCGGTCCACTTGGAACAGCGATTATCTGGGTTACCACACCAACGGAACGATTAATCTCGTGAACGCCGTCGCCACCGTGCGGCCTCGCAACAACCTGTCGGTATCCGGGAGCGCGAATTACTCCGACAACCTGGCCGGCCAACTTGCCGAGTCAGTGATTGGCGTCGGTGGGATTGTTCCGGGGTTCAACTCGAATCAGTCTTCAGATTCCTTCGACGTGCTTGGCGTTGTTACTTATACCGCGATGGCGAACCTGCAAACCGATGGATTCGTCGAGCGCCGCACGCAGTCCTTTCTCGGACAGGATTACGGAGAGACGTCCTATGGCGGAGGGGGCACATATTCGCATAATCTGGCCGGAGGCACTCTCAACGGGACAGTGAGCGTGAGCGCCAATTCTGCCGACAATACTGGCCAGGATACCCTGGGATTTTCCGCTTCGGGGAATTATTCCAACATAGTTAAAGGGTGGCACCTGAACGGGTCGTTCGGTTATGCGCAGAACGCACAGACCCTCCTCATCACCTACATGAACTCCTACTATAACTATTCAGGCAACGCCAGGCGGCGCGTGGGCCAATTCAACTTCAGCGTTGGCGCCGGCGGCGCGAACACTGCGTTGACCGATCAGCCAGGCACTGCAAACAACGGCCAAAGTTACAACGCCAGCCTCGCCTATGGCATGTGGCTCATCGCCACTGGCACGTACGCCCGTTCGAGCGGCCAGGCATTGCTCACGGGAACAGGACTGGTGCCGGTGCCGATACCGTCGCCCATTATTCCCTCCGGCCTGGTGAGCCTCTACGGAGGCGATAGTTATGCCTTCAGCGTGTCGAGCATCCCAACGAAAAAGCTTGTCATCGCGGCGACCTTCGGCAAGTCGATCACCGATACCACCAATAACTCGATCCTGTCGTCGAACCAGACCAATCAATTCAATTCAATTGTCCAGTACCGGGTTCGCAAGTTGAACTTCATAAGCGGATATTCCCGCCTCGAGCAGGGATTCAGCGGCTCCGGTTTGCCGCCCGAAATTATCTCGTCGTATTACATGGGGGTCTCGCGTTGGTTCAACTTCTTTTAAAAGCGGAGCGGCGGAACTCGGTGCGCGCAGCCATCATCGTGGCTGGCGCCGCGATGCTGCTGCCGCTGAGTTGGGGTTCCCCAAAGCCCAACTCTCCGCAATCCACTCCGGAGCAGTGGCAGATGTCGCTCGACGGCGGGCGCAGCCTGTCCTGGGAGCGCAGTTTCAAATCCGAGTCGGAAGTCAAGCCTAACCGCGGCTTTTGGAACAAGGTAGTCGATGTTATCGCCGGCGCGCCCGATTACCACTTCCTGGTCCGTCCCTACAGCATCGCAGCCGATTCGCGGGGACGCATAATCGTTACCGATCCCGGCGCTGCTGGCGTACACATCTTCGATTTCGCGCAGCGTAAATACAAGTTCATCGAACGCGCGGAAAAGAGCAAAAACGCAATACGGACGCCGCAATGCGTGGCCGTCGATGCGCAGGACAATATCTACGTCACCGATTCCGATGCCGGCGTCATTTTTGTCTTTGAGCCCAGCGGAAAGTTTGTGCGCGCAATCGGCAGCCTCAAAGGAGGGGAAGGTTATTTCAAGCGGCCCACGGGCATCGCGGTCGATTCGGCGGCACAGCGGATTTACGTGACCGATACGCTGCGCGATCAGGTTTTCGTCCTCGATATGCAGGGCAACATTCTCCAGACCATCGGCCAAACCGGGCAGGCGGAAGGCGAATTCAATCTTCCTACCGAACTGCGCCTGGATGGCCAAAACCTCATGGTCGTCGATGCCATGAACTTCCGCGTGCAGGTCTTTGACCGCTCGGGGAACTTTCGGTACGCCGTCGGGAAGATCGGTGACAGTGCCGGCGCCATGTTCCGACCGAAGGCCGTCAGCGTCGATTCCGAAGGCGACTTGTATGTTGTCGATGGCGTGTGGGGCGTAGTCCAGGTCTTCAATCGTCAGGGGCAACTGCTCTATAACTTCGGCGCCCGCGGCACGCATGCCGGAGAGTTCCAGCTGCCGGCCGGCTTGTTTATCGACCACAACGATCGCGTGTATGTCGTTGATTCGTTCAACCGCCGCGTCCAGGTCTTCCAATACGTTGCTTCGAAAAAGCCGGTCGAACAGGATGGGGCCAAGGGGGGTGGCAAGTGAGGCTCCGAATCTGGATAGCCGGACTGGCGATTCTGTTCCCCGCGGCCGCTCTCCATTCTCAGATCGCAAGCGACGTGATGGGCATGCACAGCCTCGGGCCGGGCAGCAAATCGCCCATCTCCGGCGCCCGTCCCGACGCCTGCAATTACTGTCACGCGCCCCATTCCGGACTGAACATCGGCCTCTGGAACCAGAAGCTCACCACCCAGACCTACACCGTACACACCAGCACCACCGAAAAGAACACAGGCGTGCAGTCCATGCTCGGGTCTGCCAGCAATCAGTGTCTGAGCTGCCATGACGGCACGGTCGCCGTCGGGTCGACCGTGGCTTATGGCCAGATCACGACCCAGGGCTCCATGAACGCGCAGGACGTCTTCGGCAGCAACATGCAAACCTCCCATCCTTTCTCCCTCGCGCCGCCGTTGAAGGACAATGTTCACCTCGTCGCCTCGCTTGCAGCCAACGGAAAGACTGCCGATCCGTCCGGGGCCGTCAAGCTGATCAAGGGAAGCGTCGAGTGCACCTCATGCCACGATCCGCATGTGCAGGCCAAGGACCTGGTGTCGCAAAACTTCCTCGTGAAGGACGGTTCCAGTGGGCAGATGTGCCTGGCCTGCCACGATCCGACGCGCCAAGTGGGTGGTCAGGTGAATCCCCTGGCCGACTGGGCCACGAGCGCACATGCGCTGTCGACCGCCAAGATTTCGCCCCAGGCCGCGCTTGGGAGTTACACCACCGTTGGCGGCGACGCCTGTATTTCCTGCCACACGCCCCACAACGCTGCCGGCCCCGCGCGGCTTCTGCGCGGCCAGAATGAACAGGCTTGCATCGCCTGTCATAACGGCAGCTCGAACGTTTCGCCCATGGCGCCCTACGCCAATGTGTTTGCCGAGTACGCCGCGCCCAAGGTCGGTCATCCATTTCCGGCATCGTCCAATGCCCACGATGCCGCCGAGAACACCTTGCTCAACAACAACCGTCATGCCACGTGCGAGGATTGCCACAGCGGACATGGATCCGAACCTGTCGGCGTATTTCCGCCTCCGCCACTCATTCGACTTTCCCAGAAGGACGTCCTGGGCATCAACGCCAGCGACGGAACCAGCGTGCTCACGCCCGCCGTCAATCAATATGAGAACTGCCTGCGCTGTCACGGCATCAGTTCCGGCAAACAGGTGCAGCTGATATATGGATATTTCCCGGTCCGGGCTGTTTCAGCGGGAGATCCTCTGAACCAGATCCCGCAGTTTGCTGTTTCGGCCACCTCCAGCCATCCTGTCTTTCACGGCCGCAGCAGCGCTCTACCGCAACCCAGCCTGCTGGCCAACATGTTGAATCTAGACGGCGTCACCCAGGGCCGCGCCATGGGCACACAGATTCTCTGCACCGATTGCCACAACAGCGACGACAATCGCGAATCGGGTGGCTCCGGAGCCAACGGCCCCCACGGCTCCCGGTGGACGCACATCCTCGAGCGCCGCTACGAGTTCAGCCAGGCCGTCTCTCCCGGTAAGGCGATCACCAATCTCTTTCCTAATCCGGATCTCAGCGCCAATGGACCCTACGCCCTGTGCGCCAAGTGCCATGACTTACCCAACCAGGTCGCAAAGAACACCAGTTGGAGTCAGCACAGCGCCCACATCAACCTCGGATTGAGCTGTTCCGTCTGCCACATCGCTCACGGCATGGGAGCCGCCAGCGGTACCATCAGCGGCGAGCGTTTGGTCAATTTCGATGTCAATGTCGTCGCATCCAATGGCGGGCTGCCCATCTCTTACAATCGCGGCCCCAACACCTGCGTGCTGGTCTGTCACATGGCCGCACACAATCCCAACAGCACGGTTACGGCGGCTGGTCTGCGGAGCCCTGGAATCAGGAAGTGAGCATTTCAGACTCAGCGCGCAACCTAGAACACGGTTCTCGCCGTACTGCCGTTCATCTCGTTCGATTTGTCCGCATGGCACTGCCGGCAGAATTGCGCCGTCTGGTTCGACGAACGGTTGGTATCGTTCGGGTTGTACGGCGCGCGCAGAAAGAAGATCGTTGTGTAGGTGCCCGCCGGCAGACCTGAAGTCGAGTTGGACACCATGACCATACTCATCGAGTGCGGGTCGTGGCAGGTCGTACAAACCACCACCGATGTGTTGTTGTATTTCCCCGGCTTCACAAAGAAACCGTAATTCGTAACGAACCGGCTGGAATACGCCCCTTGCATGCTGATCATCCCGTTGACCTCGGCGCAATCCCAGTTCTCGCCTCCGCAATTGATCCTGGCGCTCAGCCCCATCGGGTGTTCGTTCAGATAGCTTCCCGCTCCTCCGTCGCTGCATCCTATCAGGGTCGGAACAGTGTTGTACGTTCCATAGGTTGCAGGCAGAGACTCGAAAATTTTATTTTTCATCATCGCCTTCGGCGCATAGTTGCCATCGTGGCAGCCCAGACAGGTCATCATGCCTGTAACATCCGGCGTTGTAGCCGACAAACTCGCCGGCAGCACTTCCACGAATTTGCCACCTCCCGACGAAACGGTCCTTCCGTAGAGACTGCTGACGTTCTCGCCCCATAGAGCTCCCGTGATCGAGGAGGAATCGGCCGCGTTCGCATTGCTGTTGCGGAAGCCGCCACTGTGTGGGGAGTGGCACGCCGCGCAGCCGCGTCCATAGTTGAGGTGGGCTCCCAGCGCAGTCGTCGAGGGCTTCGTAATCTGGGCCTGGGCCAACCCGGCAGCGGCCAGACATAGCAGCACGATGAGAAAAGCACGCTTCATGAAGCAGAACCTCCTGTTTGCGTACTTTTCTCATCGGCGGGCTTCTTTGAAGCTCTAAGGACTGCCTCAGCTCGCGACACGCGAAAATGGGCTTGTGCAAGTGCCCCCGTCACGCACGAGGACGCGCCATCCAAGAGCCACACGCGAGGAAAACGATTATGTGATCTTAATCACCGATTGGGGTTATCCGTTCCATATCTAATATTCCTGCCAGGTTACTTCGGTCTATTCGATCAGGTGGATGTTGCAACAGGTGCCTGACAGCGAAAGTGGTCCAACATCCCCCTCGGAGTCCGCATGAGACTGCTTCCCCAACGCGTCTGCTGCAAAACGGCCTTTGATCAAAGCGGCCCGCGTTTTGGTGTACCACTTTGGATCTGCCTCGCGCTGGCCATGTTGTTGACGCCAGGCGCATTCGCAGCAGTTCATCCCGTCCCGCTGGAGAAGAACACCGATGCCGCCAAGTGCCTTGAGTGCCACCAGGACAAGAACAAGGGCAAGTCCGTTCATTCCGCCATGGCGACCGGATGTTTGAGCTGCCATGAGATCCGGGTCAATAAAGATGTCACGCGCGTCAAGCTGATCACGGCCACTCCGTATGCTCTCTGTCTCACCTGTCACGCCGATAAGAAAGCAGCCGATATCAAGGGAACGGTCCACCCCCCCGCGGTTCGCGACTGCCTTACCTGCCACGATCCCCACGCCAGCGACAACAAGAACCAGCTCCTCAAACCCGTGTCAGGCGGAGAAAAAGAGAACCTCTGCAGCACTTGTCACCAGACGGGTCTGAATGTGCCCAAGACCGGCAGCGTTCACGCCGCCCTCGAGATGGGCTGTGATACGTGCCATCTCACCCACAAGACGGGCGCCGACCCCACTCCGGAGAACCGGTTCCATTTGACCAAGGCAGCTCCTGCGCTTTGTCTGGATTGCCACGATCCCAAGGATGAAAGCCTGCAGAAGGCTCACCAGAATCAGCCTTTCGCTACGGCCAACTGCGTCGAGTGCCACGATCCGCACCAGTCGGCATCTCCCAAATTAATGGCAAAGTTCATGCACGTGCCGTTTGCCGACAAGAGCTGCGACGCCTGCCACGCTCCGGCCAAAGACGGAAAAGTCGTGCTGACACAGAAGGACGCCAAGTCTGTTTGCGTTACCTGCCACGACGACAAGGCCAAGTTGATCGACACGGCGAAGGTGCAGCATCCGGGCGCATCCGGCGATTGCACCGACTGCCACAGCCCTCACGCCAGCAACCAGCCCGGGCTGCCCAAGACCGACTCAGTCGCCATATGCCTGGGATGCCACAGCGACATCGATGAATTGCGCAAGAAGGCGGTACACCATCAGCCCGCTTTCACCCAGGGCTGCTCCACGTGCCACACGCCGCATGGCGGCGATAACGATCATCTCCTGCGCGCCAAGGGCAATGCGCTGTGCCTGGAGTGCCACGGTCCCGATTCTGTTCCGCAGCGGGACGAAGCCGACCATCTGCTCACCATCTTCAACGGCACGGTGAAACTCCCTGACGATTACTACAAGAAGAACAAGGTAGCCATCCTGCCTCTGCGCTTTGGCCTCGGACACCCGGTGGAGTATCACCCCGTGTCGGACGTGATGGACCCGGCCGACCAGAGCAAAGTAAAGACGCCGCTTAGCTGTCTTTCCTGCCACCAGGCGCACGCTTCTGCTCAGCCCGATCTACTGGTGAAAGACCAATCCAACAACATGGAGTTCTGTGACAGCTGCCACAAGAACAGACTCAACATGAAAGAGACGATTTCCCCTGGGAATTAACGGAGGATCAGATAATGCATTTCCCCTTCCTTGCCATGCGCCCTTCCAATCCGTTGCTGGTTCTGCTCCTGCTCATAATGGGGCTGACATTGCCGTTTTCGGCCAATGCAGCGAAGAAAAAGGCAGATGCCTCCGCGGTACCCCAGTTGGGCCCGCGCAAATTTGCCTATGATCCCACCAAGCTGGTCTGGCCTAGCCCGCCCAGCATCGGGCGTGTTCGCTGGGTTGATTACCTTGCCGGCTCCAAGATCGATTACACCCAGGAGCCCACCGCCAAGCCCAAGGCAACCTGGATGGATCGCCTTGCCGGCGGCCAGTCCCAGGACGAAAAATTCAATCCCAAGAGTTTTCCCTTCCAGCTCATCGGACCCTATGGAATCGCCACCGATTCCAAAGGGCTTGTATACGTGGCCGATCAGAGAGTCGGGGCCATCTTCATCTTCAATGTTGAAACCCACGATACGCAGCTCATCCGGAATGGCGCGGAGGCGCACTTCGGCTGGATCAACGGCCTGGCCATCGATGACGACGACCGGCTCTTCGTCTCCGACGGCAAGATGCGCCGGGTCCTCATACTTAACCCCAAGCACGAGGTGGAAAACCAGATCACCGATGGGCTCGTGGATCCGGTCGGCCTCGCCATCGACACGTCTAACCGATTTCTCTACGTGGTTGACACCCAGCAAGACCAGGTCATCGTCTTTGACGTGGACACTCTCA
>JABDBE010000066.1 GCA_013288805.1 Acidobacteriota bacterium
GACCTTGCAGGCCTGAATGGTGGCTTCGAGCAACGGCATGCCTTGTTCGTGGAGGGTGTTGGTGAATTCTACGATAAGAATGCTGTTTGAGACCACGATGCCGGCCATCATAATGACACCCATTAGTGACATGATGTTCAGAGTACTGCCGGTGAGCACCAGGATGAGGACCACGCCCGCCAACCCCGGGGGGATCGCCATCAGGATGATAAAAGGATCGATAAACGACGTGAACTGGGCCATAAGAACCAGGTAAACCAGCAGAACAGCAATGATGAGACCGATTCCGAAATCGTGAAAGGCCTGATTCATGCTTACCACTGCTCCCCGTAAATCGATAACCGTGTTCCGGTCGTGCTTCGTGTCGGCCAACAGATGATTGATACGCGCACCAACGGTCTGTAGTGACTCAGTTTTCGTTGCCACATATATGTCGATTACACGTCGAATCTGACTGTGGTCGACTTCGGTCGGGGTATTAATCTGTTGGATATCAGCCACCTCTCCCAATGGCACGTATCCGGTCTTGTGTGCACCCTCGAAGAGCTGATCCGCCACTGGGGTGGCTTGCCCTCCCTGCTCCATAGGACCGTACCCTAGGGGACGAACACCCCGAAGTGGAATGCTTTTCAGGTCTTCCATGGACATGCTGTTAATCCACCGGTTGGAGTACTGCACTGTCACCATGTAGTTATTACCGCTGTGGGGATCGATCCAGTAACTGGGCGCTACCATGCCGTCGGAAGTTAACGCGGTAATGACGTTATCCACGATGTCCTTGGCCGTGAGTCCGATCAGGCTGGCGCGCTCGCGATCGATATTCAGTTGCAGGCCCGGGTAATTGATGCTCTGAGGAATATAGACGTTGCTCACATTGGGAATGGCCTGGATCTGAGCGGCCAATTGCCGAGCCAGATCGTAGGATTTCTCCATGTCCTGGGACTTGATCTGGATGTCAATTGGTGCGGGCAGACCCTGATTGATGACGGAATCGACTAGACCGCCGGCCTGGAAGTACGTTGAGAGCTCCGGTAGCTCGCTGGAAAGCTTGGCCTGGACGCGGCGTATGTATTCGTAGCTGCCGACGCTGTGATCTTCCCTCAGGCTGGTCTGGACGAACGCGGTATCCATCGATGCGTTCGTTGTGTAAATAGCCGAAAGGTCGGGATACACTCCAATATTCGAAACAATCATGTCCAGGTCTTTAGGGTGCACGATTCCGCGAATCACGTTCTCAACTTTCGCGATGTATTCATTGCCTACCTCGAGACGGGTGCCACTGGGCATCCGAACGTTGATAATGAATTGTCCTGGATCGGTACGAGGAAAGTAGGCTCGACCCATGAATGGGATTGTGACCAAAAGCAGGAGCACAACGCCTGCTGAAATAACTGCGGTCGTAAATCCGGGTCGCTTCATCGCGCGTCGGGCCCAGTCTTCGTACCAGTTGAGCATGGCTTGGAACTTACCATTGAACCACTGCTCAAAACGGGCAAAGACGCCCGGCTTGCGTTCGCCGGCGTGCTCGCCTTCATCGCGCAAGCGGATGAACTTGGCGCAGTAGAGCGGAACCACAGTCATGGCAAAAAAGTAGGAGGCGAAGATCGATAGCACAACGCCTAACGCCAGCGGCGTGAAGATGTATTTGCTGACTCCTTGAAAGAACGTAACCGGGAAAAACACGATGGACGTCGTGAACGTGGCGGCCAACACCGCCATTGAAACCTCGGTTCCGCCCCGGTCGGCAGCCTCATAGGGGCTTTCCCCCATCTCCATGTGGCGGAAGATGTTCTCGAGCACGATCACGCCATTATCGATGAGACGGGAGAAAACGAGGGCCAGGCCGCCGAGAATCATAGTGTTGATCGAACCGCCCAGTGTATTGGTGATCAGCAGGCACACCACCATTGATAGGGGCACGGCAAGCAAAACCGCCACCGTGGCCCGCGGGCTTCCCAGGAAGATCAGAATCATGATTCCCGTCAGAACAAGACCGATGGTGGCTTCGCGAGTAACGTTGCTGATTGCAAGTTTTACAAACACCGATTGATCGAAGACAACGTCCGTCTTGAGCGACTCTGGAATGTCGACCAGCTTCTTGATCGCTTCCTTAATGCCGTTCACGATGCTGATGGTGTTGCTGTCGCCGCCTTGCTTGAAAATGGGAACATAAACGGAGCGTTGTCCGTCGATGCGTACGATGTTGTATTGCAGAGCACCCGAATCTTCAGCCTTGCCGATATCCGCGACGAGCACCGATGAATTCCCGACCGACTTGAGCGGCATGGCATTCATCGACTTGGCGTCGGGGAACTGCGAATT
The DNA here is from genome assembly GCA_013288805.1 of Acidobacteriota bacterium. Taxonomy (GTDB): domain Bacteria; phylum Acidobacteriota; class Terriglobia; order Terriglobales; family Acidobacteriaceae; genus JABDBE01. Next base: position 2,323 of record JABDBE010000066.1, read on the forward strand.
GGCGTAAATGTTGTAATCCTTCGAACCGATGCGCACGTCGCCGGCCGGAAGAATCAGGTTTGAGCTGTCGACTGACTCGACAACGTCATTGAGGCTCAGGTTGCGCGCTTCGAGTTTAAGGGGATCGACATAGATCTGAATTTGGCGATACGTTCCGCCATACGGCTGGGGCACCGAAGCTCCCTGCACGTTCGAGATCTGGTTGCGCACCTCGAATTGGGCCAGATCCTTGAGGTTGGTTTCGTTCAGGCCCTGCCCCTTGAGAGTGACAAGGCAAACCGGCTGGGTCGAAGCGTCCATGCCGAGAACCACCGGTGGCAATGTTCCCGGAGGCAGGCGGCGCAGGTCGGCCATGGCAAGGTTGGAGACATTGCTCAACGCCGCATTGGGATCCGTACCGGGCTTGAAGTAGATCTTGATCAGGCTGACGCCGGTGAGCGAGCGCGACTCACTGTGATCGACATTGGCTGCCAACGTGAAGAAACGCTCGAAGGTGTTAGTGATATCGGCTTCGATCTGTTCCGGAGGCATGCCGTTGTAGAACGTGGCAACGACCACGACCGGCATATCGATCTTGGGGAACAGGTCGACGGGCATGCGCACGATGGTGACCACTCCAACGAGCGACACCAGGAGGCAGATCATGATGATGAAGAAAGGGAACTTGAGTGCAAACCTGGGCATTTTAGCGCGCGCCTCCGCATCTGTAATCAGCGTTCGTGCTGATGGCGTTTCGAATTTCCTGGCAAGAGTTCATGACAAGACCGGATGAACTGGTCCTCGGATCAGGCATGAGCTTCTCCTTGCGTGGGCGAGATGTTTCCCTTTTTACGGCCGTGAATCACCAGGTACACGGCCGGTACTAGAAAGACGGTTACAGCCACCGATGCGCCCAGGCCGCCGATCACGGCCCGCGCCAGAGGTGCATATTGCTCGCTCCCGGCTTCCATGCCCAAGGCCATGGGAATCATGCCCAACAGTGTCGCCAGTGACGTCATCAGGATGGGACGAAGGCGTATCTTGCATGCCTGGACAACCGCCTCCAGCAGAGGCATCCCCTGCGTGTGCAGGATGCCCGCAAACTCGACGATAAGAATGCTGTTCGAGACTACGATGCCGGTCATCATGATCACGCCCATCAGCGACATGATGTTCAGAGTGCTTCCGGTAAAGAGCAGGATGAGCACGACCCCGGTGAGACCGGGCGGGATAGCCATGAGAATGATGAACGGATCAATAAACGAGCGGAACTGTGCCATCAGAACCAGGTAGACCATCAGGACGGCAATAATCAGTCCCAGCCCGAATTCGGAGAATGACTGGTTCATGTTTACCACTGCGCCACGTACATGAATGACAGTGTTGCGATCCGTCTTTGTAGCAGCCAGCAGTTGGTTGATTCTCTTGCCGACCCCTTGCAGTGCCTCGGTCTTCGTTGCCACAAAAATGTCGATGACGCGCCGGATCTGGTAGTGATCGACTTCCGTCGGTGTATTGATCATCTGTATGTCGGCCACCGAACCGAGCGGCGTATAGCCCGCCGCGTGGCCACCCTGCTCCGGTATCTGAGACGACGCCATCCGGGCCGGCTGAAAAGGGCTGTAGCCCGGCGGATGAACTCCGCGCAGAGGAATGTTCTTCAAATCCTCGAGCGACATATTGTCGATCCACCGGTTTCCATACTGGACTGTGACCATGTAGCTGTTGCCGCTCTTGGGATCGATCCAGTAGCTCGGCGCCACCATTCCGTCCGAGGTCATGGCAGTAATCACGTTCTGCACAACGTCTTTTGCCGAGAGTCCGATGAGGCTGGCGCGCTGGCGATCGATGTTCAACGCGATTCCGGGATAATTCAGATCCTGCGGAATATAGACGCCGCTTACGTTGGGTAATGTCTTGATCTTTGCTGCTACCGTCCGGGCCAGGTCGTACGCGCCCTCCATATTCATCGAACTGACCTGGATATCGATCGGAGCCGGCAGGCCCTGGTTGATGACTCCATCCACCAGACCGCCGGCCTGATAATATGCCGAGAGTTCCGGCATATCGCGCGATAGCTTTTCCTGCACGCGACGCATGTATTCGTAACTGCCGATGCCGTGGTCCTCCTTTAGGCTTGTCTGGACAAAGGCAGTATCCATCGAAGCATTCGTGGTGAAGATGGCTGACAGGTCGGGATAGACACCGATGTTCGACACGACCATATCCAGATCGCTCGGCTTCACCACGCCGCGGATCACGTCTTCAACCTTGGCAATGTAGTCGTTGCTCACCTCGAGTCTGGTTCCGCTCGGCATACGGACGTCTACGACGAACTGGCCCGGGTCAGTTCGCGGAAAGTATGCCCTCCCCAGAAAAGGAAACAGGCCCAGCAGGATGACAGCGAGCGCTCCCAGAATTACGGCTCCGGTAAGCGCGGGTTTCTGCAAGACGCGATACGCGAGCTTTTCGTAGGCATGGAGGAATCTTTGGAAATACGCGTTGAAGCGATCAAGAAATCGCTTGAATAGAGAGGGCTTTCGCGCGTGGTGCTCTTCGCTTGCCACGGGATGTTCCATGTGGATGAACCTGGCGCAGAAGAGGGGAACCACGGTCATCGCGAAGAAGTACGACGCGAAGATGGAGAGCACTACGCCCAATCCGAGCGGCGTGAAAATATACTTGCTGATGCCGGAAAGGAATGTGACCGGGAAAAACACGATGGAAGTCGTCGAGGTGGCGGCAAGAACGGCAAGCGAGACTTCCATGCCGCCTTTTTCGGCCGCCTCCCGTGGAGGGCTGCCCATCTCCATGTACCGGAAGATGTTCTCCAGCACCACAACGGAATCGTCGATGAGGCGCGAAAAGGCGAGCGCCAGACCGCCCAGGATCATCGTATTGATGGATCCTCCAACGGCGTTGGTCAGGAGCAGGCACACCAGGGCGGAGAGCGGGATCGAAAGCATCACTGCAAACGTTGCGCGCGGGCTACCAAGGAAAACCAGAATCATTAGACCGGTAAGGACCAGACCGATCGTGGCTTCCTTTACCAGGTTTTTGATGGCAAGCTTTACGAAGATCGATTGGTCAAAGACAACGTCCGTTCGCAACGAGTCAGGCACGTCGACCAGCTTCTTGATAGCCGCCGTGATCCCGTCCACAATGCGTATCGTGTTGCTGTCGCCACCCTGTTTGAAGACAGGAACGTAAACGGAGCGCTGGCCGTCGATACGGACAATGTTGTATTGCAACGCCCCGGAGTCGACCGCCTGCCCGATATCACCCACCATCACTGATGAGTTCCCGCAGGACTTGAGCGGCATTTGATTCATAGCCGACGCGGTCGGGAACTGGCTGTTGGCGTAAATATTGAAATCCTTGCCCCCAATGCGAACATCCCCGGCGGGGAGGATCAGGTTGGAGTTGTCTACAGCCTTGACCACGTCGTTCAGGCTCAAGTTACGGGCCTCGAGCTTCAAAGGATCGACATAAATCTGTATCTGGCGGTAGGTGCCTCCATATGGCTGGGGCACGGATGCGCCCTGCACGTTGGAAATCTGATTCCGCAGTTCGAACTGCGCAAGATCTTTCAAACGCGTTTCATTCAGCCCCTGTCCCTTCAGGGTCACAAGACATACCGGTTGCGTTGATGCGTCCATTCCCAACACCACCGGGGGAAGCGTCCCCGGGGGCAGGCGGCGCAAATCGGCCATGGCCAGATTGGCGATGTTACTCAACGCCGCGTTCGGATTCGTGCCGGCTTTGAAATAGATTTTGATCAGGCTGACCCCGGTCAGAGACCGCGATTCGCTGTGATCCACATTCGCGGCTAAAGTGAAGAATCGCTCGAAGGTGTTCGTGATATCCGCTTCAATCTGCCGCGGCGGCATACCGTTGTAAAACGTAGCTACCACCACCACCGGCATGTCAATCCGTGGAAACAGGTCCACTGGCATGCGCACTACCGTCACGGTGCCGATGAGCGCCACCACCAGGCACAGCATGAGGATGAAAAACGGAAATCGCAGTGCGAACCTTGGCATTAGTGCGGCCCTCCAGGGTGCTCTTTGGTGGCTCCTACCGCCGATGCAGACGGTTTCGTCCGATCGTTATCGACACCGCGCCCGTTGGCTTGAGGCTCGTTGGAGGATTCGGGCCCAGCCTGGCTCGCGACATTCTCTTCACCCTTCAGGTCGATCATGCCGCCAGTCTCCTGAAAGGTCTCTGAGGCTTGCGTCGACTGCACTTCGGGATTGATTTCTTCGTTCTCCTGATATTTCTCCTGGCCACCTACAATGACCCGATCCCCTGGATGTAAGCCGCTTCGGATCTCCACGAGTTTGGAACCTTGAATACCTACCTCGACCGGACATGGATGCACGCGGTTGGTGCTGTCCACGACATATACCACTCGTTGTTTGCCGTTGAGGACCAAGGCCTCAATTGGGACAGTAACGACGTTCTCCGAGTGTCCCAAGCGGAGCATGGTGTTTGCGTACATTCCAGGAGAGATCTTCAAGTCCTGGTTCTGCACATCGATTTCGGTCTCCATCGTGCGAGTCTCGAAGTTTACGTCGCGGGTGAAGCGAACGATCTTTCCTGTAAAGGAACGCGACGCCGCATCCACGCGCACCTCAAGTGCATCTCCGTCGCGAACATACTGAACATCGCTCTCGGGCACCGGAATACGCAGGCGCAGCAGAGTACTCTGCGAAATGCGAACAATAGGGAGATCCTGGCTGTTGGAATTTGTTCCTCCCTGGATGAGGGCTCCCGTATCGGCAAAGCGCCAGACGACGACGCCTGCGATCGGCGCCTGAACCGTGGTGTAGTCGTGCAATGCCTGGACGCGCTGGTTGTCGGCTTCAGCCGCGCCGGTGTGTTGCTTTGCAGCGGCCATAGCGGCCTTGGCAGCATCGACTTGAGACTCGGACGAAAGATCTTTCGCCTGAGCATCGTCCAGTTCCTGTTGGGCAATCAGCCCCGGATGTCCCTTGGCCGCCTCCTCGAGCCTCTCATACGCGGAGTGAAGAGCCGAGTGGGTTGCCTCGGCACGGTTGATTTCGTGCTGCGCCTGAGTGATCTCTTCCTTGGTTTGTTCCAGCCTGAAGACACTCTGCTGCAACTCTGCCTTGAGTTCGGGAACCTCGAGAACCGCAAGAGTCTGTCCCTGGCGCACGATGTCGCCAATGTCGACGTTGATCTGCTTCATGTAGCCGCTGACTTTGGGATGCACGTCGACCACCTGGTAGGGTTGGAATTGCCCGGCAAGTGTCAGGACGTGCGAAATGTCGCCGCGCTGAGCGATGGCAACGCGCGCTGCTGGAATTGCAGCCGCTTTCGCATCGGAGACGTCCGATCCGGTATGACATGCCGAAATGATTGACATCATGCAAAATGAAACTGCGGCAAAAACAAGTGCCTTCTTACGCATTGCGCTAGTGCTCCTGATAATTGGTTACCGCTCCTCTTGTTCCCACAAAACAGCAAACTAGCTTAGGGCGAACTCGGTCGAAGAACGATTAGATTGACCTGCGAGCAAAACTTAACAGGGAACTTTCTCGCGATAGAACCCGCCTCACAAAATCTCTTGCCGGGCGTCGTAAGTCGAGTTCGGGCATCTGTTTTTCTCGACCGTTAGTTGGTTCATCCATCCAGCCTTAGTTGGAGTTTGCCGTCTTCAGGCCAGGAAGACCGATCATGGCAATCATTCCGATAGGGATCGGCCGCGATCGACCTTGGATCAAATCGGCAGATAGGATCCACAGCGCTCCGAGCCTTTGCCGGCGGTTAGAAGATCCTGCCGATTTCGGTTCAGCGGACCGTTGGCACGCCTCTTCCCAGTCGTCTGGTTTCCCGATGATTGACGATGCCACGATATATCCCGACCACAGCGCAGAAAGCACACATTAGCAACAAGGCAAATGCGATACTCATAACAGACTCTCCTGCGGGTGCCTCGCCGGCACAGTAGCGTATCTTACGGACGTCCCAGGTCTAGCGCTTGACTTAACGCGCTGATTTACAGGGGCATCACGGCAGACGCGACTCGCTCAGGAGGCCTGTGGAGGAGGACGGAAGAAAAGAACGCAGGTGACAAAGGTGATGGAGGTATAGATCAGCGTGTCTGGCCGTCGATTCCGTCGAACTATTTCCGGAAGAGGGAGGGGAACAATCGCACTGTCGACCTGCAACTGCGAGAACTTGCTACGGATCTGCAATTGTAGTGACATGATCTTCTTGTTCGTTTGCTCACCCTGCATCAGCTTTGCGACCGAAACGGGATGGTGATGCGAGGACGCTTCGTAGAGCGAAAGCTTGTACTGCAGACCCCAAGCAAAAACCGCTAAGCCGAGGATCAGCAGGGCGATCCTGAGCAAACCGGAAGCTTCGCTCTTGCTTGTGAGTGGAGGCATCTTGGCGTCTCCCGTCTTCAGGCTTCTGTGCCCGGGCGGTGATGCCATTTTAGATGCTTCTCGTGATCGCATGCAATCCTCTTCCAAAGGAATCACTTATCAGCGAAGTTTTAGAGCGCTAATTGCGTGGCAAACAAAAGTGCACAACAGTATAGACAGCGGTTTCGAGCAAAATGTTGCAACCGACGGCAATGATACCAGCCTGGTTTCGTTTCCGCAGAGGCTGTTGCCTTCGATCCCTAAGTGTGGGCCCTTGTAGAAGGATTACACGCCTCGGCCTGACCGTTGGCTGGTACCCGCTCCTGTGTCGGTCGTTAATGGTCATTTCTGGCACTCCAAAGAAGCCCCGGTGTCACTCAACGCCAAATCTCATTGCGCGGAATCGACGATACGCCCACACTCCATAGACAAGGCTGCAAAGAATAACAATCGCAATTGGAATATGAATGATCGTAGCCACCCCCGTTATTCCGACCAGGGGGATCCATGGGACCGTCAATCGGAGCGCGAGACTCTTGGACCGCCGTTCAAGAGCTTCGAAGCAAAATAGCGCAATCATGAAGGCTAGGGCTCCCAAACACGCCGAACCCATATGAACGCGCCACATCGGGATGTCAAAAGTACGACCATTGTCGTCCCTCGCTGAAACGAACACGAACTCGGTGTACTGGAGCATTGCGGCACCGCACATTACGGCTATGAGAATTGCCGGAAACGCTGGATTTGTCGTTTCCATCTGGCGCCAGCGTTTGCTCGTTTTCCCCTTCATGAAACGATGTGCTCCCTTTCCTCGTCACCATCTGCTCATTTCTCGGCTTCAAAGCTTCATTTCTTTTGCAACATCCGAGGCGAGAATTTTGTTATCTCCAAACCCTGCCGACATGGGCTTAATGCTGTGATGGCGCTTGCCCTTGGAGATTCGTGACTACGCCTTCATGAACGCGCCTGCACGGTGTCTTTTCCGTCATCAATCCAGCCGAACATCAAATAACCTGAGAGGATAGCGTCGTCATGGTTAAGAGAAACTCCTCGATTCTCAGAGACCGGCCGAGTCCAATTGGATCTTCTAATATCTCAAAGGTTCCTCTTACCTTTTGACGCCGCGCAACCTCCAAAGATCAATGGTTTGAACAAGAAACAGGATTCTCCTAATGAGGTCTTGACCGGTCACATCTGTCCGCACCCTGTCCTCATACAGGGAGTCTTCCAGGAAATCCTCACCATCGTGAATCACCAGAATCCTGGTGTGTGGCCACTGATGCCGAATGAAACGGCATGCATTTTCCAGTTCTCTGGGAGGAAAGGAGTCATAGATCAGGATCAGTGCTGGAATGCCATGGAACGTTGAATGCAGCTTCGTGTGATCCCGTTCCATTGACACCTTAAATCCAGGAATATCGAGTATTTCGTCTGAGATGAAATGGTGGGGCCTGCAATGCCCGATGCACACAATATGGATCGGTTCGATTGTCCCCAGCTCGCGCACCGTCGAGGGCATCTTCATATATTCCCTTGGACGATCAGGAGATTTGTGTTCCCCAAGCGATCCGGGCGAAGGCTGGTTTCGTCGCCGCTTCTCGTCATCCCATTCGGCACAGGCGAAAGCAGAACCGGGGAACCCATAGGACGGCAAAGTGCAAGCACCAAATTTTGAAGTGCTCGACTCAAGAATCTCGGTGCCCGTAGTGGCCAAGATCCACAACAAAGCAAGAACCAGAACGAGCAGAGGCCCAGAATGAAAACATTGGACGCTCCTCCACGAAATCATGGTTGAACAGAACTTACAGATCTGGAGTGGCTATATCCGGCCAGAGCCTGATTACGAAGCCCAGGTCTTAAGCAAGAGGGTTCGTTGGTGGCGAGCGAAATGGCAGGTGAGATTCCGCGCAAGCGGCAACGAGGGAGATTGGGGGGGGAGCCGCGAGATAGGCAATAGCGGCGCGTGAATACTGCCAGGGATCTGGAAAGCGATGCGCCGGGAGGTGAGTCTGATCGGGGGTGATTGTTGGGTTATTGACTGCGTTCTGGTTCGCTTGCGCCTGTTGCCGCTTGTCCCACAGTTTTACGACGTTCGATCGCATTCCAGAATTGGGCTGATACAAGGAAATCTTGTAGGCGAATCCGCATAGAGCAACAGCTAGAGCCAGGCCAAGGAATCCCAGTACACACGGGCGGAATAACGACGCAACAAGGGAGAATTGCCCAGAGAACCGTGCATACATGCAACCGCCCACATTCGCGACCGGGGAAGACGAACTGTTTTTCTTCTCAATCACTGGTCCGGGTTAGCTCCGATTCTGGCCGATTTCAAGCGTGGCACCTCTTTAACGAATACTCGCCTCAGTCCACTGCCCGATTGTCGGGCCGCTAGCAAAAAGAGAATAGTACGGAACCGAATCATTCGCGTGCGAGCGCAACCGAGTTTGAAGCCAATCTTTTTAAGGGCCGCTTTGGGTTTGGTGCTCTGGATTAAGGCAGGCGCGTCACGAGGTAGAGTGCGGACGGGCCGTGAACACTGGCTGCTGTCATCGCTCCGAAAAACCCCATAGCGCCCACGGATTTGGTCCCAGCGAAACGCTCTATTAGCGCATTTCCACTCTCAAGATCATAGACGTTGAATTCCTCCGGTCGGTTCGTTCGGAATCGGAATATTCCCAGACCGAGACGGCTTCGATGTCTGTCTCATCTAATGCCCGCTATCGGTCCTGTTGCGAAGGCTTCGCGCCGATCCATCTAAGTATTTGTCTCTCAGTAGGATAACGACCAATGTCTGAGCTAACGTTGGCACGAACACAATTCTGTCTATATCTACCGCGACTTTTTGTGCGAAGATAGCGTCCAAACTTGTTGGTGTGCTGCTCGGGGGGCCTGTTCCAGACAATGTCGGCCGGAAACGAATTGTCGATGATGTCATGCACCAGTCGCGAGAGTACCTCCTTGCGCGCATGCGGCCAGGTGACTTCGCAATGGTGGATCTCCCGCAGGCTGTTCAGACCGTGGGCTCTCGCCTTCATCGGACTCGCAATATCAGTAGCCCTGTGGGGATTCGGCTACAAGCTCTCCCGATACAATCCTCATCAGGACGCAGCTTCGCGTGCATTGTTCGCGAAGATGTGGGACAAGCATCAGGACGTCGCCCAAGTCGCGGCTACGACAAAGGCAACCGCTCAGCAGCATCTTCAGTTGGAGTTGCACGCTGTACTGCTTATCCACCGTCAACCTCCTACGGGGATAGAACGTGCGTTCTTCTATCCTGACACATATAAGCGCATCCCCGCGCTGTTCTGTTCCGTAGTTCCTCTCCGATCTCCTCCTTTCAGAGTTCTCGCGGCTTAGCTCAACCGCGCTTCGGCATTCGGTTGGCATATCTGTCCCGTGTTCAGAAGCGATCTTGCAGTCTTCCGCCCACTCTCTTTGGAGGAGAACCCCATGCATCCCATTGGTACTGCGCAAGGAGTGTCGTCTTCGGTCCCCCCGGGGCATCTGACATCATGTCCCGGCGACCAAAATGGACATCTCACGCCGCGCGGTGAGGTGGTTACAAAGCCCCTCATCCACGTCCTTTCCGTCGGTCGAATCGAGCCCGGCACTCTCATCCGCGACACGTTCCTCGACGCGCGAGACTTCCGCGTTTCCTTTGTTCCTGACTATCGCGAGCTATGGATCTCTTCGAAGCAGCATGACGTTCATGCTGTCGTCCTCCATAACTCTCTCTGTTCATTTGAGCTTGTAGAGGCCGCTCGTCTGATTCGCGGTCGATGGCCCAGTGCCAAGATTCTGATCATTCGTTCGGGTCAGGCGTCCCTGGATCGCGCTCTATACGATCTACGCCTGCATTCACCCGTGAGACAAGATGTCCTGGTCGAACAAATACTCAGCCTGACTCACTCGTTGCAAGAAGGGGGAAACAATGGAAACCGATAGCCGTGGACCTCTGTCTTTCAGGTTGTCTCAGGCCTCCGAATGCGAGGGCCGATCGACAACAATGCATGACGCCTCAAGCGCTGCTGACGCTATTCCTCCGTCGCGCCTCGACAAGATAAAACTCGGAGAATTTGTAGATGCTGCTGAACGATATCGTCCTCAGCTCATTTGGCTGGCCATGAAAATCACCAACCGCAGCGAGGAAGCAGAGGACATCGTCCAGCAAGCCCTCTTGAAGGCCTTCAGGAAACTGGCCGCCTTTCGTGGCGAATCCCAAATGAAAACCTGGCTGAACGCCATCGTCAAGAACACTGCCCGCGAGTATCTGCGAAGTCGACGAGGAAGAATGTTGGTCCCACTCGAATGTTCGCAATTCACCGATGAAGGTTGCGAAGAGCTCGAGATTATCGACCGTAGCATGAATCCGGAGGAGTGCTACGAACAGCGCGAAGGAGACAAGATCGTAGCTGCAACCATCGGAGGAATGGCCCCCCCCAACCGCGAAGTGATCGAGATGTGCGTATTCCAGGAACTGCCTTACATGCAAGTAGCCACAGCGCTGAATCTTCCGCTCTCTACGGTCAAATCACGTATGTTTCGCTGTAGACGCGACTTGAGAATGGCGCTGTCGAGTCGCATCGGCGCGTTCAGATGACGAGCCACAAAACCGGAGGGCGAATCGTCTGGAAGGTTCGCAATAGCAGAGGTTCGCCCCTTAAGTGAAATCCATCGCGAGGCTGCATGAGATCCGATTATTTGTTGCATTGGTTGTTTGCCGTCTCCGCTGTATATAACGCTGCAAATCTGTCTGCGCAGGCCCCCCAGACGTCGCCCTCAACCCCGACCTTTCGAATAAATTCAACCTTGGTGTTTCTCGATGTCACCGTACTCGACAAAAGCGGACGCCCAGTTGTTACTGGCCTGACCAAAGATGACTTCACAATCCTCGAAGACAAGAACCCGCAGCGCATCTTTTCGTTTGAGGCGCCGCAAACGCACCTGATGGACCCCAAGGCGGGCGATGAGAATCCTGATGGCAAGGCCCCGGTCGCAATCTTTGTGCTCGACCTGCTGAACTCGAATTTCGAGGACTTCGCGTATATCCGGTACGAGGTCAAGCGCTTCCTCATTGCGCAACCTGAACAATTGGCGTCGCCGGCGGAGCTCATGGTGATCGGCAATCAGTCCCTCGAGATGCTGCAGGGATATACGCGCAGCCGTTCCGACCTCATGAATGCGTTGGAGCATCTTCCCACGGCATTGCCGTACAAGAAGATGAACGGCTCCTTCTTCTGGGAACGTTTTGCCCAATCCATGGATGCACTGCAGCAGATCGCTTTGCAGAACAAGGGAGTTCCCGGGCGCAAGAACATCATCTGGGTAGGGCACGGCGGCCCGGGCATCAATCTTGTGCCGCTCGATCTGCCGTCAAAAGCAGAGGACGAACTGAAGCAGTACGTGCATTCCACAACCAACATGCTGGTCGATGCGAGAATCAGCCTGTTCGTGATCTATCCCGGTTTGCCTGTTCAGGGTCCAGACATCTCCATGAGTGCCATGGAAGCCGACGCCGATATCGCCGACAACGGCAATGACCCATTCGCCGGCGACATCAACTTTGGCGTGCTCGTAAACGAAACCGGCGGAGAGCTCTTCTTTAACCGCAATGATGTGGACGCGGAAATCGCCCGTTCCCAGCAAATGGGCGCAAACTACTATACCCTCACTTATCAGCCTCAACAAGGAGATCAGAACGGCAAATTCCGCCGCATTCGCGTGACGCTCCGGGACCGTAACCTTCGCGCGGTGACCAAGGCAGGATACTTCGCCCCCGACGAACACGCACCGATCAATCAACGGCAGCAAAGCATGATGAAACTCGCCGAGGCCGCTCAATCGACCATACCCTTTACCGCTCTGGACGTTCGACTAGCGAACGTGCTGCGACATCCCGACACAGGGACAGTCGGATTCACGGTCCAGTTGATGTCGAAGAACCTGGACTTTCTTCCAACAGAAGATGGCAAGTTCGTGGCCAATCTGGCTTTGGCGGCGGTGAGCCTGGATGGGGACCAGGAGATCAAGGCTTCAAGGATCGAATCGGTCAGGCTGCTCTCAAGTGCTCAGGACTCGGCACGCTCCCAAGCGATCGTGTCAGCTTTTAGAGTCAGGGTCCGGGTCCCGCGAAATACGCGTACCGTGCGGGTCGTTATGGAAAACCAGGAGAACGGTCGAATTGGCGCCGCTGAATTGAGCTGCAAGGCCATTGATGCGGCGCCTGCGGCCTCGACGCCCGAGCCCCAGATTACACAGCGCCCGGAATACGTCGGGAGCCCTTCTAAATAACCCCGGAGCGTGAGGCGCTCATTTGGGAATCAGTTTACGGAAGCGAATTCGTGCCGCGGCTTGCCACCGTTGGCGGTGGAAATAGGAGGAGAGTCCTTGTGTTAGATAGAAGCAAGAAAACGGAACCGCCCATCCCGATGCGAAACATCGTTTTCGCCACTGATTTTCTCGAAAGCTCGCGGCTCGCTCTCGATTATGCTGTCGCCTTGTCGCATCATTACGGCGCGAGGTTGATAATTGTCCATGCAATTGAGCTCTCTCATGAAGCGAAAGAAGCTGAGTTCCTCAGCCGCAGACCCTGCTTATCAAGGGAGCATGCGCTCGCTCGCCTCGAGGCCTTTGCGGCCAGTGTGCAGCGCGTGGGGATCAACACTGAAATCGATCTTCGCGAGGGTGAACCGTGTGCGGCAGTTCTGGGCTCCGCCGGAGATAACAATGCCGACCTCCTGGTGTTGGGCACCCACGGAATTTACAGGGGTCTGCAGCATGTGCTTGTTGGTTCAAACGCAGAAAAAATCCTATTATCCGCCCGCTGCCCCACGCTCACGGTCGGCACGCACGTAATGGGCGGTATTGACCTCGATCCGAGGTTCAACGAAATCCTGTGTATCTCAGACTTCTCGCCGGAATCGGTCCCGGCAGCGCATTATGCGGCAGCCCTGGGACGTGACCTCGGGATTCGCAGCGTACTGGTTCCCATCGCAACTGACAACGCACCGGGCGACTCTGCCACACATGCGAGAATTGAGCGGTTTTGCGCCGAACTTGCCGGCAATACAGAATTCCCCAACTGTGAATGGTGTAATCCCGCCTATCATCTGGACCGAATCGCGACCACTGAAGATATTCTTCGTCAATCCGAGATTTGCTCCGATAGCCTATTTGTGGTCGGCGTTCACAACGAGTCGCGTTGGAATCGTCATCTGCACACGAGCTTCGCCTATGAGCTTGTAGCAAAGGCGAGCTGCCCTTTGCTGAGTGTTCACGGAGCAGCTCAATCCAACCCCGACAGGTGACTGTTTTCGCGAGCACCGTAAAGAACGAACCGTTTGCTTGCTGACTTTTGTCCGGCCAAATGAATTTTCCGGGTTCGCACAACCGTTGCCAGAGTCCGATAATCCAGCTTCAATAGAGACGCTGAGTGCGATCGAAC
>JABDBE010000067.1 GCA_013288805.1 Acidobacteriota bacterium
CGCGTGTCCTCGACCGGCTGTGGGGGCAGCTCGCGTGACCGCCTGAGAATGTGTTTGTCCGCAAGTTTACAACAAGATAACGAAGAATAGGTTGGGATTGTTGGTTCCCGCCCCTTGCAGAAACGCAAGGAGCGGGCCCCACCCGTCGGCCGTAGCCTATTTTTCCTTCGTTTCTTTCGACAAAAGCGTGACTCGCGTTGTTACCTTCTGTCCCTTCTCCATGCCACCGATGAGCACCAGGCCTTCATGCGTCACCAGTAGTCCCCGATGATCCATGGTCGGATCGGGAGTGTTGTCGTTGATGGTCTCCCATTTCTTGGTGTGCAAGTTGAAGTCGAAGGTCACCGGCGACGGCTCCGACGGCTTGCCATCAAAGCCGATGCCGTTGTAGTCGTAAGGATTGTCGGTTCCACCTGCAAAATAGATCTTCTGATCGGTTTCAGAACCACCCCCTGCGATGCGGTACCGCGCCGCGCCCGGATGGTTGGGCAGCTTGGTCCATTGAATCTTGGTCTTGTCATGATGGTCAATCTTGCCCATCCAGCATTCGTCGGACGCGACGTACTTCGGATTGTTGCCGGATGGATTTTCGCGAGCTCCGTCGATATAAATGATGGTCTCGCCGACCAATCCACCGGCATGGCCGAAGACCGCCGGTCCGGGAATCGGCGTAGCTTGCGCCCACTTATCTTTTTCCACGTCGTACACTTGAACGTCGTTGGCCACGCCCGCGTTCGAACGGCCGCCGATCAGGTAAACCCAGCGATCGCGATAAGCGCCAATCACCGAGTCAGCCACAGGCTTTGGAATATCAGCGATGCGGAACCAGCGGTCATGCGAAGGCTGATACGCACTGACGTCGGGGACGACCATTTCTCCGCCTTGCGCATCCACCACATAGCCGCCGAACAAGTAAACCTGATCGCGGACCCCTGCAGCCATCGCCCCAATACGCCCCGCCGTCCCGGGGACGGGATGGACCGCGGACCAGTTCCCTTCCGTCGCATCCAGAGAAAAAGCGGTGTTCGTGATTGCGTCCCCATTCTTCTTCTCACCCATGCCCATGAAAGAGAAAAGCAAGAGCTGCCAATGTACCCTGAGCTCAGCGACAGCATTGTTGGAGATGGGATCGGCAAGCGGCTCGACCTGAGACTTCTCCTGAGGCTGCGCTTGCGGCGGCTCCGGCCGTGCCGCGGACTGCGGCTGCGAAGGTTGCTGTGACTGCGCAGAAGCCGGAGCCTGCGCGAATGACAGACTGCTAACGAAAAGCAAAACGAACAGCGCGACGAGCTTTTTCATGTTCTCCCAGTCAAGCATAGCGCAACTTTAGAAAGCAAACTGAAACCATGGGAATGCCCCTCGACAGCGGGCCACCTCTTTGAAAATTGGACCACTATACTTGAAGGCGGGGCGGAACGCATATTGGCGCACTCCATCTGGGGGCTGTGCCTATTCCACAAACCCTTGCCGCACGGCGTGAATGAAATCGGTATAGGCCGGAGTGAACCCGGCGGCGCGTACATCCGCAGCAATCTGGCCACGATGATAGGCCGAATGCATGATCACATGCAGCAGGATGTCTTGCTTCTTGCTGGTGAACGTATCGCCTTTGGTGTTCTTGTAAGTGCGCGAATCGGACAGGCCCGCCTCGCCGAGCGAAATCAGGTAGTTCTTCCAAAGTCCGGATAGCTGGTCGATTCCCGTCTGGCAGTCCTTGAGCGTGAAGAGCGGCCAAACTGGATCCGTCTGCTTCTGGGCGAGCAGGCGTTCGAGCCACAACTTTTCCGAGGAAACGATATGCGCCAGCAACTGTACCGAACGCACGGGTGCAGCATTCAGGGCTTGCAGCGAACCCAGGACTTCGCGATTGGCCCAGTCGTCGTAGGAAAACAGACTCCCGATATGTTCCAGCATGGTCATGGGGATGCTCATTCATCTGGCGAATCCGAACCAATAACTCTAAGCCGGAGAGCGCGGTCGGGACAACTTCCGGCCAGGATTCGGGTTTAAAACTTGCAGCTTCAACTTCGGCAGTCTTGGAGACTTGGAAGTCCTGGAGAGTTGCGTGACGAACATGCGAAACAGAATTTTGTGCGTGTTGTTGTTGAGTTTTGCCGGTCTGTTATTGGCAGGATGTCCTCCGCGCGAGAGCGTCGCCAAGATCAACCAGGATCCCGGCCGGTTTGCGGGCAAAGAAATCTCGATCGCGGGACGAGTGACCGATTCCTTTGGAGCGATGGGCAGCGGTGTCTTTCAGCTCGACGACGGAACCGGAACGATGTGGGTCTTTAGCGAAAGATTCGGCGTTCCCGCCAGCGGAGCCAAACTTGCGGTCATTGGACGTATCGAGCAAGGGTTCGCCTTTGGCGGCCGTAATTTCGCAATCATCCTGCGAGAGACTCAACGGCGACACTGATCAGACTGGGCAGCTCTCAGTTGAGGCTGTACTGAACCGTGACGTTGATCGATCCGGCGTAACATCCGGATTGGCCAGGGATTACGGTTAGGCGGAGAGCCGAATTTGCGGAGAAACCCACCGAAATTGTTCCACTGTCTGCGCTAACGGCGTCAGGGTAATGTCCGGTAAAACGCGCGCCCGGTATAGCCAGATCGTATTTGGTCGTGCCATCAGTCACTCTGACCTTAGGCAGCGGACTGCACTTCGTGTTAAAGGCATACGACCCCTGGGCTGCTTGCAACTGCACGCGAGTCACCGTAATAGCGACACCAGGAGTAAACCTGCTGAAAGTACCACCGTTCGAAGGCGGCAAATAGTTTCCCAGCACATCGATGTAGCCGGTCCATAACAAGGGGCCGGTGGTCTGAGCGTAAGCGTTCAGCGACAAAATCACGCCGGCCAGCGCCAGGGTTAGAAGCTTGGTAAACTTCATGTTCGCCTCCAAAACGCGGAGAGATCTCTTAGCGAGCGATGAGGACTTACGGTTCGCCGCAGAGCTTCAATTATATGCGAAGAGACTACGGTGGAAAGGTGACTCTTAGGCTTCGGCTTCTCGAATTTCGAGGCGAGATTGGCGGAGTGCTGTGGCCTCGGCGGGATCCATCCCAGCTTTAAGGTCGGTCTTTTCGAGGAAGTAGCGCCACCCGATGTGCCGATCTTCAGAAGTCTGGCTTTGTTCGAACTGCTTGAGGACGGCCTCGGCGCTTTCCTTACCTTTAATTACGGCCATAACGCCGCCGGATTCGTAAGTGCGCAAGTTGTAGCGTATGACGGCGAAAGAACCTTTTGATTCAGCCTGCATGTAGAGGACTCCATCCCGGAGTGCGGATTATGTTTCTGTAGAACGTGCCCGTCTTTTTCGGTTGACGGGCACGGATTTTAACTGAACTTCGCCAGTTTACAGAGGGCGAACGTTCTCAGCTTGCCAGCCCTTTGGCCCTTTGGTGACCTCGAACTCTACGCTCTGGCCCTCCTGCAGGCTGCGAAAACCACCCGCCTGGATCGCCGAGAAGTGCACAAAAACGTCTTCGCCAGTCTGGCGGCTGATAAAGCCGTAGCCCTTAGCGTCGTTAAACCACTTTACTGTTCCTTGTTCTGCCATTTTGTCGCTTGTATCCTTTTCAGATTATTTACGTTGGTGCGAGTCGGAGGTACTGAGGGCAGGACTAGCTGGTATGCAAGAAGCTGCTCGACAACCGATTTCGTTCAAACGCAAGTACATTATAGCAGATGAGTCAACTTTAGCCGAAAGCAGAGCTGCTTCCAAAGTAACGCCTCAGTCCTGTCGAATGGACGGATGCCAGCTCTGAAACGGGCTTGCGAATCGTGTTTCCTGAAGCCCAACTTTCATATTTTCCCTTGTTGCCAACGGCAAGCGGGTATAATCAGTGCCGGACATTCAACCGCGGCAAAAACAGCGTAACCGGATTCCGTCTGTGACTTCGCGGTTGGAAGAACCAGTTGGCTCAATTGAGCTGCGAGGAAAACACTCGTTCCACCGAACCGCGCGCCCTGCATTCCGACGCGACTCACTCAACCAAACCCGCCGACGAAATCCGACGTCTCGCGTTGGCTCACAGAAAAAGGAAATCCATGAAGAAGCTTTTTGTTGGCAATCTCCCTCACAGCACCACAGAAGCAGAACTTCGGACCTTGTTTGAGCCTCATGGCAAGATCGATCAAGTCAGCGTGGTCACTGATCGTGACACGGGTCGTTCGCGAGGATTTGCATTTGTAGAAATGGCCGACGCCGCCGAAGCCGAGAAAGCCATTGCCGCCCTCAACGGGAAAGAGCTCGGCGGCCGTGCGTTGAACATTAACGAAGCGCGTCCCAAGACCGATCGCGGCGGTCCGGGCGGACCCCGCGGCGGCGGCCGTCCCGGCGGTGGTGGCCGTCCCGGCGGAGGCGGGCGTTCAAGTGGCGGCGGTGGGCGCGACGACTACCAGGGCCATGCCCGCCAGCCTCGCGAACCTCGCTGGTAGCCGCGCTGGGCCACGCGGCTTGATCTCAATGGTTGAGAAGTGTTCCACGTGGAGCACTTTGTTGGGGCGATTATGTAGGTACGATAATCTGGGGGCCCTGCGATATGTAATGCTTGGCCCTTTTCCTTTTGCGGCGCCAACTGACCGCGTCCTCCACATATGCCCGAGACGAAGGCCAGGATTGGCAAGATCAAACGTGTCTTGAGCGGCGGATCCGTCTGGAGCCCGAAAACCGTGGTACGCGAAGCACCGTGGCACCGCATCGGCGGCATCGGGCTGCAAGCGGTTGTGTTCTTACTCTCATTCCTGATTGTCTGGTCCCGCCGTCCCGATGCCATCCTCAACGCCCAATTTTTCGCCGAAGACGGCTCCGTATTTTATCGAGCTGCCTATGAAATGGGCTTCCGTTCTTTCCCAGTCATCTATGGCGGTTATGTCCATCTCCTTCTTCGTTTGGTCGCCATGCTCGCGTTGCTCGTTCCATTCTCTCTCGCACCACTTGTGATGAACCTGTGCGCCGTCGTCGTGCAGATCCTCCCCGTGAACATATTCCTGTCCTCCCGCTTCTCCCACATCCGGCTGGGAGTGCGCCTGTTGGGCAGCTTCCTGTACCTGGCTCTTCCCAATTCGTTTGAGATTCACGCCAATATTACAAACGGTCAGTGGCACCTGGCCCTGGCGGCTTGCCTGCTCTTGCTCGCCCAGCCGGCGAGCAACATCGGATGGAAGATCTTTGATGTCACAGTAATGGTGCTGACTTCCTTCAGCAGCCCCATGGGTATTCTGCTGGCACCCATCGCTGCAGCCTTGTGGTGGAAACGCCGCAGCCGGTGGTCAGCGGTGTCGCTTGCCGCGCTTCTTCCCGGCGTTCTGGTGGAGACGCTCACCGCCATTCTTTCGCATTCGCGGCAAGCGCCAAACGGCGTTACTTTCGAGCGTTTTCTCGGCATCATAGGCGGTCAGGTTTTTTTTTCAGGCTTGTTCGGAATGAAAACGGCTGCGTCCTATACTCCCCTGAAGCTTTTTCCCTACGCAGTCGCAGCTGCGCTGGTAGGTGGGGCCGCGGTGATCTATGCGTTTTTTTCTGCGCCGCTCGAACTGAAAGCGTTCCTCGCATTTTCCTTCGCAGTCCTGGGTCTCGGATTGGCTCGCCCTCAGGCCGGTTTGCCGGAACAGGTTGACTGGGGAGTGTTCCTTGTACCGGGCCTCTGTAACCGCTACTACTTCCTGCCAATGCTGGCATTCCTCGCGTCGCTGGTGTGGATCGCCGCCTGTTCCTATTCACGGCGCGTGTTGCGCCACGCTGCCATGGCTATATTGTTGCTGCTACCCATCGGGATCTACAAGGATTGGCGCCATCCCGCCTTTAGGGATTATCATTTTCAGCAATACGCTGACCGTTTTGCGTTCGCTCCCCCCGGTACCACATTAGTGATTCCGATCAATCCGGGCTGGCAGATGGAACTGACCAAACGCTGACGTTCCTCTTTCCCGGTCCATGCGGACCGGGACGATGGGTATACTTGAACCGCGAGGACGCCATGAACGACCTAGCCGGACGATTGCTCGAGCAAGCCCCTGTTTACAGGCTCTGGCAGGCGCCTTTTGCCGACCAGAAGTTCGCTCCCGTCCTGGCTCACAACCAAATGGAGCGCGTCCGCAGAGTCCTCGATGTGGGTTGCGGGCCGGGCACCAACGCCAAGTATTTCGCTCAAACCGAGTATCTGGGAGTGGATATCAACCCAGACTACATTCAGGATGCCCGTCAGCGTTACCGTCGTGAGTTTGTCGCTTGCGACGTCCGCACCTACCGCCCGCCGGCCAGCGCCCGCTTCGACTTCGTCCTGGTCAACAGCTTCTTGCATCACCTCAATGACACTGAAGTGGAGAGCATTCTTCTTCATCTCAATACTCTGCTCAGCGCCGATGGGCATGTCCATATTCTCGAGTTGGTCATGCCGTCCCAGGCCAGCATTTCACGCCT
Organism: Acidobacteriota bacterium; assembly: GCA_013288805.1. Classification (GTDB taxonomy): domain Bacteria; phylum Acidobacteriota; class Terriglobia; order Terriglobales; family Acidobacteriaceae; genus JABDBE01. The sequence goes on from JABDBE010000067.1 coordinate 6,426, forward strand.
CCTCGCGCGCTGGGATCGCGGGAGGTACGCCCGACCTCTGGCCGAATGGCAGCACATCTTTTCCACTATCTTTAAACCGGTCCTATTCCAGCCTTACCCCCTCACCGGCCTGGGCCTGACATTGTGGAACATGATCTATTTCAAGGGGACAGCCCGTCCATGAAAGCCGACCCTTGCGTCTCGTTCGCCATCGCGGTTTACAACGAAGAATTAGTGTTGCCCGAACTTCTTCGCCGCACCCGGGCCGTCATGGACCAGATTCCTGGCGGTCCACACGAACTGGTATTGACCGACGATGGCAGTACCGACCACACCTGGCAATTGCTCGAAGACGCAGCCGCCCTCGACCCACGCGTCAAAGCTGTGGGCCTTTCCCGCAACTTCGGCCATCAGACCGCGCTCGGCGCCGCTCTGGATCACGTCACTGGTGATGTGGCCGTCCTCATGGACGGCGATCTGCAAGACCCTCCCGAGGCCGTCTTTGTGCTGCTCGAGCAATACCAGCAAGGCTACGACGTGGTGTACGGCCGCCGGGTCAATCGCAAGGAATCCTTCTGGCTACGCTTCTGCTATTGGGTGTTTTACCGGTTGCTTGCGGTCCTGTCTTCGACGAGGCTGCCGCTGGATGCGGGCGATTTCGGCTTGATATCGCGCAGAGTCATAGATGAAATCCGCAGCATGCCAGAACATCACCGCTATCTTCGCGGACTCCGGACCTGGGTTGGTTTCCGTCAGATCGGAGTGCCCATCGAACGCTCCGCTCGTCAAGCCGGAACAACAAAGTACAGCGGCCTCCGGCTCTTGAAGCTTGCTTCTGACGGCATCTTCGCCTTTTCGATTGTTCCGTTGCGAGCGGCAGCCCTCGTGGGTGCGTCCGCCATAGTGATTTCGTCGGCCTTTTCACTCTATTCGGTTTATGCAAGGTTCTGGCTGAAGACGCCCCAGGGATTCACAGCCCTGATCTTGGCTATCACTTTTCTTTCCGGAATCAATCTCTTTTTCCTGGGAATTATTGGTGAGTATGTCGGGCGTATCTATGAAGAGGCAAAGGGCCGCCCCCACTATGTTGTCCGCAAACTGATTGCCGGTGACTCGATACAATGCGGCGAAGTGCGGGGCAGCGCTCAGAACGCCGATATAGCCACAAGAAAATCAACTCCACGGTAGAATGGCTTGGATCGAGACTATGGCGATCGTTACCGCGATTTGTTCGAGACGCACTGGTGGTGGCGCGCCCGCACTGAGTATATTGTCGAGACGCTCAGGCGATATCGTCCCGCGGCCGGTTGGACCACGATCCTTGACATCGGCTGTGGAGACGGTCTCTTCTTTAGCCGCCTGAAGGAGTTTGGAGAGGTTGAGGGGATCGAGCCTTCTCCTGAATTGGTCAGCCCCGACAATGCTGACCGCAATCGTATTCACATCTGCCCTTTCGATGAGCACTTCACATCCGACAAACAATATTCGCTGATCCTGATGCTCGATGTGTTGGAGCATCTCGAGCGCCCTGTTGCTGGGTTGAGACACGCATTGGAACTGCTGGAGCCGGAAGGAACTTTCGTCGCGACTGTTCCCGCATTCAGGATGCTTTGGACGAATCATGATGTGGTGAATCGTCACCAGACCCGCTACACCAAGAAGTCGTTCCGTGCGGTTGCGAATGATGCTGGCCTGGATATCGACGAAGAGCGGTATTTATACCACTGGACTTTTCCCATCAAGTTGGGTCTCCGGCTCGCAGAGCAAGCCCTTGGGCTGAAAGCGAAGCTGCCGAAAGCAAGCGAAGGCTGGGTGAATGAGTCTCTCTATCGGATATCACGATTAGAGCAAATGACCCTGAGCCGACTGCGGGTTCCATTCGGAAGTTCATTACTGGTCGTAGGTAAGAAAAAGCGGACCGACGGTCCGCCGCTGCCCGCTAAAACACCCTCATAACCGCGCTCATCACCCTCGCCCTGGCGTTATCAGCGACGAATGTCGCGTGGACCCGCGCCTACATGGGCAATGGAGGATTGTTCTGGCCCTCGCCGTCTGAACGGATAGAATGTCACGGTCAACGGAAAACTCATGCCCCTTACTTCTACGGATTGGATTGTCATTGTTGGGTACCTGCTGGTCAATCTGCTGATTGGTCTTTACTACCGGCGCCGGGCTAGCGGGAACACGGAAGAGTTTTTTATCTCGGGACGCGATGTTTCGTGGTGGCTGGCTGGGACTTCGATGGTGGCCACAACTTTCGCCGCCGACACCCCTCTGCTGGTTTGTGGGCTGGTTGCGCGCCAGGGCATTGCTGGCAACTGGATCTGGTGGGGCTCCTGCGTGGGCGGAATGATGACGGTTTTCTTCTTCGCGCGCTATTGGCGGCGGGCAGAGGTGTTGACCGACGTGCAGTTGGTCGAGCTTCGCTACGGCGGAAAGCCAGCAGCGTTTCTACGCGGATTCAAGGCTATTTATCTTGGGCTGTTCATGAACTGCTTCATTCTGGGATGGGTGACGCAGGCCATGGTCAGCATCATCACGGTTTTGCTCGGACCCGTGATTGCTCAAGGTCGGGTGTTGCAAGTGTCCGTCGGCGGACACGTTTTTCAGCACACGCTGGGCGATCCTCGATATACCTCGGTGCTGATTTGCATTTTCATTCTGATTCCGTTTACCGGACTTTACACGTTCATCGGCGGACTCTGGGGCGTTCTGGTGACGGACCTGTTTCAGTTTGCTTTGAAGATGACGATGATTATTGTGCTGGCTTGGGTTGCCGTATCGAAGATTGGTGGCATGCAGGCGCTGCAGATGCATCTGCAGGTGATCGAGAACAATGTTCGCGCGACCGGAGTGCAGACGTCTGATCCGATAGCATTCCTGCCGGACTTTCATCTTGGCCTGACTACGAATGCGCTTTGGACTCTGCCGGTACTGACTTTCATCGTTTATCTGGGAATGCAGTGGTGGCTGGCGTGGTATCCAGGAGCGGAGCCGGGTGGAGGCGGATACGTGGCGCAGCGCATGTTCAGCGCCAAAGATGAGAAGAATTCTCTCGGCGCGACGCTCTGGTTCAACATCGCGCACTACGCTTTGCGGCCGTGGCCCTGGGTGATTACCGGGTTAGTGGCGATGGTGGTTTATTCGCCGAATGGAGGGCTGCATCCGAGCGCCGCATTTGTGCAGAATCCGGAGCAAGGTTATGTGATGGTCTTGCGCGATTACCTTCCGCCGGCTTTACGTGGACTGATGGTGGCGGCCTTTCTCGCGGCTTTCATGTCTACGATCGGAACCCAATTGAATTGGGGCAGTTCGTACCTGGTGAATGATCTTTATAAGCGCTTTTTCGTGCGTGGGGCTGACGAGAAACATTATGTGATGATCAGCAAGATTTTTACCGTGCTGCTGGTGCTGGGAAGCGGTTACACAGCGATGCAATTGACATCAATCAATCAGGGCTGGCAGTTGGTTTTGAATATCGGCTTTGGCACGGGGGCGGTCTACATTCTGCGCTGGTACTGGTGGCGGATTAATGCCTGGAGCGAGATCTCGGCAATGGCGGTCGCGGCAGCGGTCACCATTGCGCTGAGCCGCATTTCCCTCACCGGCAACAATGCCTTGGTATACGCCAAGACCGCGCTGATCACGGGACTCATCACCACCATTGCCTGGTTGATCGCGACCTTTGTCACCAAGCCCGAGTCGCAGCAGACTCTGGTCGGGTTCTACAAGCGGGTTCATCCGACGGTGTATGGCTGGAAACATATCGCACGGCTCGTGCCCGAACTGCCGGAGGTGCGGGACCTGGCGGGCAACACCTTCAACTGGGTGATGGGAGTGATTCTGGTTTATGGATGCCTGTTTGGTATTGGGAAGCTCGTGTTCCAGCAATGGGCTTGGGGAATCTTCTTGCTATTGCTTGCTGCAGTTGCCGGCTATCTGATCTTCTGGGATCTTTCCCGACGAGGGTGGGCCACGCTTTCTGGGACAACGGTTCCGGCCGGGCGCGCGGGGACGCCCGCGTCTAAATTTACGGAGACTTAGTCAGGCTTTTTCGGAGTCAAACCGCAGGCATTCTTCACCCGACCTAGGTCGAGGCCAGCGGGAGAGAAGTTCGCAATCTCCGGACCGCGCGGGGTCGCAACTTCGACTTTGAATACTTGTGCGCCGAGCATCTCACGCACGGTTCCTTTGTCCATGGACAGGAAATGCCCGTTGACCCAGTTCCAGCCGTGATTGCTGTGCGAATTATCCACGCGGACAGTCACCTCCATCTGTGGCTGCCCCCAGAACCCGGGACGGTTTGGCGGGGCAATCATCGCATTCGGACGAAAGTCGGCTAACTTCAATTTTCCAGCCGTGCAGAACAGAATGATTTTGGGACTCGACTCGCTTCCCGGCAAAGAGTTGTCCGCCGGAAGCTCGAATCTGGCGTTTTTCACTAACGTCATCTGGTCTTGCGAATCGTATTCCATCCATCGTCCGCCGGCGCTGATGCCCGCATCCTGCGCGCACAAAACCGCCGCTACGCAAATCAGCATGACACCCGCTAAGAACGCTTTTACTGGAAACCTGGAGTTAGTCTTCAATCCCGTCGTCATCTTCGGCCTTTTGCCTGTCAACCGCACTTAAACACGGCCCAAACGGCCCAAACGCAAAGCGCCTTGGCAAGCGTTTCACTTGAGGTTCACAGATATAAAACCTGCGGCCCGCTGAAAGTTGCGGTCAGGAGACGCCAACGGATGGCCCAGTCGCACCGAACTTCCATAAAAACGGAATCTCAAAAACCGGGACGCGGACGCGGAACAGGATAACTTCAGTCACACCAGTTGGTTACTGGTGGGCGCTATAGGATTCGAACCTATGACTTCCACCGTGTGAAGATGGCACTCTACCGCTGAGTTAAGCGCCCTGCCTGAATCAGCCGCTATATTGTAGCAAAGAAACAGTTTTTCGTGGACCTTCGTCCGTGATAGCCTAGGGTTCTGTAGCTCCGGATGCAGGCGCCCACGATGACCTCCGGAGAGTTTCTGCCATCGCCGGATGCCAAACCGATTCAGCCTCGCGAAAGAGCCCCAAGTTCCATCTCCGCAAGGGACTTCCAAGCCTTTCGCCGATCCCGAGGACGCGCAACTTTCAGAGCCCCGAGGGGTTCATTCCAATGTGAGCAGTGTAGCCATGAACCGCGGGTTCCTGTCGATGGCAGGCATCCCGTCTCATACTGGGGCGAAGATTGCGGGTGAGCCACCCAGCGAGGGATTGAGCGATGCCCAGATCATGCTACGGGTGAAGGCTGGCGATGAGTCGGCTTTCGACTATCTGGTGCAGAAGTATCGCCGGCCTATGTTGAGCTTTATGTATCGCATGGCGCACAACACTGCAGTAGCCGAGGATCTCGCGCAGGAAGTATTCCTGCGAGTGTATCGCTCGCGGGAGACGTACGAAGCGAGCGCGAAGTTTACCACGTGGTTGTATCGGATCGCGAGCAATCTGGCGGTGAATCACGCGCGCGATACACGCCACGAGCGCCCGGAAAATACCGTCAGCCTGGACGAACCCGACCAGGAAAGCGGGTTGACTATGGACGTGCCCGACGATTCTCTCAGCGCGGAAGAAGCGATCGTGCGACGCGAGCGTCTGGCTGCCATTCGTCAACGCGTACAAGAGTTGCCCGAGCGACAACGGATCGCGGTGGTGATGCATAAGTATCAGCAAATGGACTATCGCCAGATCGCAGAAGTTTTGAAGCTGAGTGAGTCCGCCATTAAGTCGCTGTTGTTCCGCGCTTATGAAACCTTGCGCGTGCAACTGAAAGAGTTTGTATGAAGGACGTAGTCATGAAATGCAACGATGTTTGCGAACTGATGCCGGAACTGGCCGCCGGCCTGGACGCGGTCACGCCCGAAGTAAATGAACATCTCGAGTCCTGCGCTGGATGCGCGGGCAAGCTGAAAGAGTTCCGCCAGACCATGGCTCTGCTGGATGAGTGGCAAGTGCCGGAGCCGTCGCCGTATTTCGACGTGCGGCTTCGCGCTCGTTTGCGCGAGGAGACTGCAAAACAGCCACATGGCTTGTGGTATTGGATTCGCAAGCCGGCGCTGGCGGTTTCACTGGCCGTGCTCATGGTGATGAGCATCACTTTGTTCCGCACCGATGCTGGGCGAAATTCTGCGCCCGAGGGGCCGAGAGCCCTGATGGTGGCGGAACCGGGGACGGCTGTGGGAGACTTGCAGGCGCTGGACAAGAATAACGAGCTGTATTCCGATTTCGAACTGCTCGATGATCTGCAAGTGCAGAAAGATGTGGATGCCAACCCCTAAGTGATATCCACCGAGCGCGGCCAAGATCGCATTACACGAATTTGAACAGGGAGTTGAAACCAGACACCGGGGGGATACGAGTGCGGGTGAGGTCCATGACGGCGTGGGTGAGAATCGCCACCCTGGTGGTGGCGCTCGCCACCGCGTGTCCGTCGATCGCGCAGAAACATCCGGAGGAGCACCCCCAGAAAAAGCAACAACCACAGCATCACGCCGGAGAATGGCTACGACAGCACCGGAACCTTCCTCCGGAGCAACAGCGGAAAGCGCTGGAAAACGATCCGCAATTTCGCAATCTTCCCCCGCAACGGCAGCAACAACTGCGCAACCAGTTGCAGCGGTTCAACAGCGTACCGCCGGAAAAGCAACAGCAAATGCTGAACCGGATGGAAACCTGGGAGCACCTTACTCCCGAGCAGAAACAGCAAGCGCGGCAAATCCATGATCAGATGCAGCAACTTCCGCCAGAGCGCCGCCAGGCAGTGCGGAACGCCGTTCAAGCCTTGCGGGCCATGCCGCCAGAGGCGCGGCAGCGCGAGATCGACTCCGACGCTTACAAGAGACAATTCTCGCCCGAGGAACGCAACGTGCTGAGTGGCGCGTCCAAGCTGCCGCTGGCGCCGGCTGAACCGAGCGAACCACCAGAAGAGTAGCCGAACGCAGAAATCTTCGAGAGCCTGCCGGGCGGGTTTTACAATCCGATCTCGTGATGTCGGGTCGGTCCATCTGGACCGCTGTGATCCAAAAAGAAAATCGCCGCCGAGCCATAAGGCCTAGCGGCGAGAAAGTAGAGAGGAACCAGAGGAGAGCCCTAAAGACCCTGACTACGGTACGATCTCATATACAACGCCCTGTCCATGGAGCCCCCCGACATAGGCCGTACCATAGACCTTTCCATTGACGATGATCGGTTCGTGGATCGGATAGTATCCGTCGCCACTGGTACCGAAACTCCAGAGCACACTTTCCTTGTAGGTGCCCGCCGTCAGCTTGTACACGGTGCCATAATTCAGATTGTTGCCGGCACTTGAGCCACCTTGATAGGTGCTGCCCCAGACATTCCCGTTTGCATCCACGGTGACTCCTGCATAATACGGGTAGGCGCCGTCCTTGTTGGCATAACCCGAGAAGCTGTGGATGACCGATTCCTTCCAACTGTTATTCGCTCCTGGCGTAAGCTTGAAAACCTCTCCCAGGTTAAAGCTGCCACCCGTATTGGTCGTGCCATAGAGGTTGCCGGATGAGTCCGCAGCCAAGTCGCCATAGGGGTTTTGCCCGAGTGAATCTCCGAGGAAATTGTAAATTACCGAATAGATCCACACGCCGCTGACTTCGCGCAATTGGTAAACTGAGCCAGCGTTCCAGATAACGCCACCGTAGTACGTGGTGCCGTAAAGATAACCGTTTTTCGGGTCAACAACCAGCCCGTCGTAAGGTTGGTACGAGTTGCTGGCGCTTGTGGCGAAACTGTGAAGCAGGTGGTAAGTGTACTTAGTTCCTGACTTTTTAAGCTGGAAGACTATGCCGCCGCCGAACTTACCGCCTTGTTGGGTAGTACCGTACAGGTTGCCGGCCGAGTCAAGGACCAACTTGCCGTATAAGTAGCTCCCGTCATCGCCGCCAATGTTGTCGAAGGTATGAAGCACAGTCTCCTTCCATGCGCCCCCCGATTTGGACAGCTCAAACGCCGTACCTTGGTTGCTTGCGCCGCCGTACTGGGTCGTGCCATAAAGGTTCCCGGACGAATCCATGATCAAACCGGCAAAGGGGTTTGCACCATCGCTGTTGCTGGGACCGAGAAAGCTATAGAGTACCGTTTGTGTCCACGTGCCACCGGAATTCGCCAACTCGTAGACCGTGCCATAGTTGTTGGTACCGCCATAATAGGTCGTGCCATAAAGATGAGCACCTGAGCTGTCGGCAACGACGGAGCCATAGGGTTGGTTGCCGTCCACACAGCTGGTCTGAGCACAGAAGCTCCAGAGCAGAGTCTCAGTACCGGCGGCCCAGGCAGAGCCTGCAAGGGCCAGAGTCACTACAAACAACACAAGCGCTTTCACGCGCATAAATCCTCCTGAATTTTGTCAGCAAACGTTCGCGAAAATTTTGACCATCAAACATCCGAGAATGAGGAAGGCCTTGCCAGGGGGATGGCAAAAGGGGAGAGCGGACTTCCTACAACTAAACTATTCGGACGCCTAAAAAATGTCGGGACATTGTGGTTCAGCCGCGAGCCGCTGTCAAGATGAAAGATTTTGCAGTTTGTCCGTCAGACCGCGAAATAGGCACAAATCCTGTGGAAATTCGGCCCAAGCCGAGCCCGCCGATCGAATATCCCTTCAGCGACTCAATTCATTAGGGCAAGCATTCTGCGTATGGAAAGAGCGGTCTGGCGGATTTCATCAGCGTCGGAGGCGTCCGGTGACATCTTTAGATACTGTTCCAGGTCTTCGGCTGCTCCCGACATCTGATTGAGGCTGTAGCGCAAAAGAGCGCGTTGCTTGACGTCCTCGGGAGAACGGGGATAGATCACAAGCACCAGATCGACCAAGGGCAGGGCTTTTCGGAAATTGCGTGTGGACAGGTGAATGGTCTTGAGATTGTTCAAGATACGGGTCAATATCTGACGCCGGCTGACGGCGAAAAGGAATTCCGGGCGCAGAGTCATCTGGCCGGAATAGATTTCGTCTAGGCGGCGCTGGCAATCCTGCGGGCTGAGGATATCCCCACCGCTGAAGCAGTCCACTAACGTCTCACGCCCGTCAATGTCATAGTGCTTGAGCAGGAAATGTCCGGGCATGCCTACGCCAAACAAAGGAAAGCCGAGACGGCGGCCAACCTCCATATAGATAAGGGCGAGGGTGATGGGAATGCCCAGTCCGCGGTCAAGCACGTCGTTCAGGAAAGAATTGCGCGGATCGTAGTACTCCTCGCGATTGCCGCGCAACCCGGCTTCGTCGAAAAGGGTGCGATTCAGAGCGGCAATGGTCTGGGCCGCGTCGCCAACCTCGGAGATACGAGCTTCCGCCATGCTGGCGAGTTCATCGATGCGGGCAACGTAGGATTCGATATCAAGATCGGGATACTCGGTCAGGGCGATGGTCAAGGCGGCGCGAACGAGATCGATGTCCTCGTCGCCGACCTGGGGGCCAACCAAGGCGGCAAATGCTTCCGCAATCGCGGTCTGGCCATAGTTGCCC
>JABDBE010000068.1 GCA_013288805.1 Acidobacteriota bacterium
CCGCAGGATTGCCTCGTGGTCAAATTCATCATCCCGGTTGTAGAAGGCAACGACGAGCTTCGAACAGGCATGCTCAATCGCCATCCTTTCGAGATCTGTCATGTTAGCCTCGTTACGCGTTTGGTTGCGATTGGACGTACCGTCGCCGTTTGTAACCGCGGCGGCACGATACTTCAAGGCCTGCTTTCGCATTATATGAGCCAGGCTCAGGCCCTGGGTGCATCAGGATGGAGCGCCTCCTGTTCTCCCCGGTGCACAGGATACGCCACCGGCGCCCTGCTCCTTCCCGAAGTCCGCGAAGACCTTGACCTAGTTATAGAGGCCGAACTGCTTGGCCTCCCGGTGAAGGTCCCGAAGTTCGGTTTTCTAGGCCCAATGTCGAGAATGAAAGCGAACTTCTGTTTAGTCGTTCTTCTGAGGGTGCTATTTGAAATTCGGAATGATTTTTTCGGCGAAGAGGCGCATCGAGGTGCGGACTTTTTCATAGGGTAGGCCGCCAAAGCTAAATCCAACGATCACGTTGTCGAACCCCGCATCCTTCAGGTGCTGCACACGCTCTTTCGCACGTGCGGGATCACCATGAATAAAGGCTTTCCAGTATGCGTCGTAGTGTTCGTAAACTCGGTCCCGCTCAATCTGGTCGCGGAGGAGCTGTTGGAGCTCGACCGGCCAGCTTTCGATTCCCTCTGGCTTGTGTACTGAGCGAACGGATTGCGCGTACCACTCGACCGCCGGCTTTGCCACCTCATACGACTGCTCGTTTGTCTCAGCTACGAACGACGTCTGCATGACCGCGATGTCGCCGATGAGATGCTGGATCTGTGACTCAGACCGACCGGCAGCCTGGGCGGCCTCGGAATATACTTGCTTATGTTTCTCGAGGGGTTGCCGAGATTGCCAGCGGAACGAAGCGGAAGAATGTTGTGGCGATGAGGCGGAAGGCGTAACGACCAGTGTGCGGCTTCCGAATTGGGAAAAACTGAACGACGTGGGGGGTTAGTTGAGCAGTCATACTGATCGAAGGAGAGAGAGGAAATGAGAGCTACTGTCGTCGTTCTATTGCTCGCGCTCGTTTCGGGAGCGGCTAGCGCGCAGAGCACGGACTACCCAAGTAAGCCGATCCGGATCTTGGTCCCATACGGAGCCGGGGCCACTTACGACATCAACGCCAGGCTATACGGCGACTGGCTGACCAAGCAGTGGGGACAACCGGTGATCGTGGAGAATCGAACTGGCGCGGGCGGCAACATCGCGGCTGAGGCCGTGGTCAAAGCGGCGCCCGATGGGTACATGCTGCTTGTGCACGGCTTTACCGTGATTATTCAGCACTTGCTCACCAAGAGCACGCCGTTCCTCGCGACGCGGGACCTGACGCCCATAGCGGATTTTGGCGGCAGCGGAAGCATGGTGATCGTGAACGCAAAAGAAGTACCGGCCAAGACGCTGGGGGAGTTCGTGACCTACGTCAAGGCGAACCCCGGAAAGATCAACTATGGCAACACGGGCAGCGTCATCCCGGAAATGGAGCTTTTGTACCAACGCCTTGGCATGCAGATGCAGCCGATCCTTTATCCCAGCACCCCTGCCTCGGTGCAGGCGCTCATGGCCGGTGACATCCAGATGTTTCTTGGTATCCCCCTGCAGGCGATCCCGCTGCAAAACGAGGGGCGTGGAATGGCAATCGCCTACACGGGGGAAAAACGGCACCCCGCCATGCCGGAAGGTCCGACCGTCGCGGAGACGGGGCTGGCCGGCAATTTCAGTTGGGAGTTCTGGTGTGGGCTGTTCGGCCCGGTAGGCTTGCCTCTGGCCGTAGTGGCGAAGCTGCATTCGGGCGCGCTGGAAATGGAGAAGGCTCCCACGACCTTGGAAAAATTCCGCGCTCTTGGCCAAGTGCCGAGCACCCTGAGCACCGAAGAGTTTCGGGCGAAAACGCTCACGCTCGAGAAGACGGTGACGGACGCTGTGACGCGCCTCGGTATTAAGCCACAGTAAGTGCTCGGAACTTAGGAGATCGGGCCATCGCCGTACTGACCCCGTCAGTCCAGCTTCAATCCGGTTTCCTTGATGAGCTCGACGGCCGCGCGGCGCTAGCCCGTAGCGCCATACCCTGCGGCGCCGCGCCTGCACAACCCGTGGCCAGGCTGATCTCGTTGCGTACTTGGCTGGCGGCGCCTCGATGACGATGTACACGCGCTGCGCGCTGTAGAGCGTTGCGAGCGCCCCCTGCCCTGCGGCGCCTTGTTCAAACGACGAATGCCATGGACCGAAGGATGGCGTCCACGCACTTGAACGAGCAGAGTTGGCATCGCGACGCAATCGAGCGGCAGCGTGCGCATGGCGAAGCGGGACGAAGTCCGTGTGGCATACAATTTCGCTGAACATCTCCGGATCGGTGTCGGATGATGCAGGCGTGGGCCGATTATCTGAACAGTCTGCGTGGGGGGGGGGAAAAGTATCTTCTATTCAGAGTGATGGTATAGGCGCAAGCTGCCTACCGGCCCCGGGCGACGCGAGCAGGAGCGCGCGTTCTTGCCGCAACAGCGGCTAGCCGCTTGTGAGCCAGCGTGGCCTCGGGCGAGTCTTGCTCACTTTGACGCCACCGTCCCGGAGGCTGCCCATGGTGTCGGCGGAACGCCGTGGCAAAAGCGTACAGAGACGAGTACCCAACTCGCTCTGCCACTTCAATCAGCGGAACGTCCTGCGTTCGCAAGAGATCGCGTGCAACGGTCATACGCCAGTCGGAGAGATACCGTATCGGCGTGTCGCCAAGAACCTCCTGGAACACGCGAGCAAACGTGGCGCGGGACATATTGCTCATCCTTGCCAGTTCATCCACGGTCCACGGCTTGTTCGTGTCTGCGTGCATTGCCTGAAGCGCCCGCGACAGACGCGCGTCCGACGCTCCCCGAACCCATGCGGGCGCATTCGCGCTCGATGCCAGTCCGGTCCGAAGCCCAAGCACGACGAGAACGTCTAGCAGCCGGTCAAGCACGGTCTGGCGGCCTGGCTCGGCCTGAGATAGCTCTCTCGACAGTAACGCGACCACCCCGTGAATTGGATTGTCCATGCGCGAGGGAATCAGGAACACGGACGGAAGTGCATTGACCAGTCCTACACCGATGTCCCCGGCGAAGCGATAATCCCCGCAGAGGAACTCCGCCGCTCGCGGATCGCGCTCGGCTTCATCGGAAGAGTGCTGAGTCCGGAAATCCTCCGGCGAGACACAGTGCGCCCCGGGTTCGTGAGCGATGAAGTGGTCAGGTCCTCCTCGAACGAGCGCGATGTCCCCCGGCCTGAGTTCGATTGGATCGTCTTCACCGTCAATCCACAACCACGCTTGCCCCTGAATCATTGCGTGAACCGTAAGTCGAATCGTGCCAGGTAGCCGAATCCCCCAAGGCGCGACGGCGATAGCTCGCGCGAACACGCCGCCAGAGGCGCGGGCACGCACTAGATGCTCTTGCAATATGTCCATGGAATGAGCGTATCACACAAATTATTGAGCGTGCTGATCATTGATACGCTTACGGCCCGGGCCTAAAGTCACGTCACCGATCAATCAGCCTGGAGAGGCACCATCATGAAACGGCTCGACAATAAGGTTGCGATAGTCACAGGCGCTTCGAAAGGAATCGGAGCGGGCATTGCAAAAGCCTTCGGCGCGGAAGGCTCGCCGGTGGTTGTGAACTATGCGCGCGATCATGAAGGCGCGGAACGGGTGGTGCGCGAAATCACTGGCAAGGGCGGGCGAGCCATCGCCGTGCAAGGCGACGTGGCGCAGAGGGCCGACGCGCAACGCCTCGTCGCGGAGGCGAAAAAAGCCTTCGGCAGCCTGAATGTGCTCGTGAACAACGCGGGCGTCTTCTCGTTCGCGCCCTTCGAGCAGTTCAGCGAGCAGGAGTTTCACCGTCAGTTCAACACGAATGTGCTTGGCACCTTCCTTATGATCGAAGCCGCTTTGCCGGCCTTCGGTGCGGAAGGCGGCAGCATTATCAACATCGGATCGACGGAGAGTTTCGCTGCCGACCCGACCCTTTCGATCTACGTGGCGTCAAAGAGCGCTGTCGATGGCTTGACGCGCGTGCTCTCAAAAGAGTTCGGCCCCAGGAAAATCCGCGTTAATGCCCTCAGTCCCGGTGGAACCGAAACGGAGGGTGCGCACGCGGCGGGCGTCATGGGCCCGGAGTTTAAGAAGCAGGTGATCGCCAGTACGCCGCTGGGCCGCTTGGGCCAACCCGAGGACATCGCGCGCGTGGCCGTATTTCTTGCATCGGATGATGCGGGCTGGCTCACCGGAGATATCGTCTTCGCGAACGGCGGCAACAAGTAAAACGCCTTCTGAGCCCGCCGACAGGACTCTCGACACTTCACTGAGTTAACGACGCGGACTGCGACCCAAGGGTTTCCATGGGAATTTCGATAATAGATTAACAAAAAAGGAGAACGATCATGTCCGCTTACGTTGTCTTCACGAGAACCAAAACCATCGATCAAAAAGAGCTCGAAAAATATCGGACTGGAATCAAAGCAACGATGAAGGATCGTCCTATCGAAGTGCTCGTAGCCGATGGAAAGCACGAAGTCCTTGAAGGTGATCCGATTGAGGGAATGGTCATTGTGAAATTCCCTAGCGTAAAAACCGCAAAGGATTGGATTTACAGCGAGGCCTACCAAACCGTCGCCAAGCACCGCAAACGCGGGGCGATCTATCACGGACTCATTGTTGAAGGTGTCGACTAACGGAGAAGAAATCCATGCCCAATGACGCCATCATCCCCTCCATCCTCGCCGGCCTCGGCAGCCACTTCCCTGCACATCCGCTCGAAGCACGAGAACGCGCCGCCGCTCATCATCACCCACGGCTGGCTCGGTTCAGGATTTAGCAGAGCCCTGATCGGGGCTGTCAAAGCCAAGCGAAAGGAGAAAAACCATGATTGACCATATTTATCTCCCCGTCTCTGACCTGAAACGGTCGAGCGAATTTTACAAGAAGCTGCTTGAGCCGCTTGGCGTCGACATGCCTTACGAGTTCGATCAACTGCACGGATTCGCCATCAATGGCGAGCCGGGTTTCTGGCTGAAGTATGGCGAAGTTGCCAAAGACCTTTACGTCGCATTCACCGCCAAGAGCGCGGACGTTGTCAGGGCCAGCTACAAGGCGGCGATAGACGCGGGAGCTACCTCAATCAAGGAACCTAGCCTTCGACCCGAGTGGCGTGCCGACTACTTCGCGGCAAACATCGGCGACCCGGACGGATACAACATCGAGATTGCCTATAAGCCTTGGCTCTACAAATAAAAGGTACGAGCCATCTGCCGCAGTGAATTCGTCCTGTACTACCAGCCCAAAGTGGACGCTGGATCACGAGAGCTTGTCGGCCTTGAAGCGCTGATTCGTTGGTGGAACGGCGAGCGTCCGGTCAGTCCCGTTGAGTTCATCGTTGCCCTTGAGCTGTTGGCGGCTGGGTACTGCGTCAGGTGGCGAATGACTACGGCACGTGGCTGCAGGCAGGACCGCGGCCACCCAAGCTAGCCGTGAACGTCTCCGCTTCTCAGTTGAGGAGACCCGACTTCGTCCAGTCGGTACAGCGTGCGCTCGAAGCCGGCGCGTCGCCGGCTGGAATCGAGATCGAGGTGACGGAAAGCGTCCTCATGGACGACATCGGCGCCGGCATCCGCAAGTTGCAATTCCCTGTGCCACCTCGGCCTT
Source organism: Acidobacteriota bacterium (assembly GCA_013288805.1). Taxonomy (GTDB): domain Bacteria; phylum Acidobacteriota; class Terriglobia; order Terriglobales; family Acidobacteriaceae; genus JABDBE01. The sequence goes on from JABDBE010000068.1 coordinate 5,714, forward strand.
GGGGTCGCTATCGAGGATTTCGGCGTGGGCTATCGTCGCTCTCCCAGTCTGGCGCGGCCTCCGGGCGATGCGCGGATGCCAGTCAGGCAGTGGTAGTGCGCGCCATCATTTCACTTGGCCATTTGCTGCGCATGAAAGTGATCGCAGAGGGCGTCGAAAACGAGCCGCAGGCGCAAATGCTCGGCGGTCTCGGCTGCGATCTACTGCAGGGTTACTGGTTCGGGAAGCCGATGACCAGCGTACTGGTTACACGGTTACTCGACATTACCGTGTTACGAACGTAGGCGCCAGCAAAACTGCCGCGGCCGTGTTGAGGTGCGCGCCCACGCCTTAGTCCAGAACATTAGGAGGACATTATGGTTGATCAACAATTGTTGTGTTGCTCAGGATTTATTTCCTGCCCGCTTACCGAGAGTCAATGGGTGAAGACTCAGTTTGGGGGAAAGGAAGCAACTGGTCGTATCCTCAGCAAAACGCCAGCCGAAACCGGATCCTCGATGTTTGAAATCGAGCTACCTCTCTTGACGAATGGCAGAATGATCCGCGTGCTGCGGCGGGTTCACGAGCTCCAATTGCTCAATCAACCGCTATAGGACGTACGAGTTGTTGAGTGGATTTGGACTATTCGAAGACGTCCGCGCGCCCTGCAGATACCTGATGGCCGAGAAGTGGAAGGAGTCCTTGTCCACCATCCCGAACTGACACCAGGGCACGGCAACCAGCCTGTGGATAGTTCGCACCGATGCCTGCGATTTACACTAGGTCTTCTAGGTGCAATCCTACGGTGCTTGCACGCCGCCGTCCGTTTGCCAGCGCACGTATCCTAAGCTCGTTTTGGGGAACTGAACGGACGAGCCACCTTCCGAACTCAGTGCGGACTTGTCATGACTGGCGCGTCATTCCCATTACGGAGAAGAATATCGACGCTTGGCTGACGCCGGAGGGCCGGACAGTTGAGGAACTGTTCGCTATCCTGGACGAGCGCGAGCGGCCGTACTACGAACATCGGCTGGCGGCCTAAACTCGCGGCGGAGGATGCTTCACGTAGTAAGTTCGCTATGTCTGTAGCGGATATGCTACGGGAGGTATGCTCCGAACGGCGCAATCTTCCCACTCCAAATGGCGCAAGGACGTTGCATTATTACTGCACGTCAAATCGGAAATAACAAAACGTGTGAAGGGGCTGGCATGTCGCTGCGAGTTCTCGTGGTGGATGACAATGTGGACGCGGTGAGGACCGCCGAAGCGTTATTGACCAACGAGGGTCACGTTGTCGCCATCGCGTTCAGTGGAAAGCAGGCATACCACACGGTTGGCTCGTTTCTCCCCGACGTGGTCATAACTGATTTGGGTATGCCTAACATGGACGGCTTGGAATTGTGCCGTATGGTGCGTGCAAAACACGGACCTCAAATTCGCATGATCGCCGTTACGGGGTGGGATGCCCTCGAAGATATTGAGAAGTGCAAGCAAGCTGGTTTCGACGCTCACGTTGTGAAGCCATTGAACTGGTCGCAAGTCCACGCGATATTGAGAGACAGTTCACCAGCAACGCAATAAAGGTGGCGCGGCCTCGTGGCCCACAATTGCAGCGGCAACGTTCTTGACTTCCGCCAGCCAGAGGCCGCGCGCTTGACCGTATTCCTCTGGCACCGGACCCTCACATTAGCCTACGGCCACCACGCGATTCCTTCCAGCGGCCTTGCCGCTATATAGCGCAGCGTCAGCGCGCGCGAGAAGGTCCGTGGTCATTTCTCGGGGACCTGACCAGACGACGCCGGCTGTGACCGTGACGTGGTAGTCAGACGGCAGGCCCGGAAATACACTCCCCTCCACTGCCTGCCGGATACGTTCCGCGCAGTTTCGAGCGCCGGCGATGCTCGCATCTGGCAGTACCACGAGAAATTCCTCGCCGCCGAGGCGTCCCAATACATCTATGCTGCGCATGGCTCGCTCGACCACAGATGCGAAATGCCGGAGTACAGCATCACCTGCCCCATGTCCGAATTTGTCGTTGATATCTTTGAAGTGGTCGATGTCAATCATGCATACCGCATAACCCCCACCGCTCCTTCGCACTCGGTCCACTTCGCGTGCCAGAAAGTCCATCAGGAAGCGACGGTTGTACAGGCCGGTGAGTTCATCGCGCACAGCAATGCGTTCGATACGTGCTAAAGCCTCTGTGAGCTTGCTGTTGCTATCCGAAAGCCGCGTGCGCAAACTGTTGACGAAGGCGCACACGGCCGCGAAACAGGGCAGGACAATGGCCAACGCCACGAAATCCAGGAGTGACCCCATGCCGTCCACGCCTGGGTGGTTGATTTGCCAAACGGTAAGCATGAGGGCGTGTGCCAGCAGGGCCACAATCGTAATCCCGAGCAGACGCCTCGCACTGAAGCGCAGGGCGCCGAACACAACGGCCATCGGATAGAACAATTCAAGAGCCGGGCGCGCTTGTCCTGCCCAATAGCTGAATAAGGCCACGCACAGGACGGCGGCCACAAGCATTTCGCGGGTCAGGCTTGGGTCGTCAAAGCGTAGGTTAAGTCCGATACGGAACAGCGCATAGAAACCCAACGCCAACGCCAAGATGAGCGCCGCGCTCCAAGCGGCGAGGCCGAAGCCGGTCACTCCGAGCGCAGCTGATACCGCCAAGATCACGGGAATCAGCAGCGAGATTCCCAAGGCGATGAACATGCGGCGCACGCGCAATGCCTGCTTCGCGTCGTCTGCCAGCAGCGAACTTGATCGTTTTGGCGCCTTGCTATCCAACGATGGAGCAGTACTGCTAATTTATCCTCCCCGGTGTATCGTTACCTGCGTTTACTGAGCAACCGCATCAAAAAAGAATACGCCATTTAACCTCTCTGCACGATAGACAAACGGTTGAGTTGTTTGTGCACCGCACCGTGTCAGGAGAGGCCAAAGACGTGTTGACGGATCGCTTACGATAGTGCCGGCTGTTCCCGCACAACGTCCCTGGCCTTCTTGTCCTCCCGCAGCCCTTGGAACGAGGGCTGGCGCAGCGTGCCGTCATTCCCCATTCGAGCAGCAGCGCCCCGAAGCAACTCAAATAGCTGAAACCTCAAATTAGGGCCGAGGCGCCGCCTTCGATATCAGCACTGGGCTGCGATAGAAATTTCGTTTCAAAAACGTCAGCAGGCAGCGGCTTGCTGAATAAAAAGCCCTGCATTTCGTCGCAACTCATTAGCCGCAGCAGGCGCGACTGCTCTTCGGTTTCCACGCCTTCGGCCACCACTTTGAGATTCAGGGAATGCCCAAGCTTGATAATGGTCTGGACCAGGGCCAGTCCTTGCGGCCCTGAGATCATGTCAGTCACGAAGGAGCGGTCGATTTTGATCGTGTCCACGGGCAACTTTGCAAGGTAGGCGAGCGAGGAGAAGCCCGTGCCGAAATCATCTATGGCTATGGTGATGCCCAGGGCGCGGAGGGCATGCAGGCTTTCTATATTGTGTCCAACGTCCTCCATGATCAGGCTTTCGGTGATCTCCAATTCCAGTCCGCCCGCGGCCCGCCCGTCTATGCCGATCACCCGCCCGACCTCATCGACGAAACTCCTGCTGCGCAGTTGCACTGAGGACACATTCACGGCGATCCGCACGGCTGGCAGCCCCGCCGTGCGCCAGCGCAGGTAATCATCGACGGCTTTCTTCAGCGCCCAGCGTCCAACCTCATGTATCAGGCCGGTTTCCTCCAGGACCGGGATGAACCGACCCGGTGGCACCAGGCCCGTGCGTAGATCGTTCCAGCGGATCAGGGCTTCGGCACTGGTGAGCTTGCCGGTCGTGAGGCTTACCTTTGGCTGGTAGTGGAGCACGAATTCGTCCCTTTCCAGCGCCAGACGCAACTGATTTTCGAGGGTCAACTTCCCGGCGGTCGCCGCTGTCATGTCTTGCGCATGGAACAGATATCGGTCACCCCGCCTCTTGGCCTGCTTCAGCGCGGCCTCCGCGTTTCGCAACAATGTGTCGGCGTCGGTGCCGTCATCGGGAAATACCGCCACCCCGGCCTTGACGGAGACACGCAGCAGCGAGTCCTCGCTGAGGCGGAACGGATGGTCAAGTAGCGCCTGCCGTTTGCTCTCAATAAGGCGCGAAAGATCATCACGCTGCCGCACTTCAGGCACGATAAGCGCGAAGTGGTCGGCATCAAGGCGTGCCAGCAATTCGGCGCCACCTACATTGCGCGTCAGCCAGTCCGCAACGGCTTTAAGGAGGGTGTCGCCCGCCGCGCGCCCCAGGCTATCGTTTATGCTCTTGAATCGTTCCAGATCGATCAGCATGACGGCCAGCTTGTGCCCGGCGGCAGCGGCGCTGCGCTTGTACTGCGCCATGCGCTCGAGAAACAGGTGGCGGTTGGCCAGACCGGTAAGCTGGTCGTAGTAGGCGAGGTAGTCCAGGCGCTCGCGCTTCTCGATGGTGTCGACGGCGAATGCAATGTCACCAGCCAACTCCGTCAACAACTTCACTTCCTCGGCGTCAAAGAAACCCGCTTCTCGGGCGCGTAATAGCAGTGCCCCTATCGTCCGGCCTTCGATCATCAGCGGCAAGGCGCACACGGCCCGAGCGGTGGCGACTCGGTCCCTGCCCAGGAGTTCCGGGAGCAGATCGCGGTCAAGATCATTGAAAACCAGCGGCTCACCCTGCTCATAGATCCGCTCCCGGAATTTGCGCGCTTGCGGCGATGCGTCGTCCAGAAATGCTCGCAATGCAGCTCCTGACCGCGCATCGACATAGTGCGACGCCACCAGGGTTTCCCGAGCGGAACCGGGATCGAGGATCAGGATATCGGCAGCCACGAACTCCCCGGCTTCGACCGAAATCCGGCACGCCTCCTTGAATAACTCGTCCCGATCCCGCACGCGCACGATAAGGGTGTTGATGCCGCTTAATACTGCGTACACGCGGTTCAGCCGCAGTATGGAGCTCACCGCCTTCGCGCGCTCTTCGGCTTCGACCCGCAGTTGAGTGTTGCTATGGGTCAATTCCTCGGTTCTCGATTTGACCCGATCCTCGAGCTTTCGGCCGTATTCCAGAAGTTCGTCGCGGTTGCCTTTCAAGGCATCGGCCATAGTGTTGAATGCCCTGCCCAGCCTGCCGAGTTCGTCGCGCGACGTGATCGCGACCTTGGCTTCGTAGTTGCCGTCCGCGAGGATATCGGCAGCCTCCTGCAGCCCCTTGATTCGACCCGCCATGCGGGCGGCAATCGTGAGCCCGACAATCATGATCAAGAGCATGCATGCAATGCCGAATGCCCCGAGCAGGTACAAATTCTTCTGATTGGCGACACGGAGCCTGTCGTAAATATCGGTGTACTCGACAATGGCCGCGCCGACGATGGGGCTCCCGATATTCGCCCGGCTTGCGCGCAGCGGGACGACGATTTGCTTTATCCCTTTGGGATACTGCAGGCTTCGCTCTATGAACGTCCTGACCCGACCGTCCCGGATCGTCTGTCCCACTTCGTTGCCGTTATCCTCATGGAAAACCACTCCGATATCGGGCTTGTCCACGTCGGCGATTCCCTTCTTGCCGACATCCACGAAAACGAGATCGCGTCCTTGCAAAGCATGCAGGCCATCCACATACCGTTGGAGAAATTCGGGTTTGAGGAGCGCATCATCGGTACTGGCGTAGGCGACTACGTTTGCGAAGTGCTCGGCCTCCAGCAGCGCCGCGCTCTCAATCGCATCAAGCTGCATACGGACCGCGCCAATCACAAACCCCGCAATGATCAGGGACGCGGCAAGGAATGCAGCGGAGAGCTTGAGTCGAACGCTCACTAAAGTTGCTTTTTCTACCATCGGTAGAGCGTCCTAAGTAACGGTTATCCTAGCCGTAACCGACGAGGTCAGTCGCCGGTAGCCATGTGGTGAGAAGGGTGGGCTCGCGCATCTGCTGTGTCGGTGCGATACCGTACGAAGAGGTGGAATCCTGGATCCTTGTCGATGAGGCACACCTCGCCGTCCAGCCAGGCGCTTTGGACTTTCACCTTGGCTGCCGTACCGGCAACCTCCTGTACTTGGCTGTCCAGACCCGGTCGTTGCGCGAGCACAGCCTTGCTTTGACTACTCGGGCCGTTCCCGCACAACGTCCCGCGCCTTCTTGTCCTCCCGTAAACCCTGGAACGACGGCGCGCGCAATGTCCCGTCGTTCGCTCAACGCTACCTCGGCAACGAGCTCCGGGTTCACCTAGTGCGCGCCCCGCGCCTCGTATCCCCGTGGCGGAGCCGACGTGGCTCCGACAGGCGCGTTTGTACGACGGCGAACGGTTCCCGTTGGAGGCTTTCTAGGGCTTCGCTAGGTGCCAGACGCCGTTGCCAAATCCGTCACCCGTCTTATCACCCGGCTTTTGATCTCTTGAGAATAGGTAAAGTGGTTTACCCTTGAATGCCCATTGTTTTGATCCGTCATCACGAGCGACTATAGAATAATCGCCGCTCGCCTTTGCATCTGAGGTAGCCGCGAGCGGCGGCCAGAGTCCTGCGCAGGGTCCATTGCAGACGCTTTTGCCGGAACCGGCTGCATCCTTGTCGAACATGTACAAGGCCATCCCTGCGCCGTTTGTTAGGACTCCGTCAGTCATCTTAGTGGGAACTTGGGCCAGGGCGAATGCTGGAAAAGCAACGGCAATGGCGAGAAGCAGCGCTTTTAACATGTTCAATCTCCTCTGGTTATTGGACTGTGCAGTGCCGCAACGTGGCAAACACCTCCAGCGCTCTCGTTATTCCAGCCAGCATCAAGGTCGCGAATGCTGTCCACTCGGGCTTGCGGCTTCGCAGCCCATTGTGATACAAACCGCACAAATGGTGCTAGGAAAATCTACGGTTCGCTTCGGCTCCTGGCTTGCCATACTGGCCGTGGCGCTCAATGCGCTATGGCCCCTGCTGGCACACGCCCGGCCATCCCAGACGGGCAGCGCTTTGATGGAGGTTTGTACCGCGACAGGGGCCAAATGGTTCCCGGCCGGAACAAGTGAGAAGCAATCTCCACAGACGAGCCTCACGCCTCATTGCGAATTCTGTTCGCTAGGGGGTGACCGTGCCGCGCTTCCGATTGCCCCCGTCGTCACGCCGCTCCAAGTGGCGGTTGCCGTTGACGCTCCATCCTTGAGCGTCACAGCTCCTATTGTTGCTGGTTTCTTCCGATCCCCGGCGCTTCCCCGCGCCCCTCCGTCGCGGTCCTGATTCCCGCCGAGTGGTCGCGTTTCCGCGAATGAGCGGAGACGCGAAGGTTTGCACGTCTCGATCAGGAGGCTGCTGTGCGTCACCAACGGATTTGGTTGGTTGTTGCCATGCTAGTGCTGGCCGCTTGCAACCGTGTGGATCCGAGTTACTCGGGAATCGATGTGACGGGCGCGAAATTCGGCAAAGACTTCCGCCTCGTCGATCCCGATGGACGGGTGCGTACTCTGGCAGATTTCAGGGGCAAGGTCGTCATGCTGTTCTTCGGGTTCACGCAATGTCCCGATGTTTGTCCGACTGCCTTGCTCCGTGCTGCAGAGGTACGAAAGCGCCTGGGTGCCGAAGGGAGCAATCTTCAGGTGATATTCATCACAATCGATCCGGAGCGTGACACCGCTGCTCTGATGCGGGAATACACAGTGGCGTTTGACCCATCTTTTATCGGTCTCAGAACCGACCTGGAAGGGACGCGCAAGGTAGCCGACGATTTCAACGTCTATTTCGAAAAGATCCCCACCGGCAAGTCCTACACGATGGACCATTCGGCCTTCAGTTACGTGTTCGACGCACAGGGCCGGCTGCGGCTGGTGGTGCGGGACGACCTGAGTGTCGATCAGGTCCTAGCCGACATTCGCACAATTATGAAATTCTCCCCATCCGCCTAGAAAGATATCCTATGAATCGCTTAATTCTTGCATCACTTATTTCCCTTGCCACCGTTTCCAGTGCTTATGCTCAAGTCACCGTAAAAGACCCCTGGGTTCGTGCCACCGTGCCCGCTCAGAAAACGACAGGGGCTTTCATGCAACTCAGCGCCGCAGCCGACTCAAGGCTGGTCGCAGTTCGCTCGTCGGTGGCCGATATGGTCGAGATCCATGCAATGACCATGTCGGGCAATGTCATGCGAATGCGGGCCGTCAGCGGCGTTGATTTGCCGGCCGGAAAGCCCGTTGATATTGAACCAGATGGATTTCACATCATGCTGATGGGGCTGAAGAAACAGGTCAAGGAAGGCGATACTGTCCCGATTACCCTGGTGTTCGCCGGCAAGGACGGGAAGCGCCAATCGGTCGAAGTGAAAGCAATAGCGCGCCCGCTCTCAGCAGCGATGGGCAGCGGCGGCGATGCCGGCAACATGGGTCATTGACCCTCAAGTAAGACTTCGAAAGAGAACCAAGCATGAAAAACATCCATCGTCTGGCATTGGTCCCGGCTATGGTGCTGGGGTCCCAATGTGCTTTTGCACATGTAACGCTGGAGGCCGGTGAAGCCCCAAGCGATAGCTATTACAAGGCAGTCTTTACAGTTCCCCATGGCTGCGAAGGCGCAGCAACCGTGAAGATCAGGGTGCAAATCCCCGAGAGCATCAGCAGCGTGAAACCGCAAGGACGCCCTGGTTGGAAACTCGCCACGGTCAAGGCAAAACTGGCAGCGGCCATCGACGACGGCCACGGCGGCAGAATCACCGAGGGCATACGGGAGGTGAACTGGAGCGGCGGCCAGCTGCCGGACGACCAGTTCGAGGAATTCAAGATCGTAATGAAGTTACCGGATGCGCCGAACACCACGCTATATTTCCCGGTCGTGCAGGAATGCACCAAAGGTGTAAACCGCTGGATTGAGATACCCGAGGCCGGTAAGAGTTCCCACGACTACCGGCAGCCGGCTCCGACGCTCAAATTGCGCCCGAAATAAAGCACCTCGACGCGGCGTTCTGGAGCGCCTGGGAGCTGCTGCGGCCCTCCTTGTCCATCGCGCACACCTCCCCATCCACCCACGCGCTGCGGACCTTGAGCTTGGCCGCAGCATCGGCGACCTCCTGTATCTTGGCCGTCCAGACCCGGTCGCTGCGGGAGAACAGCGTCGCCTTACCGCCGTCGATCCTCGCCAGGATGCGGTAGCCGTCATATTTCACCTCGTGCAGCCAACTATCGCCGGCCGGGACAACCTTGGACAGCGTCGCCAGGGTTGGGGAGATACCGCTCGGCATCGGAGCGGCGATGGCGCCCGGGATAAGGGTGAACTGGTTTCTCTTGCGGGCCACTGTGGGCCAAGCATACCCGCGCGAATGGCCTCGCGGAGAACCTCACTTCTTTTCGGTCTTCGCCGGCTGCTCCTCTTTTTCCATCATTCTCTGCATGATCTGATCGTGCTTCTCGGCAGCCTTCTTCACGTCCCCTTTCGTCTGGGATGCAATCATCTCCTGCGAAATGGTCGGGGTCTACAAGCCCAACCCGCAGGCATACCAGACCGCAGCCCGGTGGCTGAATCTGCCGTCTGAGCAGGTTCTGATGGTGGCCTGCCACAACTTCGACCTAAACGGGGCGCACGCGGCCGGCATGCGAACAGCATTCGTCCGGCGCCCGGACGAGTGGGGGCCCGCTGGGCCGCCCGACCCGAACCCGAACATGGCCTACGACTTCGTCGTGAACGACTTCGACGAGCTACGCCGGCAGGTTCTCTCGCAGTGAGCAAATAGTCATGAGCCGTACCATCGTTGCTGTGAAAATCCCCCCGGCGGAATACGATGCCTTTTTCAAGCTCATCGGTAATGATCTTGAGTTCCCCGCCTCCTATAGTGGGTGGCTTAAAAGCAGCCTGCAGGAAAACGCAAAACACCGCTCACGAGGCGACATCATCAAGGAGATTGAGGTACACCCGGACGAGTTCACCATCTGGCGAATCGGAGCTGGACTCGATCCAGGTCTCAC
>JABDBE010000069.1 GCA_013288805.1 Acidobacteriota bacterium
CACGAAGTATGCCTACGACGATTGGGGCAATAAAACTTCCGTCGCAGACCCTGACCGCGGAACTTGGCACTACGACTACGATCCATTTCACCGCGTTGTCCGTCAAACCGACGCAAAGGGTCAGTTGGCGACCATGGAGTACGACGCGGCTGGCAGGCCAACAAAGAGAGTGCTGACGGACGCCACAACTATATGGACATACGACACCGCGCAGCACGGAGTTGGCAAGTTAGCATCAATCACAGCCTCCAACGGCTACAGCCAGCAATTCTTCTACGATCAAGTTAGTCGAGGGTCAATCGACGTCGTGCAAATCGACCAAGAGCAATTCGTGACGGCGACGGAGTTTGACCCATTGGGTCGTGTCAGGAGGATAACTTACCCATCGTCATTGGCCGTGGAAAATGTTTACGACGCAAATGGCTTTCTCGTTTCAGTTAGGGACGGGGGGACCAAGAAGTCTTATTGGTCGGCCAAGAGAATCGATTCCCTCGGTCGCATAACAGAGGAGCAGTTCGGCAATGGCGTGTCGACTGTACGTGAATTCAGCGACCTAGACTCGAGACTACGGAATGTGCGGGTCACGGGCGTTGGCGCGCAGCCCATTTTAGATCTGAGTGTCGACTACGACCTGGTTGGCAACCTAATGAGCCGGACGGAAACGGTCGACAACCGCGCCGAGACGTTCGGGTATGACGAAATAAATCGGCTGGTCGTGCTGGTCGACGGTGACGGGCGTCGTTCGGAGTATCGATACGACGCCGCTGGGCGACCTACGTATAAGTCGGATATTGGTGATTTTCATTACAGCCCTACTCCCGGCAGTAACGACGGTACGAATGGCAGTCCCTCTCACGGCGTCCAGAGTACCAACTACGGAAGATATGCCCAAAGTTACCATTTCGACCTCAATGGGAACATGATTTCGGCTCCGGCGGGCCATATCGACTACACCTCGGACAACCGAGTGAATCGCGTCTATCTGGATAAGGATAAATGGTGCACTTTTGATTACGGGCCGGGCGGTGATCGATTTCGACAGATCCTTCATGCGGGAGGGGTCTCAGAAGAGACCGTGTATGCTGGCCTGTACGAGAGAACGTCCGAGACACCGATCCAGGGATCGACCGGCCTTGTCTTAGCGGGGCTCAGCGTCCCGACGAAGTTCGTACGAAGTCGCAACTATTTGGTCAATGGGTCTGGCGCCTTCGCGTTTGTAGAGACTGAGGAGACGTTTTCCGGAGCGCACACTCCTGGTCAGTCCGGGGACACCCCGCCCAAATGGTACGGTAAACTCACAACACGGGAGACGTGGTATCTGCACATGGACCAGCTTGGGTCCGTAGTGCGCATTACCGATCAAAACGGCATCCTGCGCAAAAAGTACTGGTACGACCCTTAGGGGGCGCGCGATGAGAAGGGTGTCGGAGCTCCCGGCCCAGGGGAAGCACAGACCCTGGCCAATTCATGGAATAGAGGGTTTACCGGCCAGGAACATATCGACGCGTTTTCGCTCGTTCACATGAACGGGCGAATTTACAATCCGTCGCTTGGTCTCTTCTTGTCTGTCGATCCAATCAATCAGCTAATGTCTGACAGCCAGGGTGGCGATCCGTACTTATATACACGGAACAACCCCCTCCGCTACGTCGATCCAAGTGGACTTGATTTCTGGAGTGACGCTAAGGACGCAATTGGCGGCGCCGCGACCGATGTCTGGCATGGAGTGACACATTTCGGCGGGGAGGTAGTCAAGTGGGTCGGCGAGAATTACCGCGTCATTATCGTCGTAGCTGTAGTCATCGTAGTGACCTATGTGACGCTCGGTACCGGCACTCCGGAGGCTATCACGCTCGGAGACGCTATTTTAGCCGGAGCAGCAGCAGGGGCTGCTGGGAGCGCGACCGCCACGGCGCTGTATGGAGGCACACCTGATCAGATCATTCAGTCTGCTTTCAGGGGGGCTGCCATTGGCGCGCTTTCAGGCGCAGCATTTTACGGAGTTGGTGAGTACTTCGATGCCGAAGAGGAGCTGAGCACTACCTCTCAGATTGAATCCGTCGCCGCGCATGGCGTGGTTGGCGGCGCTAAGGAAGCGGTCGAAGGTGGTGATTTTTGGAAAGGTTTCGTGTCGACCGCTGCCACAAAGGCGTCCAGTCTATATGGGCCTCAATTTGACGATATGGCTGCCAACACTGCGAGAGCGGCGGTCGTCGGGGGAACGGTGGCAGAATTGGATGGTGGCAAGTTTGCGAATGGTGCCATTACCGGTGCATTTTCTTATTCATTCAATGATCTGATTCACGAGCATGGTGGCTGGACTCACGCATTTGGCCGTCATCAAAGATTGGTCGTGACAAGCGAAGAAGGAGATCGAATCGAGGGCTTTTCTTTCGGTACCGATGCACCATACACATGGGAGTCGTCTGCGAACTATGGAAACGAAACCCCTGTTAGAGGTGGAACCGGAACGGGAGAGGTCTACGAAGACTATGAAGAGCCCGGCAGAAACGTGATCGAGCGTTTCAAGACGCAGCCAGACGAAGACATGGCGATCAAGGCATACATGGAACAGAGACTTGGCGACCAGGGTAAATACAACATCTGGTCTAACAGCTGCATTCAGTTCTGCAACGAGCAATACAACTACATTAAGTCTCAGGTGGAGAAATCGCGGCGTGAGTTTCACAGCCCTGTATTCTCACACTAGGTCCCTGTCCGATACATTTGCGACGGAGCCTTCGGTGCGGTACGTGTATCGAATCGCCTGCGACGGGTCGACTTCGAATGAGATTGTTCCAGAGACGCGCAGAGGAGCTCCATGTTCGCTCACGTCATGCAAGGCTATCTTTCTCTGGCCATAGCACGCCGGCGAGGTTCCGAACAGAAAGCCGAGCAGAACTGTGATTTGCGTCTTCCGTCGCATGATTCACGAGTATAGACGCGATGGTAACCGAAACGTCTCGATCGATCCGGCTCGGGTCTGTATATTGGGCGATTCGTCCCTTTCTCAAATTTTCGCCTCGGAGACCATTTCGGGCTGGCCATAGATTGCGGTAGTCAGGCCGTCGCCTCCAGGAGAGGTTCCGCCACTAGGGTTCCCGTTCCAATCACAATGTCTGACCGTCTACGCAACCAATGAATTCCTTTAGTTCCCTGCTCCTCGATGGGCTTTGCTCATTACTGTAGCCGCATACCCGTTCTTGAATCCTGTTGTAAATGAACCTGAATTGTATGCGGAAAAGGTGGACATCAGCGAATTCACATCCGGCTTGGCGGAATGCTGAGTTGTTGAGTAAATCGCTCCAAGCATCCGTGCTCCGATTGCCACATTTATACATGGGTCGAAAAGCTGGCGCACGGTGACCCCGAACCTGGCCGCGTTCTCGCTGTTGATTTGCATTAGGCCGACGCTCACTGTATAGCCGTGACTGTGAAACCAGCGTGTCCAGTGGATCGCCTCGGCCAGGGTCTCGGGCTGGCGGGACAAGTAGACCTCTTGATTCTGGAGGCCGTTATAGGCCGCTACGGTCGCTGGATAGTTCAGGCTGAGGGCGAAAGGGTGTAAGGCCGATTCGGTCAGCGCGACAGCTTGTAACGTGTCTAGTGCGGCGCTCGGAGCACATTTCGCGGCGAGTTCGTCGAACGTGGCCATAGGAAGCCGATTGTTTGTATCCGTCAGAGCAACGCACTCTGTTGTGCCGCGGCATTCAGTGGTGCACTTGAGTCATGAGCGAAGTGAGAGTCGTGCAGAGGCGGCGTAGTCGGATCGAGGTAGAGAAGCTAGTTGCAGAGTTCGAGGCCAGCGGGTTGCGGCGGGATGCGTTCTGCCAGCAGCGCGGCTTGTCGGTAGCGGCATTGGATAAGTACCGTCGGAGGGTTCATCAAGTGCCGCGACCATCCGCCACGCAGATGGTTCCCGTTGAAGTGATTGCAAGCGCTCCGGAACAAGCAAGTGGCGATGCCGGCGGCGTGCTGGTGGTTGGATTGCGAAGCGGGCGCCGGATTGAAGTGCATCGTGGATTCGATGCCGCGACTCTGGAGCGGCTGTTGACGGTTGTAGACCGGGCATAGGCGGTGTTCGGGTTTGGACCGGCGACACGGATTTATGTGGCGGCCGGCGCCACGGATATGCGGAAGAATTTCAATGGCCTGTACGGGCTGGTGCGCGATCATCTAAACTGCGACCCGGAAAGCGGCCATGTGTTTCTTTTCACGAATGCGAGGCGCAATCGGTTGAAGCTCCTGGTGTATGACGGAAGCGGGCTTTGGGTGTGCGCGAAAAAGCTGGATCGCGGCTGTTTTCGGTGGCCTGATGCGGACAGCACGGTGAAGAAGATCGTGCTGAGTCATGAAGAGCTGGCGCTTCTGCTGGGAGGCATCGATCTAAAGAAAACGGAGCCACGAAGATGGCACCGCGCGACGCGCGCTGCGGAACCAGAAGAGTTACGAAACACCGCGTAAACACTGCACGAAATGATTGCAACTGCTCATGGATGGTGTTATCAAAAGAGCATCGTGAGTGAGAGCAATCCATCTTCTCCGCAGTCCACTCCGAGCCTCGATTCTTCTTCCAACGCAGACCTTCTCGAACAACTGAAAACACAGTTGCCTGACGCGCTGTTCGCGCTGGTGAGCGGGCGGTTGAATGCATATGCCAACGAGGCAGCCTATTCGAAGTTGAAGATCCAGGTTCTGGAAGAGCGTCTTCGTTTGCAGCGGATCGAAAAATATGGACCGGGCAGCGAGAAGCTGAGCAGTCTTCAACTGGAGTTGCTGGAGCAGGAGCCGGGGGTCAGCAGCGAGGAAGTGGCTGCCGAGAGTGAGCGTGAGGTTCTTACACCGAATTCGAAAGAGAAGAAGAAGCGCAAGCACCCCGGCCGTCAAACGCTTCCTGCCGACCTGCCGCGGGTCGAGCGGATAATCGCCTGCACGCCGGAACAGTGCGTATGCGGCAACTGCGGGGGCGAAAATAACGTGATCGGCTACGAGGTCAGCGAAGTGCTGGACGTGAAGCCGGCCGAGTATTTCGTTCAAGTGACCAAACGCGAGAAGCGGGCGTGTAAATCTTGCCCGGAGCAAGGCGTGACCGGGGCTCCTCTGCCCGCTCGGATCATCGACAAGAGCTTGGTGTCCGATGGCGTAATCATCGACACAGTGGTGAACAAATACTGCGACCACAGCCCACTTTACAGGCAAAGCGTGGCCTTGCTTCGCGACGCAGGCATCGACATCAGCCGGGCCACGATGTGTGGCTGGGTGATGGCCATCGGAGAGATGCTGATGCCCGTGGCCAAAGCGATGCAACGCCAGCTTCTCGCAGGCAACTACATCCAGGCGGATGAAACTCCTGTCGATGTGCAGACGCACGACGGCAGTGGCACCAATCATCAAGCCTACATGTGGCAATATGGAACACCATACGGAATCACGGTTTTCGACTTCCGCATGAGTCGCAAGCGTGAAGGCCCGCTGAACTTCCTCGGCAACTTCGATGGCCTTCTCCAAACCGACGCCTACGCTGCATACGATCGAGTGGGCGGAGCAAAGATGGTGCACGCAGGATGCTGGTCGCATGCGCGAAGATACTTCGTGGATGCAGTCAAGCTGAACAAGCAGGACGCCGCCTCGATACGGGCAGTACAGCTAATGGACAAGTTGTTCTCAATCGATGCCAGGGCTCGCGAGGAGAAGATGGATCATGCCGAACGTCATGCTCTGCGCCAACAGCACGCATCGCCTCTGCTCGAGGAGATCCGTAGTCACATCCTGGCTATGAGCAAGACGGTGTTGCCGAAGAGCGCCGCAGGGCAGGCATGCAGCTACACGCTGGCGATCTGGAAACGACTCATCCGGTTCCTCGATCATCCGGATCTAGAGCTGAGCACCAACCTCGCCGAAAACTCGATGCGCCCAATCGCGGTCGGCAGAGCGAACTGGATCCACATCGGCAGCGAACAGGCCGGCCCGCGCGTAGCCGCCATCCTCTCAGTCGTCGAAAGCTGTCGACGACTCAAGATCCCGATCCGCAAATACCTCGCCGACATCCTGCCTGGCCTCGCGAACGTATCGGTTCGGCATATCGCAGACATCACTCCCGCGGCTTGGACTGCGAAACATCCGTAGCTCTCACCATGCGTTGCTCTGACGCATACGATTGTTCGCCTGGGCGGCCATATACGAGCTGCAAACGAACACAGAAAATAGCATCGCGGCGTACTTTCGCAATTGCCCGATTCTTGTATGAACCTTGTTGACGTTTATCTCCAGGGCTGGGGCAACGCGGTTGAGCGCCCCCATTTCTGTCAGATTTCTGTACGACAATTGCTGACTCTGGAAGGTCATCAGGTATTGACCGCCTTTACAAGAGGGATGTTGAAGAGCCGTGCCCACGCTTCCAAGCAGCTATGCTGGATCGCCGGAATGATGGTGTCTTTCGCCCAATAATCGTTCGCAACTCCAACAAGAATAGAAGGTCGTTCGGCCATCGAAGTCAAAACCGGCCATACGAGGAGCTGTTCGTAGCAAACTAGGATCGCTGCCCGTTCATGGCCGACCTGTACCGTTCCGGGGCCGTTGAGATTCAAGGGAACGCTGTCGGGTGCCCCAGGTTTCCACATAGCCACCGGCAAAGGAACGCGCTGCTGGAACTGTCCCGTTGCCGCCTGGCCACGAATGATGACGACGTTCTTGTAGGCGGTCCCTCCAGGGATTGAAACATCCGCTCCAATGAGGAGCGTCTTCCCCTGCTGCTGCAGGAGCCGGAGCTGTGGACCCCAAAAGAGATCGGTCGAGCTGTTCCATCGATGCACGGACGTTTCAGGGAAAACAACAACGTTCGCTTGCGAAGCAAGGGCGGTGCGCTGGATAAATTGTGCGTTCCGGTACTCGCTGAGTGGGTCCGGAAGATTGATCCCTGCTCCTTCAAACTCAGTGTCGATACCCTGCCAGTTGGGGTGAGACGGAGCTGGGCGGTAGGTGAGATATGCAATGTTGAACAGCACGAACCAAACGAGCAAGCCGTACAGTGGGCGCAGAGCCATGAACGTTGCGAGGCCGATAGTAGCGACGAGCCCGAACCAACTCGTTCGAGGCATGAGAACGCCGGCGCTCGTTAAGGGATTTGCGACGCTCGCGAGTGCGATCGGCGGAATTGAAGTGAGCACAAAGCAGGTTGGAATCGCCCAAGCAAGGCGGCGCGGTGATGGGCTGCATAGCAGGGCCCACGGAGCGCCCATCAAAATAGCGAATCCCACCCACATCCAGAAGATCCCGCCTGGATTGAATTCAGAGCCATAGAAGACGGCCGCTCCGGGCAACATCGTCCAGGTCGCTCCGCCGAAGTAGGCCGTACAAAGCAGGAAGCGGCACAGCGGGCCTGGCGCCAAGCGGAGGCCGAAGCAAAAGACGAGACTGATGGGGATGGTCAGTGTATGACCACTCCACGCTACAGCCCCTACCAGCGCTCCGGCAAGCAACGATGCAAGAGGCGGCGCCACCTGCCTCGCTTTAGTGAGAAGTCCAGAAAGGCTTTGCATGGGCGATCACCGTCGAGACCTGGATTGGCCCGTAGTAACGGGAGTCGTAGGAGTATCTGTTGTAGGTGGAGAGAACCCAAACCGTTCCGGGCTGCACAATGTATGTTCCATTGGGCCAAACGTGCATAGGACGTTGTTTTGAATCGATTTTGACGGCGGCGGTGTTGGGAAGCAGTTTTCCGTTGACGCTGATTCCCTTCTGGCTGACTTCTACCGTGTCGCCGGTTCTGGCGGCGACCGGCTTGAGCAACGCCGCGTATTTATCAGGACATTGCAGGCCGCGTTGACGATAACCCCGTGAAATGGATTCGGCTGCGGCCTCCCCTGTCGGGCAAAAGGCGACCAGGGGCGCATTCTGGTCATTTGTGACGACGTAGAGGCCTGTCCGAACTGACGCTGTTGGGTTCCATCGGACGCCGGCAATACCCGCGATGCCGATTGTTGAAATGAAGATGATGGCGATTGCCAGTAGTACAGGACGACGTTTCCGGGCTGGTTTACACGACTTGGGGCCAGCCTGCGTCCTCGTGGTTGTCTGCATTGTGGCTTCCATTAGCTCCCTCCTCCTCTGGTAATGCGTTGTGCTCGTCACTGTCGGATGAGGCGATAGCGAAAGCACGGGAGACCGTGATTTCAGTCACCGTCCGTTTGTAGCCGCCGCTCTCGAAGGTGCGGCTCTTAAGCGCTCCCTCGGCGTGGATGTTTTGACCCTTTTGGAAATGCTTGGCTGCTTCTACGAAAGCTTCGCCCCAAAAAACAAGGTTGAGAAAGGACGTGTGGGTTTGCTTGCCCTTCTTCGGGTCATCCCAGACTTCCCTAATGGCGATTCGCGTTGTGCCTACGGGTGTCCCGCTTGGCAGGTGGCGAATCTCGATGGGCGCCGTCAGATTTCCGTCGCCAGTCCAATAGCTGCTGTAATGCCGCATAACTATCCCCTCCCTTGATTGATCCCGCCGATCGGCGCGAAGTCCGCCTGCGTGACAGTGGAAACTTCGACTATCGTCGGGGCCATCCCACCCTCGCTCTCATCTGAAGACACTGAAACAGGCGGCGGCGCTATGGGGACGCCGCGTGTCCCTTCCGTTCGCGGTTGGTGAACCATCTCCATGCCTTCGTCAGAAACAACGGTGTCCTCGTCAGGCAGGTTCCCCTCGTCGACCGGAGCCGGCTGCTCAGGCGCAAACGCAAGTGAGAGCTGAGGCCGGACCGTGGCCTCTTCCCTTTCGAAATCGATCTCATGTTCGTTGTCAATGTTGTTTTGGTGCTGGAGTTGGTAAAACTTCGTTGGAGGCGATATGGCGGCGCGCTCCCTCAGAACCGGGTCCATGAAGTAGAGCATTTGAGTGCCATAGATGGGCCGCGTACCGGACATGAAAATGAGCATGTCACCTGGCGCGACGATCCTTTGATTCCATCCAAAGCCTTTCTTGCGTGCGGGCCTGAGGCGCATAACCTCGTCGGGGGTGATGAGCGGACGTTCTTCGTACTGAATGCTCGTGTTGGCGTGCTTCATGACCGCTGCTGTGCGGTCACCTGAATAGTTGACAGTTGCGCGTTCGATGGTCATCGTGCCGCTGAGGTTCGATAGCAACTCCGCGGTGTCGTACTGGTTGGGCGCGTAAGCGATGCGGATCTGGCAGTTCGAAACGATGCTTTCGTTCTGCCCGTATTCGCTGACTATCTGGCGGATGTCTTGAGTGATCAGGAAAGCTTTCAGCCCGTAACCGCCCATGTAGCTGAGGGCATCAGCGAAAATGGGCATGTTTTTGAGAGACGGAAACTCATCGATCATGAACAAAAGGCGGTGCCGATTCGTCTTCTGTGCCCCGTTCTCGAAGTCCATCTTCTCGGTGAGGCGATTGACGATCATCGTGAACATGAGCCGGATAAGAGGCCTCAGTCGAATCTTGTCGCTCGGAGGGACAACAAGGTAAAGCGATATGGGGCGGTAGCTGTTCACGAGATCCTGAATTGTGAAATCGCTCACAGCACAATTCTTCGCGACCAGAGGGTCGCTGTAGAGCGTAAGAGCTGTCTTGGCCGTCGAGAGCACGCCGGAAAAGTCCTTGTCCTCCTTGTCCAGCATTTCCTGAACCTTCTCTCGCACCGTTGGGTGGGTCTTTGTAGGCTGCCCTGCCGGAGTGCGCCAGCCGCGCTCGTAGTTCGGGTCGTGCGGGTAATTAAGGAGTGTATTCAGGGTGTCGCGGAAGCCGATACCTGGGTAGGTGAAGACTAGGCAGAGATCGCTAAGGGTCGCGAACCGCCCTTCGGCGGCCGTGGCGTAGCAGACGTGCAGGAGCATCCCGGTCATGATGGAGGATGCGGCATCTTGCCAGTAGCGTTCCTGGGCGCTATCCTCGCCGCTGCGGACGAGCATATCGGCAAGGTTCTGCGCGTCGGATACGTCGCGCTTGGTCCGGATACGAACCTCGGTCAGCGGGTTGAAGCGTGAGCCGTTGCCGTCTTCAACTGGAGAAAACTTCATGCACAATTGGTCGAGGCCTATAGCTCGGAAACCACTTGTCTTCGCCCAATTCTCACCCTTGATGTCATAGACAATTACGCTCTCTTGCCACGCAAGGAGCGTGGGAATGACAAGCCCGACACCTTTGCCTGAACGGGTTGGGGCGAAGGCCAGGATGTGCTCGGGGCCATCGTGGCGGAGATAATGAAGGCGCTGCAGCGCCTTGTCGTACCATCCGCCCACGTATACGCCTGTGTCGGTCTCGAGAAGCCCTGTTTCTTCAATTGTGACCGCATCGGCCCACTTGGCAGAGCCGTGCAAATCCTCACTTCCAGTGAGGTATTTTTTTGTGCGCCGCATGTTGAGAAGCGCAACAAGCATGATCGTGACAGCGGTGCCAACGACCACGATTCCAGCACTCCCGACGATTGGAAGGCGTATGTCGGCATTGGAGCTGCCCCCATATTTCCAAAGCCAGAATGCCCACTGGAAAGGCTCATAGATCGCTAGGCCGGGCATGCGGAATAGAGCGGGACCCAGAGCCCGCTGAAAGGAAAAGTGCCATGCAACCCACTCGGTCGCTACCACGTTCCAGGCAAACAACAAAAGGAAGCCGAACAAGGTCGGCTTCCAGTTGAACCCTCCGATATCGCCGGGTTTTTTGGGCGTGCGGTAAAGTGCAATGTCTTGGCTCATCGCTCAATCCCCAATCCCTTGTCTCTTACTGGCTGAACGTTCACTCTCACAGTGCCCGCGCTATAGAGGATCGTTACGTCGCGCCCGTATCCGGGCAGGTCTTTAAAGATGCCTTTGTCATGCGCAACCGCAGAAGCAGGCCCACTGCGCTGTAGTAGATAGCTATCGGTCACACCTAAAATGTCTCCTTTGTAGATCCCATCGTTTTTGTCAGCTAAAGTGACCTGGGCCTCCGTCTTCAACTCGTGGCTCGCAAGTGCCAGCGCGTTCTCAAGCCGCCGCTGTTCCGCGGTGCGATCGGCAATTTCAAGGGACTGATCGCTGTTGTCGAACTCATCGCTATCGATCTTCGCTCCGAACACTTCTTCCGTACGGGAGCGAACGGCTTCAGCCGACTCAGGACTACCACTGAGGCCTTCACCCGGGACTAGTTCGCTTTTAGTGCCGGTTGTCTTATTTGTAAAATCGACCGTGTTCGTGTCTGGCTCATACTCGGCTGTGCGGGTGGATGTCTCGAACCGAAGGTGCGAGCCTTCTTTCGTGGTTTTCTCGACGGTTTCATTCGTCTGCTCGCGTTGCTCGTCCGCAGCCCTCGCGTCAGCTCTTACGGCGTCATCCTCTGCAGTAATCTGCCGCCGGCGCGGTTCTCCCCATTCGTCAAGCTCGTCAATCAGGGCTTGCTGCGGCCCGCTATTGATTGCGGCTTCGCGAGCATTGATTTCTGCCGCCTCAAAAGTCCCTGCCTCCTCCGGCTCCAAGCTCGGCAATGGCACTTGCTCATTCAGCCAGGGGTTCCGCGTCCGGATGGTCTCAAGGTCGGGTAGGCCAGCTCGTTGTACCAGCTCCTTCGCAGCGTCTTCGTTTTCTCGCGTGTAATTTAGCTGAAAGAGATTGCCGTATACGCCCTGGGCGTCCGCCAGGGTGCCCACCGTATCGCGGCGGATGTCTTCTTGCCCCAAATCCTCTTTGCTCGAGCCCCATATTTGTACGCCACTTTCAAGGTCTATGTACGACCTTCCTTTACGGTGAACATGGTCCAAAAACGTGTTTGCCGTACCGGGACCGTGGACGGATTCGATAAGTTTTGCGACTTCCGTCTGATGGATGCGCAGTGCAGCGGCAAAACCAATCTGACTCCCGTTGGTCGTGACAGTCTCGATTATCGAGACTTCATGCTGAATAGCCATTGCAAATCCTCCTTTGTTGCGGCGGCTTCGTGTCGTACTGCGGTTGCTATCTACTACAGTAGGTTTGAGCGAAGAAGTCAACATTTCCTGTAGTCAGGGCGCTGAGATTGGCGAGATTTATTGTGGAGCCTTACCGGCCAACGTCCTTGCGGCGCGGTCTCGGGAACGTTGCTAAATCCCTTTCGACCTGGCGCGCTGCCTTTTCCGTCTGTAGTTCCTGTGCGCGTTGTTCGATAGCGGAGTTGTACTTGCCGAGCCAGCCTCCGTAAACAGGCCATACGTTTTTCGAGCCGTCGAGACGTTCTTGCGCGCTGGCGTGATTTCGGATTTGATTGAGCCGTGCCGCCCGATTGCTGATGAACGCTCTGTCCGTCACGATCGCGTCTGCGGTGCCGTGTTCTTCCAACCGATGCCCGATCTTCCCGTCTATCGTCGTCCTCTGGATCGTCACAAACGAGTCGGGCTTGAGCAGGCCCGCCTGTCGGGCGCAGTCGATCTGCGGCGTGTGTGTGAGGTAGTGCAACTTCCCATCGGTGCCTTCAAGAAGCATGTAGCGCTTGGCGCTGTTTTCCTCCTCGCCGTGTCCGAGTACGCGCCCTTCGATAGTCCTTAATTTCCGCCAATCATCCACTTGGAGCGGTAGACGATGATCTGAAGCAAGGCTCATTTGTTGGGCTATTGATTTTTGCCGATCAGAGGTCCGTTGCATAGTCCGCAACACTTCTGTGAAATTGCCGCGGACCTCCCATTCTCCCGGCCCTTTCTCAGTCGCAAGTCCCATAGTAACGAGCGCCCGGAGGCGGTTCGCAAGAAACTGTTCTTGCTGCCGTTGATACGGTTTCATCGTCGGGTCTGCGGGATTCGCTCGGGCAGCAAAGTCCTGCCCCTTAGCGTTGACGGGCTGTTGCTTTACGATTGACCGATCGAGTGGAGTGAACCTCCGTTGAACGACCTCGCGCCGATGGGCTTCGGCAACGTCCGCCTCAGTACGGATGCCTAATTGCGCTGTAGCGAGATCTTCCGCCCGTAAGCGAATCCCTTTCTGAATGTACTCGCGGGGTAACTTGATCTCCTGTCCGTCCTTGCACACACCACGAAGCGCCACATGCACATGAGGATGGTCGGTGTTGTGATGGACAACGGCAACCCACTCGAGTTGCTTTCCCAAGTCTTGACCCATGCCCTCCACCAGCGCTTTTGTGTGTGCGACCAAGTCCATGCGCTCTCCAAACTCAGGTGAGACGATGAGCTTGAACAAACGCGGATCCTTGGCCCTCTGCCATTCAGCCAAGGTGCCGCCGATGTCACCCACAGGCCCGTCCGGCCCGAAGCCGGGCGGAAGGTCTTTGGTGGGCTGGCTCGCGCTGTCACGGGCAATATATCGCCCATGCGCTTTCCAATGACCAGGCATGAGATTCGGAGCATACGTGACGCGCACGGCTACTCTCTGGTTTCTGACTCGGCCCGATCTATTGGCAAGGGCAACGGTTTTCTTCGCTCCCTTGCCTGATGAGGCTTTCGGCTTCCGGACGTTGAGGCGAACAATTCGCATCACGGAGCGGCCTGCACGGCTCCAAATCGAAATCTCGTCTCGGCCAGCGCGCTTGTTCGCGCGCGGACGGAGACGAAACGGTTTTTCTTCGACAGCAAATGTGGCCATCAGCTGTTACCTAATGAGTCAACCCATTCTCGTAGAGCGGCGGCCACGTTGCCTGTCACTTCCCTGGCAACATCGGCCTTGAACTTCTCGTACCGCAGCTTCGCGGTCGCCACGCTGGCACTCCTCGCCTCGGGCGGAATTTCCGGCTGGTAGGTCAGGTAGAGCTTGATGAAAGTGTCGAGGCTGGCATAAGAGAGGACGGCTGCCGTGGTCAACTTGCGGATGTCCCGGCTCTGGCGCTCTAGGGTCGCTAAGATACGTTCCTCTGTATCATTCAGGGCCTTCGAGGCGCCTTGGAGCTGATTAACCACTGCCTGCCGGATGAACGAGGAAGGGGAGGCAAAACCTCCGTCCTTTGCTGCTTGGTCAATCGCCTCAAGCATCGCCGGTTCGAAGCGCACGTTACGACCTTCACCTCTTCTAGCCAAATAACACCCCTCTTTGGATGATGATTATCGTATGAAAGCTGTTGACGGTTGCGACGGTTTCGTACTAGACTCCGGTTGCTATCTACTACAGTATGTTTTGGCGGCAATGTCAACATTTCTGTAGTTGGGGTTATGAAAAATGGAGAGAGTTATTGGGGAGCTTTACCGGTTCGACAACGCCCTGAAAATAACGTGCGCCACAAACGTGGCACACGCATCGAGAACGTACCACACCATAACTGACTGTAAATACACGAGTAAACATCGCCAAAGCCCCGCAGGGTGGCACGTTTCTTTTATGTTCCACTACGGTGTCTTTGCGGTTTGCCTTCGCTGTGTGGATGGCTTCCGATTCCCTTCAAGCCGTTACGGGCAACGCTGACGACATTTTGTATGAAAACTATACGAATATTGTTGAATTCCGGATATTGGAGGCAACCAGAGTGAACTCAGGGAGAAGGAGTGCAGCCGACAAGACAGAAGATGTTCTTGAATCGATCCGCAAGCTCAGGCACCAAAGACCAAAGTCACTGATGGGTCAAATTCGGTGGATGCTGCCCGATATCCAAGCTGCTCTCGACTCGGGTCATAGTCTCACTGATGTTTACGCCATGCTCAACAAACATGGGATCGCGATTTCATATAAGCAACTCTCCCTTTACATCGGAAGAATCCGACGCGAAGAGGAGAAGAGACCACGTTGGGTAAGAGCCGAACGATCCAATCCGCCACCGGACAGAGGGCTGAATCCTCTCATGAGCAATGAGGACTCCCTTACTACCTCGTCAACGTCGGCAGGCGAGAAAGTGCCGCTCCTCAAGACGGATCCGCTGGCGAACCTGAAGCAAAAGAAACCAACTATCCCGAATTTCAGTGGTACGGCGAATAAGGAAGATTTGTATTAATCCAGCGGCAGAGACAGGAGATGACATGGCCAAAACGGAATTGAACGGCAACAACGCTACCCAAGGACCCGCGAAGCTCAAAACGTCGGTTCACGACATTCACATGACACTGCAAGGCAAGGGGGGAGTAGGCAAGAGCTTTGTCGCTTCTCTCATGGCTCAATACTTGATGCACAAAGGCGCGAAACCCCGTTGCTTCGATACCGATCCCGTCAACCATACACTTGCCGCGTTCAAGGCCTTTAACGCTAGGGCGATCGAGCTCCTGAAAGACAATGCCCTCGACCCGATTAGATTTGAAGAGATGGTAGTCCTTATGCTCGAAGAGGATGGGCCGTTTATCGTCGATAACGGGGCATCCTCCTTCATCGCTGTGTGGGATTACATCGTCCGCAACGGCATCCGGGACGTGCTGAAGGAGCACGGCCGGCGCTTGTACATTCACACGGTACTGCAAGGCGGTGAGGCTCAGCAGGAATGCCTCAACGGCTTTCGTCAGGTTGCGGACATGGCCGAGCCTGGCTCAATCATCGTATGGGAGAATCGTATTCTCGGGCCTATCGAGTATCAGGGCAAGACGTTTCAGGACATGAAGGTCTATCAGAACAACTCGTCAAAGGTGCTCGGCGCCATCCAGCTCCCTGAGAACGAGCTTTTCATCGGCAATGATCTGAAGAAGCTGACAACCGAGAAGCTGACATTGGAGGAAGCCCAAAAAAGCCCACTCTTCAACGTCATCTCAA
>JABDBE010000070.1 GCA_013288805.1 Acidobacteriota bacterium
CGAGGCGAACAATAAAAATGAGGTCAGGCATGCGGCCAAGGCAAAAGCAACTTTTCTCTGCGGGGGATTCGAGCGAAAGTCGCTGCGGTCATGTGGGCTTGCAACACAAAACATGGGATACGCTCCAAAGATTCGTTAGGTGGGGAGTACGACGAGTGTGCGACTCAAACTCCTATCATTCTGCCCCAATCTAACGGGTTGTCAAGATGAAATAGTTTGCATACTTCCTCCGGGCGGCTTTTTAATCGTCGTCGGGAGGTTCCAGAGGCCTCTTATCGTTGATGAAATAGCTGGCATCTTTCTCTGCTTTTATGGTCTGAAAAGTCCGCGGAGTCTGGGTGAAATCGAAGCAATCGGAAAGATCATCGGAACGCGTGTCGGCATATCCCGGAGCGACTGTGGTCAGGTTGAATTGCTCCTCGGTGAATTTCAGGATGCTGCCGAAGTCGTGCTTAACATGGGAGATGTAGCCAGCCTTGGCGTACGGGGAGACCACGATTAAGGGTACGCGGAAGCCGTATTCGTAATAGCCATAGGTGGAATCGATGGGAGGCGCGACGTGGTCGTACCAACCTCCCCAATCGTCCCAGGCAATGATGATCGCGGTGCTGGACCAGAACTGGCTGTTTCCGATGGCATTCACCACCGAAGCTACCCAGGACGGTCCCTCGGTGCCGTCAGCGAAACTGGCGTGATCGGAGGATTGCCCGTTCGGGATCACCCAGGTCACGCTTGAGAGATTGCCGGCAGCGATGTCGGTCAACACCTGGGTCTGATTTAAGACGACGTGATTGACCCAATCGGAGCCCGTGCAAGCGGTGGCGTTGGGTATGGGCGCGTTGGGCACGCACATGTGTTGAATCGCGTTGGGCGCTGTCCAGATCCAACCCGGGCCGGGTGCATAGTATTTCCAACTGATGTTTTGAGTGTCGAGTTGATCGGTCAGCGTGGGATGATCGAAGCAAGGATAGATGTTCGAAGTCTCTTGCCCGCTGGGATTGATCAAAGCAACGTATTCATCGGATGGCGCGGTACATCCGGCGTCGGTGAAGAACAGCGCGTTCCCCGCGGGATTCTCCGCAACGAACGAAGTGCTGGTGGCCGAGGGCGCTGATGTGCCAGAAATAATGTACTGATGCGCGGGAAAACTCGGTCCCTGATTGGTCTGGAACATACGATCGCCGAAGGTATAGGTTTCGGCTAATTGGAAATACGGCCCCAACTGGCTGGGATCGGTGGACCAGAACTGAGGATTCGGCGGAGGTGGTGGCGAGCAGTCGCTGGCCTTGCACAGGACCGCGATCTTATCGGCTCCATCCATTTTGCCGCCGTCGTACATTTCGAGAAACGCGCTGTGCGCATGGCTGAGATCGTAATCAACTCCTAGGGATTGCGGCTGCAGAGGGATTTTGTCACCTTTGGAATTGATCCCGTAGCTTTGGATGTCCGCGCCTTTGGCTACCAGGTTGGGATCCTGGAACAGATTGTCGGGCGTGCGATTCTCCTGGAAAATTATTACTACATGCTGAATTTTCTGGGTTGGCGGTGGAGTCATCGACGATCCCCCGCCGCCTCCACAGCCGTTGAGGCTGATCAGGATCCCCGCCGTGCACACTACCAAGCCCCACGCGAACAGCGTTGTCGGTCGAACCATCCGTTAAGTTCTCCTTTTATGGTCGTACTGGACGGACTTCCCTGGGACTTAATCTAAACCCTGGCGCCAACCATTCCACTCGGTGCACAGCTGGTTTTCTTTAGCGTCAAGAAAACCTTTCAAGAAGAAAATGCCTCAAAGTGTCACTTTAACGAGCGGTTTGACGCGGATAGAGGGGAATTAGTTGTATCGGAGAGTTAAGCGAGAGCGGTTCGGGGATTCGGATTGCTAAGCCATTGACAGTTTAGCGGCTTACGGCGTTCTGGTTGGGATTACGGGGCGGGTTCTTGGCGCGGATGGAAGTTCTCTGTAGCAACTTTGTCAACGGGAAGAAGATAAATTCAGCTTGATTAAATCATGCTCGTCGCAGTATGGTTCATTACGTTGGAGCTTCGCGCGTCGCCCCGTTGTCGTGCTTTGGCCGCAGGAATATCGTTCCGATTTTCAAAACATGAAACTGTGCAAAGGGCGCAACTGGTTACCTATGGGGTACCGAAGTTTACGTCTGTGGGGTACGGAAGTGGAATTCACAGTTGACAAATTCCCAGCTACACTTTCGGCAGTTGTTCGGCCGGTACACCTGCGCTGTCCTGAATCGGCAGTCAGCCGCGACCCGCGATACGCCACCAATCTAAAAAAAGAAGTGAACTGCAAAAGGGAGTGCGATAACCAATGATCAGGCGAGTTGCTTGCCTTACTGTTCTTTCGTTGCTGGTATTTTTATCCAGCTTTAGCTCTGACAACCAAGCGAGTGCACAGAACGGCGGTGCATCGGGAGCGCAGGCAGTTCACGCATCCCAATCGCAAAAGCGCGCGATCAACCGCGCCGCGGTTGCCAAATCGACGGCGCGGAGATTTGCTCAAAGCGCCCCGCCGACGAGCATCGGGTTCTTGGGCGCCCCGCGAACCTTCGCGCTTGGCGGGATTCCCGGCATCTTCCCAGCAGTGATGGGCGACTTCGCCGGGAAGGGCTTTCAGAGCGCCGCCACTATCGTGAATACCGGCGCCGCCACTAATAAATTCAGCATCTCCGTGGCGCTGAATAACGGGGCTGGTTCTTTTACCAGCGTCCTGACGACCTTGACGGGCGAAGATCAGCAGGATCCGATTTTCGTTGCGCATCTGAAGGGTGCTTCAGAGGTGGCGGACGATATCGTGGTTGTTCACCCCGCCACCGCCGGCAGCTCCACCACAATTCAGGGTTGGCTCAGCAATGGAGACGGAACATTCACTGCGGCGAACGCTGGGGTCGCAGTCGAATCCAATGGCTTTGTATGGGCTACCGTGACCGACGTAAATGGAGACGGAATTCCTGACGTTGTAATCGCTGACGCCGGCACTCCGAACGGCAACATTTGGACCATGATAGGTAAAGGCGACGGAACGTTCACAGCCGCGAGCCCCGCATCTGTCATGTTCACGGGTCCACTGAATCCGGGCCCGACAACCCAGGGCGTCCCTGGCAATCCGATGGTCTTCGCCGACTTCAACGGCGACGGCTTCCTCGATTTCGCGGCGCCTGCCGCCGCTGGAGGAACAGCAACGGCCAACCAGATCGTAGTTTACCTCTGCAGCAGTGGCACGAATCCCTGTACTAGTTACTCAGGGCCGTCTCCGCTGGTGAATCCCACCGTCAACGGCAACACTTTCTACGACTCCTGCTTTCTAGGGGGCGGCGTTGTGGCTACGGGTAGCAAAGGCGATCTAGTTAGCGCGAACTGTGTCCAAGATGGCACGATTACGGTTTATCTTAACAATGGCAGCGGTGGCTTCGCCCAAGGTGTCTACTATCCGATAGCGATGACCGACCAGATAATCACGTTTCCAAATCCAACCGCGATCGCGATTGGAGACATTAACGGAGATGGTAAGAACGATATTGTCGTTACCGACCTGAATGACAGCGCCATCGAAGTCTTTTTGGGAAATGGCGACGGCACGGTAAATGAGCCAACAACAGGCTATACGACCGGTGGCGCTCCTTTTGTGCCGGCTCTGGTGGCGGACTTTAACGGCGACAGCAAATTGGACGTGGTTGTGCCCGACAACCAGCAGAACTTCGTCTTTCTCGAAGGCTATGGTGACGGGAGCTTCCGCTCCGCCATCAACTACTACGCGCTGCACAAAAATGGCGGGTTTCAACCGGAGGGCGTGGGCTTAGCCTCTGGCGACTTTAACGGCGACGGCATTCCCGATTTCGTAATTGGCAACGCCGACGGCACCAACGCGGCACCAATCACTGTGTTCCTTTCGAATGCGGACGGCAGCCTTAAGCCCGGCGTAAATTACACTCCCCCAAATTCTGTGGCGAATTACGAACTGCAGTTTGTCGCTGTGGCCGACTTTAACGGTGACGGTAAGCTGGACATCGCGGCGAGCGACACTTACAACGGAGTCGTTCAAATGTTCTATGGCGTCGGCGACGGTACTTTCACTACGGGCCCGACGTATGTCACGGAATCGGGGACGGGCACGAACAAAAATCCTGTGGGGATCGTGACCGCCGACTTCAACGGCGATGGAAAGCCGGACCTTGCCATCGTCAACAACAATTCTGCTACTGCCCCCACGACGGCTGATGTCGGCGTGCTGATCAACAACGGAACGGGCTTCGTCCCTGTCGTGAATTACCCGCTCTCCACGGTCGCGACGGAAATTACCGCCGCCGATGTGAATGGGGACAGCAAGCTCGACTTGATAGCGCCCCTTTATGGCGTATGCTCCCTGGGACACTGCACCGCGGCTGGCAATTCCGTGGCTGTGCTGTTGGGCAATGGCGCTGGCGCCTTTACGGCCAAGCCCGATTTCCAACTTCCAAGCACATTCCTCAACCCTTACAACGCTGCCGTGGCCGACATCAATGGAGACGGCAAAGCTGACCTGGTTGTGACCATTCAAGATGTAACCGAGGCAAATCAGGGAATCGCAGTCGCGTTAGGCAACGGCGATGGGACATTCCAGACGGCAACATTCCTTAACAGCAGCGCACAGAGTCCGGCGCTTCCTGGCTACGTGAAGATTGCCGACCTGAACCTGGACGGCCATCCCGACCTGGTTTACACCAACGCCCTTTCGGGGACTGTGGGTGTTATGTACGGCCTGGGCAATGGCACTTTCTATAGTCCGCTGGAATTTGCCACCAACCGCTGGGCCTGGGACTTTGCTTTGGTCGACGTGAACGGCGACGGTGTGCTCGATGCGGTTACAAGCGGATTCGAGCAGGCCTTCTCGGGCGTTGGCGTGCTGCTGAACACCAGCGGAAACTCCACTGCTCTGACCACGTCGGCGCCGCAAGTGAGTGTCGGTCAGTCGGTCACTTTCAAAGCCACGATAACGGGATCCAAGGTGCGTGGCGTGACCACGGCTCCGACGGGCACCGTGACCTTCCTCGATGGCACGACCAAATTGGGGACACCGGTAACGATCAGCGCTGGCGTAGCGTCGCTCCCCACCACTTTCGCGACTGCGGGCACGCACAGTATCACGGCTGCATACAGCGGCGACACCAACTACATTCCAACTACCTCGGCGGCGGTGCAGGAGACTGTCGTGCCGGTTGCCGTGCAGCCAGATTACACTCTGGCCTCCACCCCGACTAGCCAAACGGTAAACCCTGGGACCGCGGCAACGTACAAGATCACTGTCACTCCCACGAACGGCTACAACGGGACGATCAGCTTTCCCGCTTCGGCTTGTTCAGCTCTGCCCACGGGAGCGACATGCAGCTTCAATCCACCTACGTTGCCAGGTAGTGGCAGCACAACCCTTACCATTAGCACGACTGCTCCCACATCCGGGATGCTGATTCCGGCGGATGTGAATGCTCACGGGAGCGGGGCTGGCTTGATGGCGAGCCTTACCGGTTTCGGATTGATGGGCATCGTTCTGGCCGGAGATCTGAGAAAGCGTAAGCGCCACGGCGCGATCGTGCTTCTCACTGTTGTGGCGCTGGCGCTCGTCCTGAGTTTAGTGGGCTGCGGCGGCGGCAGTTCGTCTGGCGGCGGTGGTGGAGGCGGCGGTGGAGGCACCGGCGGCACGCCGTCGGGAACCTACGCGGTCAAGCTGAGCGTGACTGGTACGGCTGGCACGAACGGCGGCAATACGGCGGCTCATCCGCTGGGCGTCACCTTGGTTGTTAACTAGGGTCGTCAACTAGGGTCGTTAACTAGGGTCAGTCAAATAACACGAGGGCAATCTTTATCCAGGTTGCCCTCTTTCTTTTGCCTGCGAAGTGCCGCGGAAAAAGATGGCCCACTCTTCAGCATCACTTCTGGCACGTTACTGCTGAATCAGCAGGACGGGCTGCAATCCGACTGGCACCGTCCCATTGGTGATTGGCGTGGTGTGGCCATACAGATCCTCATAAGCATTGAAGGATGAAAGCCCAATCGACTGCAGGTTGACAGAGGCGGTCGTGCATACTCCGGCGTTGCAGGTTTGCGAGGTGTCCCAGATGGGCACCGAGACGACGCTGGTCGGAGACGTGATGGTGCAGGTCCATCGCGTAGTGACCGATGGATTGGTGGCGCAAGATGCGACCTTCGAGGCTCCGCCGTCTGTCCATTGCACGATGTGCACGTAGGCATTGCCGGCAGCTGTCAATAAGTTGTTAGTGGAGTTGAAAAACGCAGTCTGCGAATCGATGTCCCAGCTCCACCAATAAAATTTCGCGACTTGCTTCCACATCTGAATCAGGTAGTAGCGCGCCACAAACGAAGCCTGCTGATCGGGATCGGTAATGCCGGTTGTGAGTGTGCCGTCGGAGTTTTTCGCCGTGCCCCAGTAGCCTTCGGTATCGAAGAGTGGCTTACCTTTGGCGGCCGCGGGCAGCAGCGAATTCAGATGGTCGATTTCGTTTCCAACCTCCTCGGCCACCGGACAGTCAGTCGGGCAGGCGCCATTGCTGATGTAGCCGTGAAACGCGTTGATATCGGCGTAGGTGCCGCCGTCGGTGCTGCTCAGATACGTACCCAGCCAATCGCCAGCCTTTGTGTCGTCAGTGGCTGCAGGCGTTGTGAACAGGGCGTTGGGGTCCACTGCAGTGACGGTGGTCCTCAGGTCCTTCGCCATTCTGGCTAGCATGACGTCGCCGGGATGTGATACTCCCGAACTGGCGCAGTCGACCTCTCCGTTCCACTCGCTGGGCACGTTGGGTTCGTTCCACATTTCCCAATACTTGATGGTTCCGGGGCCGACGTGCTGAACCAGGGCAGTGAGAAAGTCAATGAAAATCGCGTCCGCTCCGGTTCCGTCACAATTCAGGTCAACTGGAGGATCGCAGATGCCGGGTCCGTTCTGCATCTCGAAAGCACAGCAGGTGTTCGGAGAAGCTGAATTCTGGCCCCGGGAAGACGCCCAACTTGGCGTGGCGTAGGTGGTAAACATGACGTCTGTGTTGTTGGCTTTGGCCTCGCCCAACCACTGATCCAAGCGGGAGAAATCGTACACGCCGGAAGCGGTATTGATGTCAGCCCACTTCACGGCTGAGCCCAGACTGCGCCAACTGCTCAACGGAATCGCAGTGGTTGGCCAAGGATCTTTAAGGACATTCGTGTTAATGCCAAAGAATGTGCCGCTTGGTCCGGGACTCAGCGCATACAGCCCGGCCAACGGAGGGTTGGTGACGGGTCCGTTATTGCCTGCGTTGCAGGCCGGAGCTACCGGGGTTGGCTGGGGCTGCGCCGCGGAGCCGCCGCCGCACTGAGTAAGTGCGACCGCGCATAACAATGTGATTGCGGTTGCCAGGGCGGGCCCGAAGTAGGAAGCTCCGGGGCTCCCGTCAATGCGTTTCGCTTCGCGAAATCGCAGCCGTCTAAACAAATTCTGCAGCACTATTCACCTGCCAATTGGATATGGTCTGTACCTACCATCAAGTCCCTTAAGATGCGAAAACCAGGGAACCTGGAACATCGCAACATTGGTTTAGATGTGGGCTTCCAGAGATAAACCCGAAGCGTGACAAAATGTTGCTCCGCATTGAGTTGACAGCCGGCAAGGGAGGGATCACAATGGCCGGCAGTTCTTTCCCCCCGGGACCCTGTGCTGAATCGCAAAGTCTAGCGGCAGCCTTGTCGACGGAGGACCCATGCAAACAAATCGCAGTGATCGCCTATGCTTACCCCGAATCTTTCAACCATTGTTGAAACTTTTGCTTGCTGTCTGCCTCGTGAGTTTGAATGTTTGCCTCGTCGAAGCTCAGACCTACACGGGTATGCTGACTTGGCATAATGATCTGGCGCGCACGGGTCAGAACCTCCAGGAGACAATTCTCAATCCGACGAATGTCAATTCCACAACCTTCGGAAAGCTGTTTTCGTTTCCAGTCGATGGGCAAATCTTCGGGCAGCCTCTGTACGTCAACAGTGTAGTGATTCCCGGCAAAGGCACATTCAATGTTGTCTATGTGACCACGGAGAATGACAGCGTGTTTGCTTTCGACGCCGACGGCGTGGTTACCAGCGCTCTCTGGTCAGATAGCTTCATCGATCCGGGCAAGGGAATCACACCGATTCCGTGCGCGGATACGGAGTCAAATCCGTGTCCTTTCGATTCGGTGATTGGGATCACCGGAACACCGGTGATCGATCCCACAAGCGGCACCATGTACTTAGTCGCTGCCACAAAAGAAAATGGCAAGTATGTGCAGCGGCTGCACGCGCTCGACATCACCAGCGGAGCGGAGAAATTCGGCGGCCCAGTGGTGATCAAAGCTTCGGTGAAGGGAACCGGAGCGGGAAACAAGGGCGGCTTAGTGAGCTTTAGCCCGCTGCACGAAAATCAGCGTCCGGGATTGCTCCTGTTGCACGGAGTTGTTTACCTCGGCTGGGCCTCGTTCGGCGACGTCGCTCCATTCCACGGTTGGGTCCTGGGTTACGGCGCAGCTAGTCTGCATCAAACAGCGCTCTTCAACAGTACGCCGAACGGTTCCGACGGTGGTGTCTGGCAAAGTGGTGGGGGACTGACCGCTGACCCGGCCGGGCACATTTATTTACAAACCGGCAATGGGACATTCGACGTGAACCGCGGCGGTAGCGATTACGGGGACAGCTTTCTAAAATTCAGTCCTACGCTGGTCCTGCTGGACTACTTTACCCCCGACGATCAATACAACTTAAATAAGAGTGACATCGATCTAGGGTCGGGCGTGGGCCTGCTCCTCCCCACGCAGCAGGGGAAATTTCCCAACGAGATCGTCAGCGCGGGAAAGCAGGGGCTCATCTATGTTGTCAATCGCTCCGATATGGGCAAGTATAATCCGAAAACCAATCACGTAATCCAAACCGTTCAAGGTTCCACGAACGGTTATTGGAGCAGCGGAGCTTACTGGAATAGCACCGTTTATTATTCGGGCAGAAAAGATTTTCTCAGCCAGTACACTTTGACGAATGGACTGCTCTCCACCATCCCGGTTTACCAGGCGCCCGAGAAATTCCTTGCAGGCAGTACACCTGCTATTTCAGCCAACGGATCGACCAACGGAATTGTATGGACGATTGAACGGCCGGCGATGGTGAAAGGGATTTTTCCGCCTGAGATATTGCACGCTTACGATGCCACAAAAGTTTCCGTGGAGTTGTACAACACGAGCCAAGCTGGAACGCGCGACGTGCTTGGCCCTGGTATCACCTTTTCTGTACCCACGATCATGAACGGGAAAGTGTATGTGGGCACGGGGAGCGAACTGGATGTGCTCGGGTTGCTTCCTTCGCAATAGGAAGTTTCAGTGGGCCCAGGAACGCTAGCTACAAAGCGAGGCTACTATTTACTTGAAACCAACGACGCTGACGAGGCGTTATTGGTTCTCGAGCAGAATGGGTTTAGCGCCGACTGGCGCTAGGCCTTTGCCGATGGAATGTTTATTTCCGGCGATGTCGCGGTAAGAAATGAATTGGCTTGGAACCGAAACCCACTTCACCGCACAGGAGCCATTCTTGCAAGTCTGCGCAGGATCCCAAATCGCCTCCGCCACGTAACCCCCGGACCGGCTGAACTGGCAGGTCCACCGCGATGTTTGCGTCCCCTGCTTGCAATACTGGGTCAATCGCGCTCCGATCATCCAGTCGGTGAGCTGCTGGTAAGCGATGCCTGTCCCGCACAAATATCCTCCGCCCGACGGTTGCGTGCAACCGCTGCTTTGATCCCAAGTCCACATGGTCCCCCATCCCTCGGGCGGAATCGAATCCCACGCGAACCAATAGAATCTTTGTAGACCTGCGGAATATTGGAGAAGCAGGAAGCGCGCGGTGAACGCCGCGCGAAGGTCAGGATCGCCAAGGCCCTGGTCTCCGTTCACGCCGGCTCCGTAGGAGCCTTCCGTCGACCATACGGGCCGGGAACTCGCGTGGTATGAGGCAATCACTTGCTTCACACTCTTGATCAACGGGACGACTTCTTCGGCGACTGGAAGTGAATTTTTCTGCCACACGTAGGTGTGAAAGCTGAAGACGTCCACGTAGCTCAGACCGCCGGCAGCCAGGAATTGCTGCATCCAGAGAGCAACCGCAGTGTGCTTCCCGTCGGGCATCCATTCGCCCGTAGGTGCGGGACTGGTCACAGTTGCTGAGGGATCGATTTTCTTAATGATGTTGTAGGCATCAGCTGCCATGCGCACAGTTTGGGCCATCGTGCCTTTCCAGTTTCCGATTGCATTGGGCTCGTTCCAGATTTCCCAGTAGGAAACATGTCCGGTGGGACTTTGCTGGTTGTGGTTCACGATAGCGGTGACGAAGTCCTTCCACAGTTGATCTGGTCCGCTGCCGTCTGGATCCAGGTCTTTAGGAGGAGCGCACTGACCGTTTGGATTGCCGTGGCAACCCATCTTGGGATCCGAGCTAGCCCAGACTGGAGTGCGTCCGAAGGTGTAAAGAACGCTCAGATTGTGGTTCGCGGCTTCGCTCAACCACATGTCGAAGCGGTCGAAATCGTAGACTCCAGCTGCGGGGTTCATATCAGCCCAGTCCGTGCCCGTGTTCCACAGCCGGATGCTGGCGATGGACGCGGATGGATATGGCTCCTGTGAATCCGTCGCAGTCATTGTCATGCCGAAATAGCCGGCGGGAATTTGAGCAAACGCCCCGGCCGTAAGTATGAAGAACAGCGCCCCGAGCAGAATTCTGCTCTTGCTGGCGACTAATTTTTCCGTTGAATTCACATAGCGCCAACCGCCGGTTAAGCAGCCTGCAAACGCGTTTTCTTTCAAAATATGAAAGCATTTTTCTTGAATAAGCCCTGTCATGATGTCGGGATTGTAAGCGGTAACTTGGTAACTGCAATAATCAGTAGTACATCCCGACAGTACACGCCCAAGCAGACGAAAGACTCTGGGCGAAAGTTTCCTGGGAAGATTATCTATTGATCTTTTCTCCGTTGACGGTTTAGATAGGTTGAGGGAATTGAATTCGGGAGCGCAACTGTCGACAACCCGCGTCTGTCGCGGCTTCGTCATTCGTGCGGAACCC
Organism: Acidobacteriota bacterium; assembly: GCA_013288805.1. Classification (GTDB taxonomy): domain Bacteria; phylum Acidobacteriota; class Terriglobia; order Terriglobales; family Acidobacteriaceae; genus JABDBE01. Next base: position 11,113 of record JABDBE010000070.1, read on the forward strand.
AGAGGTCTGTCATGAAAGCCACTCCGAGAACCGTCGCGTTGATTGCGCTGGTCATTTGTTCGTTCGTAATTCGAAACTTTGCTGAAGGCTCGAAAAGAAAGTTGACGATCGGACAGACGTATTGCACAGGCACCACGCCCTGCGTGCTCACTTATCACAACGACAACAACCGCGACGGAGTAAATCCGCACGAGAGCGTGCTCAAAGCCTCAACGCTGAGCTCCAGCAATCACCCTTCGCCACAATGGCTGGCAACAACGGACGGACCAATTTACACCCAACCGCTCTACGTCCACCAGTTGCAAGTGAGTGGTGTGGCCAAGAACGTGGTCTACGTCGCAACCGAGAACAATAGCGTGTATGCGATGGATGCAGACAGCACCAGCAGCACGGGAACGGTTTTGCAACAGGTGAACCTGGATAACGCCAGTGACCTTGGATCCGGATACACGGAGATCGCGGTCCCGTATACCGATTTGCCGAAAGCCTGCACCGACATCGCGCCCGAGGTTGGAATCACTGGCACACCGGTGATTGATGTTTCCGTGACCCCTCCGGTGATTTATCTTGTCACCAAACACGAAGATGTGAGCAGCAGCGGCGTCAAGACCTACCGGCAGAAGCTGCACGGACTTTTTGCCGACACGCTTCAGGAAATCCCAGGCAGTCCGGTCGTCCTGGATTCTACTTTCGCTGCAAACCATGCTCCCGGATTCAGCCCTCTATACAACAACCAGAGAGCTGGCGTCGCTCTGGTGAATGGTGCCAACAATACCGCCAAACTCTGGATTGCGTGGGGTTCCCATTGCGATGTTTCACCTTACTTTGGCTTCGCCATGGAGTTCGCTTACAACTATGGCGGAACCCAGGGATTCTCTAGTAGCTATACCGTGTTTAACAGCGAGCAGGGCTGTCCTGGGAAGATCTGTGAAGGTGGTATCTGGATGGGAGGCGCCGCCCCTGCAGTGGACGGCAATGGAAATGTCTATCTGGCGACGAGCAATGGCAGTTATTCCTTTCAGGGTGGGGGAGAATACGGCGACAGCGTGGTCAAGTTGACCGACAGCGGTCTCGCAGATTTCTATACGCCGCCTGATTTTAAGGGATTGGAATCTGGGAAAAGTGTCATCGCCTGCACCAATCCCGCTCCTCAGAAGTGTCCGAGTCCGTGCGCGTTCGACAGCACGGGACAGTACTGTCAAGTCGCGATCGGTCCCAACAACTGGGATCTGGGTGCGGGCGGAGTCGTTTTGTTGTCGCCTACGTTTCAAGTCAACAATCCGCTGATGGTAGCCGCGGGCAAGCAGGGCATGATCTATTCCATATTTACGGGAAATCTGGGGCAGATCGATAATCAATGGAACAGCCCGGACGAGTATGCCTGCAGCACAGCAAATGCACCCATCGCACACTTCATCGCGCAATGCTTCCAGGGGTTGGCGATACACAATGCCGAGCAAACTCCGGACAGCGGAAGTCGTGGCGCACCGGCGTTCCTTGCCGGAGGAACCGGCAAGAATGTTCACAACTATCTGTATGTAGCCGGCATTGTCGACGTTATCAAAGCCTATCGTTTCGTGAAGGCAGGTGGCGTCGGTGCATTCCAGACCACTCCAGCGGGAGCGGATCCTGCCCACCGGTTTCAATACCCAGGAGCTTCTCCGACGGTGACTTGGGACGAGAGCAAATCCACGAACATCAATGATGCCATTGTGTGGGCGCTCGAGACCGGCGGCTTTGGGAGGCCCAACCAAGCCGCCAAGGCGGCGGTTCTTTATAGTTACAGAGCGATTCCGACGGGGGGTGGTGAGGGAACGCTAGGTCCCGAGCTTTGGGATACGTCAGCCTACAACTCCAGCCTTCCCGGCAACCCAGGGGCGGTCAAGTTTATCGTGCCGACAATCGCCGAGGGAAAAATCTTTCTGGCTGGCGGGGCGCAGAATTACCAGCCTGGAACTACAAATTGTCCCGCGCCGACTACTACGTCGCAACCCCAAGCCTGTGGCGGCCTTGCCATGTACAAGTAGGTTTGATTCCTGGTTCGATTCCGAATAAAACTTTGATGACGCAGGTTGTCCCTTCAAGTATGCAACATCACCTGAAGCCCAACCGGCTTAGGGTTATCTCGGAGGCCGACGATTGGAGCTTAGTTTAGACAACCTCTGGTGCGGCAGCTGCGTCGAAAGCCGTTGGCTGGGTGCTACCTAAACCCTCAACACCAGCCCGGACCAGCTATAGGGATGGACTAATATATCGTAAGTTATTGGTGTATAAGTCTTTAATGACGTTGGAGTCTTTAGTCACTAGGGCTTTGGACCTCTTGCAGGAAACTGCAAGCACTTGTAACCTCAAATCACTTTAAGCGTGCCGTGCACGCGGGTTACACCGTCTCTGTTGACGCAAGACTTTGTTGCGATTTTGTTTCACTCCCCCTTCCAATTGAGGATCGGTTTGTGCCGCATCCTCCCCTGGTGAAGAAGGCTTGAAAGCCAACGTTTCGGGGGAAAATAGGTTTTCCGGGTCACGAAATGTGACTCAGAGGGCGGAGCTACAATAGGCTGACGGGTTGAGGAGATTGCGTCCTGAAGTCGATTCGGCTACAAGGCTACAATTTTGGAATCGGTCGAAATCGCACGACGACCGCTGCGCTTTCGCGACTGCGAGTTTACATGGATCAATTAAAAGCAAGTCCTACGAAGAACGCGGAAGTGTTAGCCGCGAAGAATGAACCACAAGCGAATGCGGAGCCGGTGTTGAGAGCGCCCGCCCTCCCTTCCACGAACTCGCCACTGCAAGTTGGACTGCGCCGATTGCGTGCGGAAGCAGAAATTCACGCCATTGGCCGGGCCCTGGAGCAAACCGGTTGGAACCGCCGGCGAGCGGCACAACTGTTGAGCATCAGCTATCGTGGGCTCCTCTATAAGATTCGGCAGTACGAAATCACTTCCACGACTGCATCAAAGCTAACAGGATTGGTCGAAAGCGCCGAAATCGAATAAGCCTATCTTTGGCGCCAGATCTTCCAATTTTCGATTTGGCAAAACAAGAGCTGTAACTGGACAGGACACTTATGAAGAACTGGTCATTTCCCGTTGGCGTAGCCTTAGCGGTTCTGGCTGCTCAACTGTTGTGTGCGGGGCAATCTGATTCGGAAAAAGGCGCGGGCACGACTCCGGCCGTAA
>JABDBE010000071.1 GCA_013288805.1 Acidobacteriota bacterium
CCCAACTGCTGCTGAAACAGTTGTTTGGTAATACTTTCGCCCAAAACTCCGAGGGCTCGTTCGGCGACGATTTCTCCCACGGTGCGAGTGATCGCCTCGGCTACGGCATTTTCCGACGCGCTGCCATGGGCTCTTGTACGCTGCAGTAAGTTGGCAAGCAGTTCTCTCTCGGGCACGCTGAGAATGCGCTCGTCGCACAACAGGGTACCGGAGAGACTGTCAATCATCTCTCGTGCGGTCATCGGACTCCTCCCGGTAAATAGCGACACCAATACCAAGACCGGGCAGTCCGGGGAAGCGAGGGGATTTCAACCTAGCAAAACAGAATATGAAAGGGAAGTGCTAATTGAGCATATGCAATCGAATGTTGAGGAAAACGCGTACCAATCTATGCCAAGGCTATTTTTCCGCCATGGCGCCGACCAGCGACTCGAAGATTTTGAAGCCGTCAGTGCCGCCAAGCTCGGGTTCGCTGCCGCGTTCAGGATGCGGCATCATGCCAAGCACGTTGCGGCCGGGACTGCAGATGCCGGCGATATTGTTTAGCGAACCATTCGGGTTCGCCTCAGGGATGATCTCGCCTTCCGGACTCGAATAGCGAAATACGATTTGCTTATCTCGTTCCAATTCCGCCAAAGTAGTCTCATCGCAGAAGTAGTTGCCCTCCATGTGGCCGATGGGGATGGTCAAAACTTCTCCCTCGCGGCAGGCGTGGGTGAAGGGAGTATCGGCGTTCTCCACTCTTACGTGAACCGGCTTGCAGACATATTTCAGGCCTACGTTTCGCATCAGGGCGCCGGGTAACAATCCGGACTCGCACAGAATCTGAAAGCCGTTGCAGATTCCAAGCACCAGGCCGCCGCCGTCAGCGAACTTCTTGACTGATTCCATTACGGGGGAGAACTTCGCGATGGCGCCGGTGCGCAAGTAATCGCCGAAGGCAAAGCCGCCGGGAACGATAACGGCATCGCAGTTTTGGAGGTCATGCGACTCGTGCCAGAGAAACGTGACCGGCTGTTTCGCCACCTGCTGGATGGTCCAATAAGCATCGTGATCGCAGTTCGATCCGGGGAAAATGATGACGCCGAATTTCATCCGAGTTTCCTCGCCGAAGGGGTATATTTCGAGTCTAACACGGGCTAAAAACAGGCGCCCTGTTCGATGACGTCAGTTTGATTGTCATCCCGAAGCAAGCGTTCTTTGCGCGGCGAGGGATCTGGGCGAGCCGCGCGTTGCGTCGCGTATTTTGCGACGCAATAATCGCGCGTTTGGCTCGCTTCCCTATCACTGCGCCGAGTACCGGATTGCACCGCCGTAGCATCAGACATAACGCATGAACTTGGGTGAACATTTTCGCATCACCAGCGGTGCGCTTAAGAACTGGCTCATCGCGCAACTCCAGGATTCGATCGCCGTTGGCTTGCTCTGGCTGATCGGCCTTTATGTGCTCAAGGTGCCGTGGGCTCCTCTGTGGGCGCTGCTAGCCGCGACTTTGCAGGTTGTTCCGCATCTGGGGCCGGTTCTGGGCGTGATTGGTCCTGTCCTCGCCGCGACTTTTCGCTGGGGAGACTGGGAGCATCCGCTATACGTGCTCATGCTTTACGCCGGAATCGCCGTGGTGGATGGCTTCCTGTTGCAGCCCTACATCATGAAGCGCGTGGCCAAGGTGCCGATCTGGGCGTCGCTGCTGACTCCGATCGTGCTGGGCATTCTGATTCCGTTCTGGGGAGTGCTGCTGGCCCCGCCGCTGCTGGCGGTGGTGTACGCCTACAAGACGTGGCACGACAAGCAGAACCTGCCCACGGGTTTTTAGGGTGGCCCATTCAATCCGCACTTTGGCTTGAGTGGCGTGCTTCCGACTCATGATCGAGCAGGATCTGTGAAGGTGTCCGGCCTTCGTGCTCAACCCAAACGTGGTACTGTAAGCAAACACGAGGACACAATGTCAAAACATGATACCGCCACCAAACGCCATCGACGCCCGAAGTCGGCGAAACGTGTAGACTACACAGCCCGCACCATGGCTGCTCTGAAAGAACTAGAAAAAGCCGCGAAGCTAAGAACTAAGCCTGCGTAGCGAAACCAAGCCAGCGAAAACCGACCAAGATTTGTCATCCCGAGCAGAGCATTGCGATTGGTTTTTTCAATCGCAATACGGAGTCGAGGGACCTTGCGGGCGCTAGAGCGGGTACGCGCAGCTTCGAGCATTGCGTCACTCCTATGGGAGACGCGAAAAAACTATGAGTCACGGCGGTCTTGGGAGGGGCGCGACAGCCGGGCCGTTAATTCCGTGAAATTGTGTCCGAGCTTTAGCGGCTGAGGTGAGTTCTTTCATCCCCCCGCGATTTTTCTGTAGCCTCGATGTAGTCCCGCCGGAACACCTTCACCTGCTGGCTGATGAAATAACCAAGACGCGCTAGTTCTTGATGGCGTGACAGTGCGGTTAATTCTTACTCGTTGCTGTATGATGTTTCCCGCTATGCCAATTCAAGGTGGGCCATACCTACAGGCTGCTTTGCTTTGCGAGAAAGCCTTGCAGGAAACTGACGGAGTAATTAGCCTCATCCGCATCGTGGATCGCTGGACTGTCAGCGCGTCAACCGAGGACATGCCTCGGACCCGGATTCCGGCAACAATGGTGCTGATGTTTAAATCTGGGTTTCACAGAGGGCCGGGACGCTTGACGATAACTCCAACGAGTCCGAGAGATGAGCCCTTGCAAGTAGTAGAAGAAAATGTGCATTTCGAGGGCGACGAAGATCGAGGAGTCAACGTTGTGATACCGCTGGCATTTCCAGTCCAAGAACCAGGAGTTTATTGGTTTGGCGTCGCACTCGACGGACGAACAGTCAGTCGCATTTCATTACGTGTGATCTATCACCGGGTTGCCCCGACCCAGCTACCGCCCAACCCTTCAAATCCCGGCCTTCGATAGTGCGTGAGCCAGTCGATGTACTGACAGCTAAATCCTCACTTGCTGCTGGGCGCCTAACGGCGATTCCTGCGTTTTCCATCTGTGTGATCGGGTCCCAATCAGGAGGCACTGTGTCGGTCAGACTCCACCATTTCGGACCTGTTTTCATCCATGACTCTCGCAGTTCTGCGATAGAGGCATTCACGTCGTGAACTCCAAACTCGGTTCCGCACGATGGGCAAATTCTATATGATGGGCGAACTCTATAGTCCTTAGGGGGATCTTCCATTTCATAAGGGGGAGCTTCCATTTCATAGCCACATACGGGACAGGCGTTTTCAATTATCATTTCTTGCACTCCTGCGTAAAGTAGATGAAATTGTTAGGGCAGGTGTGACAGCGCCCAGATTGCCGTGTAGTCTCTCGTTCGTGAAATGGCACAGTCGAGCACGGGACTGGCTTATAGTATGTTCTGATGATGAGCTGCGCATCTAATACACCGTATGCTTCGCTGCTTGGATCATAGCGTAACCTAGCTCCACAGCGACGTACACATTCGTGCACTCCCTCCGGTTTTTCTCCACCAAGGAAGTCATCGGCCATTTGCTCGTATTCATTAGAGTTTGATGCACGGAAGTCATCGCCATGTTCGCTGAAATGGCGCTTCAGTTGCCGGATACTCTCGAAGCCCTTTGTGATGAGCGGCATTCAAGCCGAGAATAGTAGCATAGCGGCGGGAGGCCCCACGTCCGGCCCCAACATAAACTTCAGCCGAAGACGAGCCCGTCGGGCTCGCTCAGCAGGTGCCAGGCTTCGCGGTAGTGGCCGTAGAGGTCGCGGCCGTCGAACCCCTTCGGACGAAACATAAGCATCCGACGATCCACCACTTCGCGCACCGGCACAATGTACCAGGTTTTTTCCGAAATAATGTAGACCGCGATGAAGTCAACCTCGGACGCAAGGTACGGTCGCAACTTCCCGCCTTGGCTACGACAAACGTTCACCGCATACAAGCCCTTTCTCAGGGGGCGGCAGCTTTCACCTGCACCCGGTAGATGCTCTGCGCTCCCTGCACGATGAAGTCAAAAGCATGCATGGTGCCGTAAGGCTGGGCCACCATGAGCCCCAGCTCCGTCGCCTTGTGCAAAAAGGCCACCTCACCAAGATCGCCGTTCCGGCGAGCTGCCAGCCCGTTTTGCCGGTCCACTTCCCGGACAGGGATATCCTCCGACGCTGGAGTGCGTCGGATGCCCCGGTCTCTGCGCATGGATGCTGAAAGATGTCCTTGAAAGAGGCTTGCCGGAAAAAGAAAAGGCGCAAGCTCGGGAGCTTGCGCCAAAATTCATCTCTGTTTTTAGAATAGCAAACCCGGACAGTAACTATGACACGCTTTTCGGATTTATTTTGTGTGTCGAATCAGCGACTTGAGGGAAATTGGGTGCTCTATGGGGCTTGACAAGATTTTGGGCGAGAGCGGCTTTGCAGGTTCGTCGGCCGCCGCGGCAGCTCGCGAGCCCATATTGAAAGGCACATAATATGACATCAGTTGATGCTATAATTGGTGCCTGGAGTTTCCATGAGAACAACGGTTGCGCTGGATGACGATCTTGTACGCACTGCCCAGGAGTTTACCGGGGTCGCGGAGAAAACGGCGTTGATCCGTGAGGCTCTCAAGGCCCTTATCGAGAGGGAAAGCGCTCGCAGGCTCGCGTCCCTGGGAGGCACAATGCCAGAGTTGAAGAATGTTCCACGCCGCAGGCGGCGGCATTGATTCTCGCGGATACGTCGATTTGGATCGACCATCTCCGTTCGGGAAACAAAGAGATGCGTAAGCATCTTGACGAAGGGCAGATTGTGATTCATCCCTTCATCGTGGCAGAACTTGCTCTTGGGTCATTGCAGAACCGCGCCCTGACACTAGCACTGCTGGATCACTTGCCACAGGTGCGAGTAGCGCAGATGAGCGAAGTACGGCTTATGATTGAGGCTCGCCGTTTGTACAGCCTCGGTATCGGCCTGACCGACGCGCATCTGATCGCGGCTGTTTTTATTAATCCCTCTACGCTTTTATGGACGAAAGAGAAGCCGCTTCGGAAGGCCGCGGAAGCTCTTGGCATCCACGCCAGCTTGGCTTAGGGACCAGATTCTTCGTCTCGAGTCGCTGCGTTTAGCAACGGGCAATGCTCCGTGGTATACTTTTGGGTCGCCTGCGTTTTGGTTCGAGGCAATCCCGAGGGTAATTCTGTGATCTCCTCTACGGGCGCGTCTTTTGTAGTTAAAACCAGTATCGGTAAAACCAGCGTAATCAAGATCAGCTCAATTCAAGTTTATTGAACGCGAGGTATAGCCATGTCCGGCCATTCAAAGTGGGCCACAATCAAGCATAAGAAGGGCGCGCTCGATGCCAAGCGCGGCAAGATTTTTACCCGTTTGATCAAGGAAATTTCGATTGCCGCCAAGAATGGCGGCGGAGACCCTGACACCAACCCGCGTCTGCGCGGTGCGATTCTCGCCGCCAAGGCCGAGAACATGCCCCAAGACAATATCAAGCGGGCGATCCAACGGGGCACGGGTGAGTTGCCGGGTGCGACCTACGAAGAGTTCTCGCTCGAAGGCTATGGCCCGGGCGGGGTAGCCATTCTGCTCGACATCAATACCGACAATCGCAATCGCACCGTCAGCGAGATTCGCCACGTCTTTGGCAAAAACGGCGGCAACATGGCGGACGCGGGAGCGGTGTCTTACATGTTCCACAAGAAAGGCGAAATCATAGTTCCCAAGTCAGCGGTCAAAGAGGACGACTTGATGGCTCTGGTACTTGACGCAGGCGCCGAGGACTTGCGCGACGATGGCGAGAACTGGGAAGTGCTGTGCGAACCCTCCGCATACGAAACGGTCCTGGAAGCAGTGAAAAAGGCAAACATCGAGCCCACCAGTTCGTCAGTAACGCTGGTCCCGCAGAACTACATCAAGCTGGAAGGGCCGGCTGCCAGCACCATGATCCGGTTGATGGAAGCGTTTGAAGAGCACGATGATGTGCAGAACGTGCATTCCAATTTCGATATCGATCAGAAGTTGCTCGAGGAAGTGGCTGGCTAGAGGCTTTCAATCCTGGAAATAAACCAACCTATTCTGGTGACCGGAGGAGCCGGTTTTATCGGCTCCAATTTCGTGTTGCAATGGCTTGCGACGGAAGGCACTCCGGTCGTGAATCTGGACAAGCTTACCTATGCGGGGAATCTGGGCAATCTGCAAGAGATTTCTGCGGATTCGCGCTATAGCTTCGTGCACGGAGATATTGGCGACCGAAAGCTGGTCAGCGATCTTTTAGGGCGCAGTCGTCCGCGCGCCATTGTGCATTTTGCGGCGGAGAGCCACGTGGACCGCTCGATTCACGGGCCGGATGATTTCGTGCGCACGAATGTAAACGGCACGTTCGGTCTGCTGGAGGAAGCACGGGCTTATTGGACCGAGTTGGGGAACGAAGATAAGGTTCGGTTTCGTTTCTTGCATGTTTCTACCGATGAGGTTTATGGATCCCTGAAGCCTGAAGAAGCGGCGTTTTCGGAGACGACTCCTTATTCTCCGAATAGTCCGTACTCGGCCACCAAGGCGGCTTCGGACCACCTGGTCCGGGCGTACCATCACACTTACGGCATGCCCGTCCTCACCACCAACTGCTCGAATAATTATGGGCCTTATCAGTTTCCTGAGAAGCTGATTCCGCTGACCATTCTGAATGCCATGAATGGCAAGGCGATTCCAGTTTATGGCGATGGGAAGAATGTTCGCGACTGGTTGTATGTGGCGGACCATTGCGATGCCATCCGCGCGGTTCTGTCGCGCGGAAAAGTCGGCGAGACTTACAATGTGGGCGGACGAAACGAGAAGCCGAATCTTGAGATCGTGCATGCCATCTGTTCGATTCTCGATGAACTGCGGCCTGCCGATCCGGTTGTTCCGCACAGCAAGCTGATTACCTACGTCGTGGATCGGCCGGGTCATGACCGGCGTTATGCGATGGATACGCGCAAGATCGAGCGCGAGCTGAAGTGGCAACCGGGGGAGACGTTTGAATCGGGGATTCGGAAGACGGTGGAGTGGTATCTGGCTAATGAAACATGGATTCGAGAAGTGACGAGCGGACATTACCGAGAGTGGATTGCTACGCAATACTCGGTGTGAGGTTCGTGATAGAAATTCCCTGCAGCGGTGCAGGTGGGGCGGGCTTGCATGGGTCCCTCACTTCGTTCGGGATGACAGCATAATGAGTTTCGACACATCAGAAGGTCCCTAGACGACGAATGCCAACTCACGATTCCACGCGCAGTTCTCATTACAAAGGCATCATTTTAGCGGGCGGATCGGGCACGCGGCTTTATCCCGTAACCCATGCGGTGTGTAAGAGCCTGCTGCCGATTTATGACAAGCCCATGATTTATTACCCGCTGTCCACGCTGATGTTGGCGGGGATACGGGACATCTTGCTGATTTCGACGCCGGAAGACGTGCCGCGGTTCCAGCAGTTTCTGGGTGACGGATCGCGCTTTGGTTTGAATTTTGAATATGTGGTGCAGCCGCGGCCGGAAGGCATCGCGCAGGCTTTTCTTGTCGGTAAGGAGTTTATTGGTTCTTCTTGCTGTGCTCTGGTTCTCGGCGACAATATTTTTTACGGGCATGACCTGGTGAAGTGTGTGCAAGAGGCAAGCGCGAAGAACACTGGCGCGCGGGTTTTCGCTTACCCTGTGCAGGACCCCGAACGTTATGGCGTGGTCGAGTTTGATTCTGAGGGCAAAGCTCTGAGCCTGGAGGAAAAGCCGAAAGTTCCGAAGTCACGCTACGCGGTTACCGGGCTTTATTTTTATGACAGCCAGGTGGTGGACATCGCGAAGTCACTGAAGCCCTCCGCGCGGGGCGAGCTGGAAATCACCGATCTCAACAAGCAGTACATGAAACAGAAGCAACTGGATGTGGTGGTGATGGGCCGAGGCATGGCCTGGCTGGACACGGGAACCCACGAGTCGATGCTGGAGGCGTCGTTGTTTATTCAGACGATCGAGACTCGCCAGGGATTGATGGTTGCGTGTCCCGAGGAAATTGCCTACCGTCTGGGATACATCAGCGCGGAGCAACTTGAGGCGACGGCGTCTTCGATGAACAAGAATCGGTATGGCGCGTATTTGTTGCAGTTGCTGAAGGAAAGGGTGTTCTGAAGAGTCAGCGTTGTTTCCCCGGTGAAAGCACAGGACCTCGTGGCCTCAAGAGTTTCGCAGCCAGGTCTTTCGGCCCGCTGGGGCTGGTCTCTTCCCGCATAACACCCACGGCTTGCGCCGTGGGCTGCATTCTTTCGCCGCTTTGCGGCTGCGGACGGTGGTTTTCTGCCGTACTGTCAAAATTCTAGTTTCATCCGCAAACTTATTGCCCTGCCGGGGTTGTCGTGGGTCTTTCATTTTTGCAAAAAGACAGCAATGTCGCCGGGCTGTTGGAATATGAAGTCGAGTAATCCGTCGGAGTTGAAATCGGCAGATACGATGCCCTCTTCGCCGTTGTAATCCGGTGCCCCGGGCAACTCTATTATCTCCTTGCCTTGAAACCTGCCGTCTCCCTTCCCAAGGTAAAGGTCAGTCTCAGTTTGGCTGTTTGAGACGAAATAATTTACGATCAGGTCGGTCTTTCCGTCGGAATTGAAGTCACCTGCTGCGAAGGAGAATCCATAGATGCCGCTGTCTATGGGAATGAAAAGCGGCTTCTTGAAGGTTCCATCCCCATTGCCGAGCATGACCCAGATCTTGCCGTTTGTCTGATCCCCTTCGCAGTAGGCAAGATCAGCCTTCCCGTCGTTGTTGAAGTCAGAAACCAGTAGGCCAGGGCCAAAGCCGCAACTAAAGTCCTTGGGTATTGCAATCGTTCGGGTCTTGAAAGTGCCGTCTCCCTTACCGAGAAGAATCTTTATCTCGGTTTCACCTAGAATGGCAAGATCCAGTATTCCGTCACCGTTGAAGTCGGCAGACACAACGTCGTAGGCAGACACGTCGTCAAGCAATGGAGGCCTAAATGTGCCATGACCATTGCCCAGAAAGACGTACAACTCATTCGCCGATGCGATCAGATCAAGGTAGCCGTCTCCGTTGAAATCGCCCACGACGATGTTGAGTGGCCAGATGTTCTCGAAATGCCCAAACTGCAAACCCTTACGAAAGGTGCCGTCGCCATTGCCCAGGTTCAGCTGAAGCCGCGTCGGGGGGCCGTTAGGATTCGCTCCAAAAACCAGATCCTCATTTCCGTCATTGTTGAAGTCCCCGCTGGCGATGGCCGCCGGGCCCGTACCAAAATAACCATAGGCAGCAGTCGAGCTATGCATGAACTTACCGTTTCCGGTGCCAAGAAGGACCTTGATCTCTGACCCGTAACTTGCCGCAAAATCCAGTGTGCCGTCGTTGTTGAAGTCGGTCATAACCAGAAAATCTGGTGGGTTGTCCGGCAGGTATGAATGCGGCTTCGTAGCGATAATTGTGTCTGTCGGCGAGTGTACTTCTACGATGGCGTAACTCGCACTGGAAACGCCTCCGCCCGGCGGAGGATTGGTCACTGTGATGTATCCAGCAGTCGCGGTCGCCACATCCGAAGCCAGAATCTGCGTTTGCAACTCTCTGGCTGAGATAAAGGTGGTCGAACGCGGGCTGCGATTCCAATTCACTACCGCGCCTGATACGAAGTTCGCTCCGTAGACTTTCAGGGTGAATGCTCCACTGCCGGGAACGACTGCCTGGGGAACTACGGGACCGACTACCGTCGGAATGGGATTGTTTGCCAGGGCAGATGATAGACAGGTCAGCAGAATGATTGCCGGGGCAATCTGTCGGAGTCGAGAGGCGAATCTCATGGGAGTGGCGTGTCGGTTGCCGCTGGCCATATTATCCCGGTTTCCGGTGATTTCGTAGTGTCTTATGGTTGGAGCTGTTCTTCTCTGGAGGGGCGGTCGCAAGGCACGGCTCGCCTTGGGTTTTCGCAATCCGTCTTTCGCCCCTCTGGGGCTCGTCTGCACTTCACTCTTACCCACGGCTGCGCCGTGGGCTGCATTCTTACGCCGCTGTCGCGGCTAAAACCCAGGTGCCATGAGTGCCGTCGCTTGCGGCTAGGGAATTGCGGCTGTCGCTTGGTTTGAGTACGCGCTCTCTACGCTGCCCGAATCGACGGCGGTGGTCACGTAGTAATAGGTCTGTCCGCTCTGGACTGAGCTGTCCGTATAAACCGTGGTGGTAGTGGCCGAGGGGTTGAGCTTGGTGTAGGGTCCGCCTGAGACAGTTCCGCGATAGATGTTGTAACCGATCACCTGCGAAGTGCTTGCGTCCCAGGAAAGCCCTACGCTGTGCTGGGACTGAGATTGCTGGGTGCCGGTTCCGGAGAGAGTTTCCGTGCTTGGCGAGTTGGTCGCATCGCTGTCGAAGACGATGGTGCCGGGCGTACTTCCGGCGGCTGGTGGAGCGAAGGTGACGGTAAAGGGAACGCTTTGTCCGGCGGGTACCGTGACCGGGAAGGTGATGCCGCTGACCGAATATCCCTGACCGTTCCAGGCCGCGGAGGAAACTTTAATGTCGGAACTGCCCGCGGTTAGTGTCCCCTGCTTGACCGAGTCGGCGCCGACTGCCACATTCCCAAAACTCAAGGTGGTGGGTGCTACTGCGAGCTGACCGGCTCCCGGAGTGCCGCCGCCTCCGCCGCCCGGAGTGCCGCCCGATGGTTGTTTCGAGGCAGAAGAAATGCCTTGACAGCCAGCCATCGCGAGGATGGCCAGCGCCACCAAAACGCAGCACAAGCCACGCAACCGGAATGCGATAGATCCAGTCTGCACGTAACAATTATCCGAACCGAACATATGGTCCGTCTAGAGGTCCCTAAGCCCTGACCTACGGCGGATTCTACACCACACTTTGGTAACGGCGGAGGGCTAGTCTGGATTTACCTCACCGAGCGCGGTATCCGAACTGTTGATTTCGAACGCGCTAGTAACTAGATGTCTGGAAAATGGCGTGCAGTCCGCATTGGTTTCGCGGATAATGCCTGCAAACGATGGACACTTCCCACAGTGATTTGGAAGCGATCAGGCAACTGCTCGCCGACCTCACTCGTCGAGTCTATCGCATCGAGCGTAAGCTGGGCCTGGAAGATGGACCGGCATCGCATGAGCCGGTAAAAGCAAGCGAGTCCGTTGTCCCGGCGGCAAGCGCGCCACTGCCTCCGCCGAGTGTGGCCCCCGCGCCGACCGCTTCGCGACTGCCCATCGTGGAATCCAAGCATGCCCCGCGGCCGCCTTACCCGCTCGTGCCTGATGCGGTGGCACATATTGAGCCTGATCTGGAGTCGCGCATTGGCTCGCACTGGCTCAACCGGATTGGCATTGCCGCTCTGCTCATCGGCGTTTCTTACTTCCTGAAATACGCTTTCGAGAACAACTGGATCAGTCCCGCGGGGCGCGTGAGTATTGGACTGCTTGCAGGCGTAGCTGTGGTGGTCTGGAGCGAGCGCTTCCGTTCCCGCGGATACCGGACATTCTCGTACTCGCTGAAGGCGGTCGGCATTGGAACGCTTTATCTTTCGCTGTGGGCGGCCTTTCAGGTTTACAGTCTGATCCCCAGCGAAGTTGCTTTCGTCGCCATGCTGGGGGTGACCTCGGCCACCGGTGTAATGGCGGTTACGCAGAATGCCGAGGTTCTTTCCGCGTTTGCCCTGAGCGGCGGTTTTGTCACGCCCTTGTTGCTTTCCACTGGACAGAACCGCGAGCTGGCGCTTTTCTCCTACGTTGCTCTTCTTGATCTGGCGGTCCTCGCGCTCGTGGTCCTTAAACCCTGGCGACGGCTGCTGTTTCTGAGCTATGCAGGAACTTTGTTGCTTTACGTCGGCTGGTATTCGAGCTTCTACAGTCGCAGCCAGATTTCCTTGACGACGGCATTTGCAACGCTCTTCTTTGCCATCTTCGCGGTCGCTCCGGTGCTTGCGCGATCGGCTGGGGAATCGGGGACTTCGTCTTCCGTCCTGCCGCTTGTGGCATTCGTGAATGCGGGCGCGTACTTCTTTGAGATCTATGCCATGTTCTCGGACGTCGACAAGACGGAGACGGCATGGTTTGCCTTGGCTCTGGCGGCGATTTATATCCTCCTCAGCCGTCAAGGTCGGTCCGGGAGAGCTTCTGAAACGGCGCGGAGCTTGCATTTCCTGCACCTCGCGTTGGCGATTGGCTTCATTACGATTGCCATCCCCATCAGCCTTGACGGGCACTGGATCACGATTGGATGGTTTGTGGAAGCGGGCGTACTTCTCTGGGTAGCAGAGCGCATTCACTCCGATTCCTTAAATGCTTTTGCTGTTGGCGCTCTGGTTCTTGGCGTCTTTCGTCTGCTGCTGATCGATAACTTCTATTCCAATACGTTGATCTTCAATGCGCGCATGGCGACTTACGCGGTAGCGATTGCGGTGTTGGGAATCGTCGCGTGGTATGGGCAGGTTCGCACGGACGAGATGGGACAGAATGCCGCGGCGGCCGCCTTAATTGCGCTCAATCTTCTGGCTTTGATTGCGCTTGGGCACGAGATTGCGGATTACTACGCATGGCAAATGGCCGAATTGCATCCGACACTCGGGCGATGGACCGCGGCCAGTTGGGCAGAGGTGCGGCGAGTGGAGATTGCGAGGGACTTCACCTACTCGGCTCTGGGGATGGGCTATGGCGCCGGGTTGATGATCGTTGGTTTGTGGCGAAGATCGGCGTTTGTGCGTTGGCAGGCGCTGGTCTTGATCGCGGCCACGATTGTGAAAGTGTTTACTTATGACGTATCTGAATTAGACCGAGCCTATCGGATATTGAGTTTCATCGTTCTGGGCGTGCTGCTGCTCGGAATTTCCTTCGTCTACCAGCGCAACTGGCTGCAACTTTCGGCGAAGAAGAGTTCGGCTCGGGCGTGAGATACGAGCCACTGAACCGCATCAAGTGCGGCGTGGATCATTTACCTTCCATTGAAACGGACGAAATTCAGCGAGCTTGCTGAAGTCCCGCCCGTTTGCAGTGATGACGGTGATTCCCAAACGGCCCGCGCTCATGGCGATCAGCGCGTCGTTAGTCAGTCGTCCTCTGCCAACTTTCTCGCAATCATATTTGGCTGCGAGCTGAGAGAGTACTTTGCCAGTTCGAGTCCAGTCGCTGAGATTCGGCACCAGGATGCGCTTGGCCTTGTCAAAATCACGCTCCAAACGGTCCACCACGTGAACGTCGTTAACGCCTGCCCCGGCGTAGAGCTCTTCCAGCACAACCGAGCTTAGCCACACCGGTAAATCCGAAGCCAGCCGTCTCAGCGCGAGCGCCGCTTCATCTCCAATTCGCAGAGCCGTGATGTAAATCGATGAGTCAAAGAGGACGGGTTGCATCTACTGCTCCAGCTTGCCGTAGACGTCTTTGATCTCAATGCCGCTCTTCACGAAACGATCGTTGGCTTCGGTCCCTAATCGATTGCTCTTGTGCTCGGCAATGACTAAATCCAGCGCTCGCTCGATGGCTTCAGTTTCCGTGTTAGCACGCAATGCCATTTGGGCGCGGGTGATCTTGCTTGGATCCAGTTGAAAATGTTTGTGAGCACGATTCCTTGTTCTGGGCATGCGATATTTTCTCTCTGCTCAAGTATAGCGCAATGTATGTACACAAGATGACAATCTATGAACATAACTCGGATCGATCGGCAGAACCATGCTCCTGCAATCGGACCTGAGCACGTACCTCCGTGCAAGACGGTAACCGGTTTTCGAGTTACCATCGGCATTACCAAAGCCCGGTTCCAAGGTACTTTTAGGCCATGTACTCATGGCAGGACAAAGACTAGTCTTGCTCTACGCTGCGCTGCCGGGATCGAGTTGCTTTTCGGCGCAGGTTTTCCGAATCGCCTTGGAGGCACCATGAAGTCGGCATTCCTCACCGTCTTATTGCTAGTAGGCGCGGCGCAGGCGCAACAGAGTTTTATGGCCGCCAACCCTTTGCCGAATGCTCCGAGCGCGCGCAAATTCTGGAGTATGGAGAACAAGGTCGATTTCTCGATTCTGGCGGGGCAGATCACCGTTGACGCGATTACGACCCAGCACGGATTGAGTGAAGGGATGCGGGAGACCAACCCAATCATTCGTCCACTGGTCACTCGTGGCGTGGCGGGTGAGGCG
>JABDBE010000072.1:0-8909 GCA_013288805.1 Acidobacteriota bacterium
GATTGGACACTGGAATCTCCCTTCTACTTCAGCGATTGATAGGATTCTAACACCTACCCGGTCAGCGGGGCAGTCGGCGCGATGGTTTGCGTAAAATCGCCATGGCACTTATTGATCCAGGCGACGGGGATTTCAAGTGCAATCGCCTGATCTGATCTGAGGTCAGCGAAGTGATTCCATGCCGTCGCTCTTTTGTGCACATATCCCGAGGGTGCAACTGATCGCACTGACCGGATCACCCACAGTCCTCTTGCTTTTGTCGTACCTACCAGTTTTTGGCAGTCCCACGGCAACCATTGAAGTCGTTGGAAACACCGGAACGATGAGTTCTGAAAAGGCTGGCGTCGACGGCGCGACATCGCTAGTGAACGACTGAACGTGCAGACTTGTATCCGAAAGAGCAGAGGACGCTAGTTCGATCCGTTCTTCAATCCATCGAAACCTCGCCTTACACGTATTTCCCAGGATTTGGGCGGTCCCCAGCGATGATTCAAGTAATTGAGGGAACTGAATGGATGAGCTTTGACACGGTAGAGGTCTGACTAATTCAGCGGCAACTCAGTCGTGTAGAGGCGGAGATGCCTTCGTTTCGAGATTCCACGCCTGGAGGCGCCGGGGTCGCGGGACTGGAAGACTCCAGTTTTGAAGAAAGTACCGGTCCTCAAAATTCATTGCCGCACACAAAACGCACACAAGATTTGCAATCCGTGCGGCTCTGCGCAATCTGATGCTTAAAACTGAAGTTTGAGCGCCAGCTGGATCGAGCGGGGGCCACCGATCTGGTACAGCGGCGTGAGCCCTCCGTTCTGTCCCCCGCCGCCGAGGAAGTTGTTCAGCGTTTGTGTGGCTTCGCCGAACTGTGGCGAGGTCAAATAGTTGATCGGGGCGCCGAAGTTCGGATGATTCAGAATATTGAAGAAATCGCCTCTGACCTGAAGCGAGAAATGTTCGTAAAGGCGAAACTGCCGGCGCAACGTCAAGTCCCACTGGGTTGCTCCGAAGCCACGGAGAGCATTTCGTCCCAAATTACCTTGAGCGGTGGCAGGTACAGGGGCGCTGAATGCCGCCGCATTGATGACCTTGCCGCCAGGCGCACCTGGCGGGTGAAGATAAAGGGGCACGCCAGGAACGACATTGGGTCGCTGCACACTGTTTGGGCCGGACAACGAAACGTATGGGAACGGATTGTCCCCCGTTACGACATTCACTGGAGGAGCCGTGCGGGAGTAGAGGATCGAATCCACAGACCATCCCGCGAAAGTCTTCTTCAGCACTCCGCTTTCTGGTCCCGGAATATCCCAGGAAACCGCACCGGACAAACTGCTCCGAATATCGTAGTCAGACGGGCCTCGTTCATTCGATCCGCTCGATTCAGCTAGCGGCACATTTTCAATATCGCCGTCGGAAGAAACGTCGTCGAGAGAGTGACTCCAGGTGTATGAAAGAAGTGCCTGTAACCCGTACGAGAGCCGGTGACGATATTGCGCTTGCAAAGCGTTATAGCTGGAACTGCCGGCATTACGCTGGACGTCGAAGCGATAGGTGAAGTCTGGATTTATAGCGTAATAAATATCTCTCCTCATCAATTTGCGACCGGCCGCGCCGACATACGTCAGCCCCAGAACGTCATTCCCGCCAAAACTCTGCTCGACAGCAAGATTCCACTCATAGGTCCTCGGTAATTTATGGTTCGGATCTACAACAGAAATGGATGGCACAGGAGGGATTGTTGTGAAAGGCGGAGGGGCGGCGCTACTGCCGGTCAATGGAAACGAGGCTCCGAAAAATGACCGTTGTTGAACATAGGGAAATGAACTCATTGCATTTGTTATGTCCGCATAACCGAGGTCATAAAACACACCCACTCCGGCTCTCATGACCAGATTTGAGGTTGGCCCCCATGTGAGACCGAGTCTAGGAGCGAAATCATCTTTTTGGGGATGCCAGAGCGCAGTTCCTTCCGGTGCCAACGCAGTTGTCGAAAGGTTGGTCACTTGGGTGACAGTAAATGGCGGAGTCCCATTTGGCGATGTAGGCGCCGTGTTGTACTCCCAACGTATGCCGTAAATCGCTGTTAACTTACGAAAGTTCCATGTATCCTGGGCGAAAAGACTGACGTTGTATGTCACGAGCTGCACGTCGGGTGTAGCGGAATTCACGTTCACTTGTGTTGCTGAATTAGCTAAAACATCTGTCAGCGCGGCGAAGTAAAACGCTTGCTGATACGTGTTTGGTTTTTCTTCAGGGTTTAAACGACGAAAATCGATCCCGAATTTCAGTTGGTGGTTGCTTAGCATCCACGATAGGTTGTCTGTGACATTGATCTGATGTTGTACAGTGTTCGCGATTGGACCGACATCAAAACTAATGCCAAATGGGATCAAGCCTACTTGAAAGGTAAATAAGGATCTGCTGAGGGATTGGCCAGTTGGGAATAGCTCTGAACTTGAAGGGGGAATTGCCCCTCCGAAGTCATCCAATGTCAGAAAGCTGTCGCCTTGGCTTAAGCTGCGATTAAACCGGAATTCATTCACAGCACGAGACGAGATCGTCTGATCTGCACCCAGCGTAAGAGCCTGTGTACGATCCTTCGTATGCAGCAGGGTGCTGTAGTTGAAGGACAAACCAGCGCGCTCAATGAGGCTCGAAGGAGCGTCGCTGTACCTTGCAAAGAAGCTTAACCGCGGTGACGCGATGTAGTCGACGCGCCCACTGTACGAATCGAGTGACGAAGGATCCGAGTAGCCGGCCGCAAATGCGGCGGTGCCGTTGCCAAGGTCGGGACCGTTCGGCTTTGGAAATGCGTTGAGCAAAGGCTGTACGGCACTGGGCGCACTTTGACGCGCCACGAGCGATGGCTCGAAGGTGTTGGCAATTTGGGGCTGACGGACGCGAAGCCCTTCATAGGAGCCAAAGAAGAACAGTTTGTCCCGCAGTATCGGGCCGCCAAGCACACCGCCAAAGTCGTTCTGCCGCAACGCGGGCTTGGCTAAGCCCTTGTTGTCAGCGAACCAGTCATTCGCGTCGAACACGTCATTGCGAAGATAGTCGAACACTGTACCAGAAAAAGGGTTGGTCCCAGACTTTGTCACGACTGAGATCTGCGCCCCCGGTTGACGGCCAAACTCCGGAGCAAAGGTTGAGGTCTGGACACGAAATTCCTGCAATGCGTCCAGCGAAACCAGGTTGCTCATTCCTCCAAATGCGCTGGTTGCTGGGAGTTGACCCGTTCCACCTTGACTAAAGCTAGCGCCTGGCGTCCCCAAGTTTGCGCTCACGCCGTCCACCATAAAGTAATTGGCATCTGGGCGCTGGCCGTTCACGCTGAATTGGCCCTGCTCATAGAAAGCGGCGGTCGGAGTCAGCACAACGCCTGGTGTCAAATCAAGAAGCGAACTGAAGCTGCGACCGTTGAGAGGCAAGTTTTCCACGAACCGGTTTTCAATCACAGTACTCACGGCCGCCGTTTGCGTAGCCAGCAGGGGCGCACCGGCCTCCACCTGGATTATTTGGGAGGTAGAACCGACTTGCATTACAAAGTTCAAACTGAGCACGTCTTGCACGTGCAGGATCACATCTGGCCTGATGAGCGCTTTGAATCCCGACTTCTCCACTTTCAGCCGATATGGCCCAGGAGGAAGGTTTGGCAAGTTGTAAACGCCGGAGGCGTCGGTACTGGCATGGTACTCTGTGCCCGTGTTTGCGCTGGTAGCCGCAACTCTGGCTCCTGCGATCAGGGCCTTCGATTCATCTGCCACTGTGCCCACAAGGGTGGCATTCGTTGATTGCGCCTGGAGATAGGGACCAACCGTCAGAAGCAGTGTGGCGGCATATGCTACGAGGAATCGCATCGCATTTCGCGCTAGAACGTGGTAACTCGGAATCGATTGCGTTTTCTGGTAGTTTGACGGTTGAGCCCATTACGACGCTACTGTTCGGGGAAGGCAACCCGCAAATCCTATCGCCTGCATCCCGCGCCGCCCACAAGAAATAGCTCTTTTCTGCGACCGCAATCCACATGGCAGGCATTTTTTCGCACGATGCCGAGAGAATCTGAGCAGGTATTATGATGGTTCCACATGGAAAAAGCCCGAAAAAATGTGGGCTGTCGCTGGCTGGGCTTTATCCTGACCGGCCTGTTGGTTGTGTATTCTCCTGGCGCATATGCATTGAATCCTGAGCTGGATGTCAGCCAATACGCGCATACGGTATGGAGAGTGCGCGATGGTTTTACACCGGGAGCGATTCTGGCAATCGCGCGAACGCCCGATGGTTATCTGTGGCTCGGAACAGAGTTCGGCCTGTATCGCTTTGACGGGGTTCGGGCGATTCCCTGGCATTCGCCGTCAGGTGCGGAGCTCCTTTCAGGGCTTATTTACTGCTTACTGGTTGCGCGCGACGGAACACTGTGGATCGGCACTCAGGATGGCGCCGCGTCTTGGAAAGACGGCAAGCTTAGGCGTTATCCCGAGCTCGACGGACAGAGCATTGGCTCCTTCCTTGAAGACCGTGAAGGCGCGGTATGGTCCAGCGGTCAGAAAAACTTCTATCCTCCGCATATTTGCGCGATCGATAAAACCGGTGTTCGCTGCTACGGCGACGATGGTAGCCTGAGTCGCGGGGGACGGGTTGCCAAGATGTATGAAGACGCGAAGGGCACTGTTTGGGCCGTCGCCCAATCTGGGATTTGGAGATGGAGGCCAGGACCTCCGGCATTCTACCCGCTGCCATTTGGAGTTGATACAACCCACGGAATAACGAAAGATGACGCCGGCAACTTGCTCCTCGGTGTGGCTGGAGGGATTCGACGCTTTCACGACGGGAGGACCGAAGCGTTTCGGCTTCCCGGCAAGCTGCAACCCTTCACAGTCAGAACAATGCTCGATGACCGAGACGGTGGTCTCTGGATCGCCGCGTACCATGCGGGTCTTATCCATGTACACCGGGGAAGAGTGGACGTATTTAAACAAGCCGACGGTCTATCGAGCGACGAGGTCATGGCACTCTATGAAGATCGAGAGAATAACCTCTGGGTTGCGACAGTGGACGGCTTGGATCGATTTCGGAACACAGCCGTTGCCACCTTTTCCTTAAAAGAAGGGCTGTCGAATGGACAGGTTCGGTCAGTTTTGGCTGACAAAGACGGAAGCGTTTGGATTGCGACGCCAGGCGGCCTCGATCGGTGGAGTGACGGGCAAATCGCCACCTACAACTACCGCGATGGAATGCTGAATGGATTGTCGCCGGCCTCTCTTTTTCAGGACAGGAGCGGGCGATTGTGGCTGTCGACGACTCACGAGATCGGATATTTAGATGGCAACCGTTTTGTTCCCGTGACTAACACCCCTGACGGTAGATTGTTGGACATCGCTCAAGATTCTGCCGGGGACATCTGGATGGCCGATGGAGGAAGGCTCCTTCATCTGAGCGGTGGCAAGCTCGTCGAACAGATTCCCTGGTCGAGTCTCGGGCACAAAGACTTTGCTATCAGCTTAGGTGCGGATCCCTCACGAGGCGGTATTTGGCTTGGATTCTTTGGGGGTGGCATCTCCTATTTCGCTAACGGCAACATTCAGGAGACGTATTCTTCCGCAAAAGGATTGGGCGCCGGTAGCGTTACGAATCTGCAAGTCGAGAAAGACGGCGCGCTTTGGGCGGCAACGGACAGCGGCTTGAGCCGAATGAAAAATGGGAGCTTCGCCACGCTTGATCGCGAGAATGGATTGCCTTGCGATCCGATTCACTGGATGATACGTGACGATGAGGGCTCGTTTTGGCTGGACACTCCATGCGGTTTATTGCGCCTGGCGCGCTCTGAGATTGACGCTTGGACTCTCGCGGTCGACAACGGGCGAGCCCCAACTTTGGTTCTTCATCCCAAGGTTTTTGACAACTATGATGGCGTAAGGGAGCATGCACAGGCCTACCGACCCTACAATCCTCCGATCACGAAATCCGTGGACGGCCGAATCTGGTTCGTGTCCTTCGATGGTCTCAGCGTCATCGATCCGCGCCACCTTCCCTTCAACAAAGTGCCACCGCCAGTGCACATCGAACAGATCACGGCAGACGGCAAGACTTACGATCCGGGGCAAGGGTTGCAACTGCCACCGCGCATCCAGCACTTAGACGTTGAGTACACAGCACTGAGCCTGGTGGCGTCGGAAAAGAACCGTTTCCGATTCATGCTCGAAGGTTACGACCGTGATTGGCGGGACGTTGGCAATCGCCGGCAGGCGTTTTACACCAATCTCCCGCCACGCAACTATCGCTTCCGCGTGATCGCCTGCAACAACAGCGGCGTATGGAACGAGGCCGGCGCATTCCTGGATTTTTCTATCGTCCCGGCGTATTACCAAACCAACTGGTTCCGTGCGCTTTGTGTGGCCGCTTTCCTCGGAGTGCTTTGGGCAGCCTATCGCCTCCGCGTTCAGCAACTCCGGCGTCAAGAAAAGAAGCTTCGCGATGTGATTGAAACGATGCCGACATTTGCCTGGACCGCTCTGGCCGACGGATACGTGGATTTTGTCAACCGCCACTGGGAGGAATACACGGGGTTGACCGCCGAGAAGACGATCGGCTCAGGCTGGGAAGCCGCGGTTCATCCGGAAGACTTTGAGCGACATTCAGATAACTGGCGCGCCTCTCTAGCAAGCGGTCAACCCTTTGAGAGCGAGGTGCGCTATCGGCGGGCGGTGGATGGGCAATATCGTTGGTTTGTGACTCGCGCCGTGCCGCTGCGGGATGGGAGAGGCAAGGTCATCAAGTGGTACGGTATCTCGACCGACATCGAGGATCGCAAACGTGCCGAACAGCTGCAGGCAGACCTTGCCCACTTAAACCGCGTGAGCACGATGGGTGAACTGACCGCCTCCCTGGCGCACGAAATCAAGCAGCCCATTGGCGCCGCGGTAACAAACGCAGAAGCGTGTGCGCGATTGCTTGATCGCGATCAGCCGGATGTGTTGGAGGCGCGGGAAGCTGCCTTGGAAATGGCCAAAGACGCCACGCGTGCAGCCCGCATCATTGACCGTGTCCGCTCCCTGTACCGGAAGACGCCTTCACAAATGGATTCAGTTGACATAAATGAACTCATCGAAGCAATGTTTCTTATCTTGCACAACGAGGCGAATCGGCATTCCGTCAGTATGCGTACCGACGTTGCTGGAAGCATACCGAGAGTCAGGGCAGATCGTGTGCAACTGCAGCAAGTGCTCATGAACCTCATGCTGAATAGCATCCAGGCGATGGAGAAGACAGGCGGGGTACTTACGATCAAGGCGCAACTTGATCAGGACGGCCAAGTGCAGATCTTGGTCAGCGATACGGGTATTGGATTGCCCGCCGACAAAGCAGAGCAGATTTTCGATGCATTCTTTACTACTAAACCGGAAGGCAGCGGCATGGGGTTGGCCATCAGCCGCTCTATCATCGATTCTCATGGAGGCCGCCTATGGGCTACGCCCAACGACGAACGCGGCGCGACGTTCCATTTCACTTTGCCAGCCGCGGCCGAAACCCTGCAAGCGCCCGCAACCGGAACGTGATTCGATGTCCCTGGGGCTGCGGCGGTGATAAGAATCGAACTTAGGGGAAAGCCGTTCGAAAAAAGGGTGGTTGCTCTTGCCGCGAGTAAATATCGCCTGCAATCCAAGAATTCGCGCAGCCCGAAACGAGTCCTAAAGACTCCCTAGGCTTGCGCCTCCATCCACAAACAGGGTCTGCCCTGTAATGAAAGCAGCTTCGTCCCCGGCAAGGAACGCGATTGCCGCTGCTATTTCTGAGGGTTGTGCGAAGCGCCCCATCGGCATGCCTTTCAAATAGCGCGCCTCTCCTTCGCTGCCTGGCGGATTGTTAGCGCGGAATAGCTCTGTTTCGGTTGGGCCAGGCGCAACGGCATTCGCGGTAATGCCGTCGGCTGCAAGCTCAATCGCCATGGTACGCGTGAGGCTTTCTAATGCTGCCTTTGCTGCTGCGTAACTTGAACGAAAGGCGAGCCCCCGAGTCACAAGGCTGGTGACGTTGATGATGCGTCCGAATCGAGCGGCGCGCATGCCTGGCAATAAAGTTTGAGTCAGTTGCAACGCCGGGCGAACGTTCAAATCCATCATCGTGGTGAACACGTCGAAATCCACGGCATCGATCGTCTCATGCCTGGCGACGCCCACATTGTTCACGATTCCAAACACGTCTCCACGAGCGGCCAAGTCCTTGGCAAGAGCATAGGTCTGATTCTGGTCTGCAAGGTCTGTCTCGATAAACACTCCGGGAAAATGTTGGGGAGAACTGCGCGCAACACCTATAACGGACCAACCCTGCTCGGCTAAGGGATCGGCCGCTGCGCGCCCGATCCCCTTCGATGCACCGGTAATCACAATGGACTTGCGCATGACAAGCCCTCAGATTCCTTCTCGATTCTTGTGCGGCGGCGGTAAATGGCCGCCGCCGGCAGAGCTTCTTGGTTCATGCGACTTGTTCCTTGGAATCAGCACGTGCTGCGCTGGTCTGCTTTGACTTCACGAGGTCGGCGGCTGATGCTCCTTCGAGCGACAGCCCATAGCCGACTTCCCGCACGATGCGTTCCTTTAATGGATGAACGAAATGCACGCGCGTGTTACGGCGCGTGACTTCTGGAGCTTTCAAGTATAGTTCGGCCAACTCCCGCGCCCGGCCGAGAGCTTTACCGTTCGGCACCACCTCGGCAACCACTCCCCATTCATACGCTGTGCGCGCCGGCAGTGGCTGCGGATTGAGCAGGAACGCCTCCGCTCGTCCTGCTCCAGCACGATAGCTCCAGGTGGTAAAAATCCCGTCCCCCGGCACTACCCCTGCGGCGAAGTGCGCTCCATCGAGGAAGGTCGCGCCCTCGGCCGCCACAATCACATTCGCAAATAGCGCGTACTCGGAGT
>JABDBE010000072.1:8919-14039 GCA_013288805.1 Acidobacteriota bacterium
CCCATGTGCACTCCGAGTACGCGCTATTTGCGAATGTGATTGTGGCGGCCGAGGGCGCGACCTTCCTCGATGGAGCGCACTTCGCCGCAGGGGTAGTGCCGCGATGACGGGAACGCGAATGTTAGCTATGTTTTCCAGAATCTGCACGCCCTCGTCGTGAACCTGGCTCCAAACGCCGGGGTCGGCGACGTTGCCAAACGAGGACCATTCGACACCGGTAATAAAGTCCCCGCCTGCACCCGTCAGGATCACGATCTTATTCGCTCGATCTTGGGCGATCCGGTAAAAGGCGTCCACTAATTCTGTATGGTCTTGCGCTGTGAAAGTGAACGGGCCGCCTTTGCTGTGAAATTCAGCTACCAGCACACCACTGGCATCTCGTGTAAGCCTTAGACTGCGATATGCGTTGAAGTAATCAGCTTTAACTGGGTTCATAGTAATTTCCTCGCTGTCTCCTTGTTCGATCGAATGAAAGTTGTAAACCTGCCGCTTGCCAATCAGACCGTCAAATTCCGCAACTGCTTGAGAGTCTCGGCAGGTTCAGGACGGATCGTATAATCCGCATTCACATCGGCCGCTCGAATAATCCCCTGCTTGTCGACCAGGTATCGTGCCGGTATCGGCAACCGGTACTCCGGTTCATCATGAAACCTGTCCAGTGCACTGCCGAAGGATTTGTAGAGGCCGCGCAAGTAATCCGGCAATGTGAAGACAAGCCGAAACTCCTCAGCGGTCTTCAGATGAAGATCAGTCAGGATGTCAAAGCTCAGGTTCAGCTTCTTGTGCAGAGCGCGGGTGTACCGTTCGAGTTCAGGAGTGAGCACGACGATCTGCGCTCCCAATGCTCTGACTTCTCCATAGATTTGCTGTAGAGCCTCCAGCTCCATGTTGCAGTAGGGTCACCAGTGGCCTCGGAAGAAACTCACCACCAGCGGTCCTTGGCGGAGAAGATCTCCGGAGGACACCTGCACGTGATCTTGATTGAACAAGGTGAAGCTGGGAGCGCGATCGCCGACCGTCAGCGCTTGTTCTTCGATTCCCGACGCCTTGAGTTCGGCTGTGGCTCGGTGCATCGTCTCGATAGTCTCGTGTGGCGCGTTGTACGGTGGAGCTCCGGATTCGAATGCTTTCTTGAATTCATCTAAACGTGATTGAAGACTTGCCATTTATCGTCCTTTCCACATGTTGTCGGATGCGAAATAGAGTTCGGCGGTGCACTCAGATTTGAGCCACGCCACCATCGACATAAAGCTCTGCTCCCGAGACATAGCTGGCCTCTTCAGATGCGAGGAATGAGACAGCCTTGGCAATCTCGTCTGGGTCTCCCAGTCTTCCGAGTGGGACATTATTTTCCATCTCTTTTTTCATCTTCAGGAGCGCTTCGCCCTGCTGAAGGTCTTCCAGAATCGCAGTGTCGATGTGCCCCGGGCTGAGCACATTTACGCGGATGCGGCGGTCCCGCAGGTCATTGGTCCAAGTCCGCGCAAAGGAACGTACCGCGGCCTTGGTGGCGCTATACACGCTCATCGCGGGAAAGCCCTTGATATCGGCAATAGATCCATTAAGGATGATGGAGCCTCCGTCCTTCATCAAAGGAAGCCCCTTCTGTACCGAGAAAAACAGACCTTTCACGTTGGCGTCGAAGTGAAGATCGAAAAACTTCTCGTCCACAGTGCCAAACGGTGCCAGCTTTGCAACGCCGGCATTCGCAAAAATGATGTCGATCGGTCGATTGTATCTTTTTACGGTGTCGTATAAACGATCAAGGTCGGAGAGCTTGGCCACATCGCCCTGTACCGCCGTCACGTTCTTTCCAATCTCGGCAGCGGCAGTATTCAACGCGTCTTTACCACGGCCAGTAATGAACACCTGATCCATTCCTTCTTGCACGAAGCGCTTCGCGGTAGCCAGGCCCATCCCCGTCGAGCCTCCCGTAATGACCGCAACCTTTCCCTCAAACTTTTTTGCCATAACCGAGTCCTTTCGTAAGCAGTCAAGCTAGCGAGCACTACGCATGATGATTTGCAACTTCTGCTCTAATATCGATGTCATTGGACAGCTCGTGGTCGCATACGACGACTGGACTCGACAGCAAGCGAATCCGGCCAAGATGGTAAAGGATGAAAGATCCAGAGACATCCGCCGACAAGAGAGGCGAGTCGAAAATGTCGCCATGACTCCATATTAACCTGTGGGGCAGCGCGTAAATTGCAGAGCACAAGTTGGTTTCATAAGACGGCCAACTCAGCAGACGGACTCATACCGCCAGATTCCCCTCATTGACCTCATGGGTGAGTCGCTGATACCGCGGTCGGTATATCCCGAGCCTCTTCATCTTGGAGACTAATGTTGTACGCTTAAGCCCCAGGCGGGCAGCCGCTCCGCCCGGTCCTCCTATCATTCCACCGGCGGCCCGTATCGTCTCTAAGATCAGAGCTGCTTCGTGATCCCGCAGCGTACCTGGTGAGGCGACCGAGGGCTTTGCATTCGCCTGTGCTGTCGGAAGGGGATTCGGAAACAGTCCGTCGTCTGATCGGATTACGGCTCGTTCAACCAGATTCTGGAGTTCCCGCACATTGCCGGGCCAATCGTATGCAGTGAACGCATTCATGGTTGTCTGCGATATCTGTTCAATGTGCTTCCCCATGCGCCGCGCGAATACCTCGACGAAATGCAGGACCAGCTGTCGTATGTCCTCTCGGCGCTCCCGCAAGGGCGGAACCAGGACAGGAAAGACGTTCAGCCGATAGTAAAGATCACTACGGAATTCATTCCGAGCAACCATCTGGGCCAGATCGCGATGAGTGGCGGCGACCAGTCGCAGGTTGATGTGATGCGTGCGGCCGCTGCCCAGGCGCTCGAACTCTTGTTCTTGCAAAACGCGTAGAAGTTTCGGCTGCAGGGCCAGAGGCAAGTCCCCGATTTCGTCCAGAAAAAGAGTGCCGGTGTCCGCCATTTCAAAGCGTCCGACTTTTTGCGACACTGCTCCGGTAAAGGCACCCTTCTCGTGCCCGAACAACTCGCTCTCCAACAGATCGAAGGGGATTGCAGCGCAGTTAAGCTTCACGAAGGGGCGTCCGCAGCGCGGGCTCAGATTGTGAATGGCGTGGGCGATCAATTCCTTCCCCGTTCCGGTTTCTCCCAGAACAAGCACAGTAGAATCAGTTGGCGCTACACGTTGCACTTCCGCGAGAACTGACTCAAGAGCGGGGCTGTTGCCGACAATGTGATCAAATTGCCGGTCCCTATCGTCATGCTCGACAGATCGTAGTCTCTCAAATGCACCCACGACTACCTCCTACCACGAACCCCGCAATCGATTTGTATCAACCCTCAGCCTTCCAGGGCCGCTCGCACGCTTTCAAGCAGAAGTGCGCAATCAAAAGGCTTAACCATAAATTTCACTGCACCGCCGCGCATTGCCTGCAAGCGCATGTCTTCGTCCCCGTGTGCAGTAATAAAAATAGTCGGAATCAGACAGTGATCAGCATTCAACTTAGCCTGGAGGTCCAGCCCAGACATCTCGGGCATGCGGATATCGGTGATCAGACACCCAGTTTCGTGCTGCCGGCCAGATCTCAAGAAATCCTCGGCGGTGGCGAACGATTGCACTGAAAAACCAGCCGATTTCAGCAAACGCTGCACGGCGACTCGATACGATTCGTCGTCTTCAACAACGGCAACCATTTTTTCCTTCCTCTCCCTTGCCATACAGGTACAGGATTGATCCGCTATTCCCAGAACGCAATTATTGTTTGTGATAAGGGCGGTCATAAGTATGTATGACAGAGTTCGGAGTCGTACTTGCGGGGCAGAGTAGGTTGCCGGCACAGGCTAGAGGGCTGTCGGAAGCTTGAGCCTCTCTGCCATTCTTCCTAGCTCAGCGGGCGCGTTCGCTTCCATCTTGCGCATGACCTGCCCGCGCTGCACACTCACGGTGATCTCAGTGGTGCCAAGTGTCGAGGCAATCTGCTTCGTAAGCATGCCGGAAACAATGAGACGCATGACCTCGCGCTCGCGCACTGTCAATTTCGCGTAGCGTTCTTGCAATTGCGCAAGCTCGTTCTGTTGTTGCCGCGCTTTTGCGTTGCTCTTCAGCGCTTGCTGTATCGCATCGATCAAATCCTGATCCCGGAACGGCTTGGTCAGAAATTCCACCGCGCCAGACTTCATCGCTTTGACAGTCATGGGGATGTCTCCATGGCCGGTAATGAAAATGATGGGGATATGGACTCCCGCCTCGTGCAATTTAGTTTGGACATCCAGTCCGCTCATTCCCGGAAGCCGCACATCCAGCAAAAGGCAACTGGGGCCATTCGGAAGCTTGTGACGCAGGAAATCCCGAGGCGTGGCAAATGACTCGGAATGCAACCCTACCGTCTTCAATAAACGCTGCATGGCCGCACGCATGCGGGCATCATCATCGACAATAAACACCGTAGGAGTATCGGCGGAAGTCATGCGGCTACTGCTAGTCTACTGGGCAGCGTAATGTTAAACGTTGCCCCGCATCCGGGGTTCGCGGTAGCCCAAATGCGGCCACCAAGTGACTCGATAATGGAACGGGTAATTGCCAGTCCCAGACCTGTGCCTTGTGATTTTGTGGTAAAAAAACGCGTCAAAAATCTTGTCTGTATTCTCCGCGGGCAGTCCCACGCCAGTATCGGTGACCGAGATCAGTAGATGACCATCCTCGGCCACCTGCGACTTGATGCTGAGCACACCCCTCGCGTCGCGCATTGCCTCGATGCTGTTAAGCATGAGATTCATCAATACCTGCTGCAGCTGCACTCGATCTGCCATCACCTTGGGAAGCTCTGCCCCGAGATCGGTGCGTATCGCAACTGAGTGGCGATTCGCTTCGTTTTGCAGCATACTCACCATCTCTCCGATGACTTCGTTCACGTCGACTACGTCCAACTGGGAAGAACCCTTTTGGTACAGCAATCGGACGCGATCGATGATGTCAGCGGCACGCCTGGCGTCCTTGACCATCTCCAGTGCTGCTTCGCGCGCCTCCGGCAAATCGGGTTGATCGAGATCGAGTAATCGCACACACGCCGCCGCGTTGGTCACGGCTGCCCCAATGGGCTGCTTGATTTCGTGCGCCAGCGAGGCAG
>JABDBE010000073.1 GCA_013288805.1 Acidobacteriota bacterium
ATTGTCTACTCCGGAGGGGCGAGCTCCTAACGGGGTTCGCCTTGGGGGCCTACGTGAACGGCGCTCCTCTTGGGTCCGGAGAGCGGCTTACACAAGCTCCGGCTGGGCAATGGCGTTGGAAAATCAGGGGACGGTTCAAATGGGCGGCGGACAGAATTCGGCGGGATTCGACGTTAAGCATCTTGATCGATTCTTCATCGGCGGGGCTTGGACCGTTCCTTCGAGCGACGCGCGGATCGACGTCACAACGCCCGCCACCGAAGAGCTTTTCTTCAGCGTGGCGGAAGCGCGGGAAGCGGACGTCAACCAAGCTGTCGCAGCCGCGCGGCAGGCCTTCGACAACGGTCCCTGGCCACGTATAAGCCATGCCGAGAGGGCGCATTATCTCAACGCGATCGCGGATGGCATCGCGGAACGCGCCGGGACGATCGGGCGCATCTGGACCAACGAAATGGGTGTGATTCCGGCTTTCGCGGAGCCGCTCGTCATGGGGGCGAGCGCTACCTTCCGCTATTACGCCAAACTCGCGGACAGTTTTCCTTTCGTCGAGCGCCATACGCCTGCTGCGGGCGGAACGGTGGGCTTGCTCGTCCGCGAACCTGTGGGCGTTGTTGCGGCGATTATTCCATGGAATGGGCCGATCGCACTTGCGGCGATAAAGCTCGCGCCTGCTTTGCTCGCTGGCTGTACGGTCGTCCTCAAGATGTCGCCCGAAGCACCGGTGGAAGCCTATGTGCTCGCTGAGATCATTGAATCAACTGGCCTGCCGCCAGGCGTCGTCAACGTGATAATGGCTGATCGCGAAGTGTCTGAATTGCTCGTGCGCCACCCGGACGTTGACAAAGTGAGCTTTACGGGATCGACAGCCGCCGGCCGCCGTATTGCAGCGATCTGTGGCGAGAGGATCGCACGCTATACCTTGGAACTCGGCGGTAAGTCGGCGGCGGTCGTACTCGATGATTATGATGTCGGCAAAGTTGCAGAGTCGATTTCGGCTTCGGTCGCTGTGATGACAGGCCAGGTCTGCGCCGCGTTAAGCCGCGTTATCGTATCGCGCGACCGGCACGATGAACTCGTCGATGCACTGGGAGCCGCGATGGGCGCGATTCGGGTGGGCGATCCCTTCGACCAGGCGACCCAGATGGGACCGCTCGCGATGCGCCGGCAACTCGATCGAGTGCAAGACTATATAGCAAAAGGAAAGGCAGAAGGCGCCAAACTTGTGACAGGCGGCGGTCGGCCCAGCGGCCTCAATCGCGGCTACTACATCGAGCCGACCGTTTTCGCAAATGTCGACAACCAGTCGAGCATAGCGCGTGAGGAAATATTCGGACCGGTGGTAAGCGTGATCGCCGCCGACAATGAGGCCCACGCGATCGAACTCGCCAATGACAGTATATTTGGGCTGAACAGTGCCGTCTTTACCAACAACCCCGACCGTGCATTCGAGGTGGCTCGCCGACTGCGGGCGGGAACGGTCGGCCATAACGGCTTCCGTGCTGACTTCGGTATTGCCTTCGGCGGATTCAAGCAGTCGGGTGTCGGCCGTGAGGGTGGGGTGGAAGGCCTACTTCCCTATTTGGAGACCAAGACGGTTATACTAGACGCAGAACCAAGCGATGCGATTGCCTAAAATGGCCGAACAGTCGAACGCGAAGAGTTCTCTGGCAAATCAGTTGGCGACGGATTGAAAGCATTGTGGTTGGCCCGGGATCAGCTGGAGCCAAGCAAGCAAAAAGGCTTTGAGCCACCTGAGAAGTTGGTGGAAATTGAATCCGACGCCGCCATGACGGCGTTGATATGGCCGCTGTCGCCTCCTTTAGATGGTTTCGGTCCTTCCCCTGCTCGGCCTTGAGATGGCTGACGATAGGCTCGACCGCGGCTCCGCGTTTCATCTCGCGTTGGCAAAAATGGAGCCTGCCGTTGACCTCGCCATAGCGTCTGGGCGATAGCCGCCTAATTGGCGGCCCAGCCGCCGTCGACGCTGAGGCAGGCGCCGGTAATGAAGGATGCTTGATCGGAAGAGAGAAACAGAATCGCGTCGGCGATTTCGGTCGCCGCGCCGCGCCGCTTCATCGGGTGCAATGCCGAGATCTGGGCCACCGCAGCAGCGCGTTGCGCATCATCCATTCCGATGAACTCGCGGTCCATCATTGGTGTCATGACGCCTCCCGGGGCGACTGCGTTTATCCGTATTCCCCGTTCTGCATATTCCACCGCGGCATTTTTGGTAACGCCGACGACCGCATGCTTGCTCGCAACATATGCGGTAGACATTGGCAGGGTGCGTAACCCGGCCAGAGAGGCAAGGTTTACGATCGACCCCGATCCGCGATCGGCCATATGGCGAAGCTCTTCTCGCATGCACAGCCAGAGCCCGGTTACGTTAACGCGCATCACACGGGCCCACACATCCAGGGGAATGTCGGCAGTGGCCGCTTGCGGCTGGCTGATTCCGGCATTGTTCACTGCGTGATCGATTTTGCCGAAGGCAAGTATGGCACGGGCGAAGGATCGGGCGACCGCTTCAGCGTCAGATATATCTGCTGGGATGGCCAGACCCCTGCCGCCATCCTTCTCGATCAGGCGCAGGGTTTCGGCCGTCCCATCTTCGAGTAGATCCACCAATGCGACCGAAGCTCCCTCGCGCGCGAATGCCAGCGCAGTCTCGCGGCCGATACCGCCGCCGGCGCCGGTGACAAATGCGGTTTTCCCGTCAAAACGTCTGTTCTGCTTCATGGAAAATTCCTCAGGGTCAGTCACAGTTTAATTGCGTGTTTTCGTTGCGAAGTTTCGGCAAAACCTTAGAGGCAAAGAGTTCAAGGCTGGACCAAGACATCGTCTCAGGCAGTCCGGCAATCATCGGGTTGAAGATCATCACGCTGTTGCTTGCCTGCAGCGACTGACCGAGCCTGACGCATTCTTCTGGGGTAACAACCCGATAGATTCCAAGCGCTTTCAAGGCGTCCAGATCGACGGCCTTTGCGAATGGCATCGTCGTGCCCGTCTCGATCGCCCATTTTCCGTAGGCATTGGTCTCGTACAGGGCGTGAGGTGCGATCCGTTCCCAGGCCTCATCGGGATCCTCGGTGACAAAAATGAATTGAGGCCCGGTTACGACGTCGATGATCGGCCCAGGGTTCTTCCCTAACGCGTGACAAGCGCTGACGTAGGCGTCGCGCATCGTGTCATCGATCATGGAGGGAAGGAAACCATCGCCATAGATTGCTGCGCGGCGCGCCGCTGCCACAACGCCCCCGCCGATATAAATCGGTGGCGATGGTTGCTGTAGTGGACGGGGGCTAACATACACCTTCCGCCCTTCGAACTCGAACCTGTCGCCGGCGAGTGCCTTTCGCAATGCGACTAATTTCGCCTCTGCGAGCGTCGCCCGGTCGCGCAATGAAACGCCGAACATCGCAAATTCGGATGGGACATAACCAAGTCCGATCGTGAGATCGACGCGCCCGCCGCTGATATTGTCGAGGACGCAGGTATCCTCCGCCACGCGGATCGGATCGTGTAACGGCAAGAGCACCGCGGACGGGTGCAATCTGATCCTGGAGGTTCGGGCGGCTATCGCCGCTGCCAGCAGAAACGGGGAGGGATTATAGCCGTCAGGACTGCCATGATGCTCGGGGAGCTGAACCGCATCGAAGCCATTCTTATCGGCCCAAACGGCTTGCTCGATCGCGATCCGGCACAGATCCGGTGTGGGCGTGCCAAAATGGGGGCTTCTCAGATCGCACCGAAGCCAGATTTGTGACAAATTGTTCTCCTGGCTGAACCTTTATCGGGGCGCATTGATCTGTGCTCCAGATCCAGGCGGTAGCACCTTATTGATAGAGACGCCTGACCTGCCACCCTCCCTCAATTTTCGTACAAATTCGTATCGCCGGTTTACACATCTGATTGGTCGCTGAGCGGCGCCGATGGGCGGACGTCCGGCTCTGGGCGGGCCGGCGACATCCGCCTTGTCAGCCTGATTCGAAGACAAACCGAAAGCCGTCATCCGTTCTTATGACCCGTCCCGCCGTCGGCGCGGGGAAATGCGTCGGCATCAGGAAAGCACCGTTATCCGCGCAAGCTTCGATCAGGCGTAGTCGGGTTTGCGCCGCCGTTTCGACGTCCCAATCAACGCTGATAGCCAATGCCGGCTCGGCGATCTGGATCGGATGATGGATGACGTCTCCGCAGAATATGGCTGCGCCACCGCCAGACCGGGCGTGAAGGAGAACCGAACCGGGCGTATGACCAGGTGCGCCTTCGAGCACAAGCCCGTCACCCAGGCATAGGCCTATAACGCGATCGGCCGTGAACTCTAGGAATTCTGCCTGCCCAGCTTCCACAACGGGCAGGACGCTATCCTTGAAGGACTCGATATGCGTCGGATCGAGCAGCGGCGATCCGGCCGCCAGGTGATCGAAGTCCGCTTTCCCCATCAGGTAGCGGGCGTTGGGGAAAGTCGGCACCCAGCGATCGTTATCCAGTCTGGTATTCCAGCCGACATGGTCGAAATGCAGTTGTGTGCACAGAACAATGTCGATATCCGCCGGAATGAGGCCGACGCGGGCAAGTCCTTCCAGATAGCTTGTGGATAGCTTGTTTGCGAA
Organism: Acidobacteriota bacterium; assembly: GCA_013288805.1. GTDB lineage: Bacteria > Acidobacteriota > Terriglobia > Terriglobales > Acidobacteriaceae > JABDBE01. Next base: position 4,614 of record JABDBE010000073.1, read on the forward strand.
AGGCTGTCCGGGCCGGGTTTTATCGTTCCCATTGCAGCAATCGACCAGAACGTTGAGGCCGTTCGCTTGCACTACGAAACTATGAAATGAGATCGTCATCGTGTCGGTGACTGGATCGATGAATCTCCGATCAAGCCATTCTCGCGCTTTCGCCAGCATTTCGGGCGTGACCGATGCAAAGAAGCTGTTTGCCGGTGCTGTGAAACGGTCGATCTCAACTATGCGGTGGATTAGAAATGACCCAATCCGCTTCGATCTCATAATGGAACCCTCTTCGGTCTATTGCTCCATTCTGTTTCCAGGTGCGGTGAGCACCACGCCGATTCCAATAAACAGAATTTAATTATTGACCCGGTCTATCGTTAATCTTGGAATGAGTGTTTATTCGGCCATTTCCGGCATCGCGATTGCTTGATTGGCAGACGCCGCATGTCGGCCCGCGCGCCTACCCGAAAACACACAATCAGACAGCGATAATCCACTGACATAGTAGTTTGATGGGAGACCGAGGGCAGTGCGTCCGGCAGCGTAAAGGCCGGGAATTGTCGACGCATCGTCCCTGCGCACGGCTCCGCTGTTCTCATCGACGACCAGTCCGCCCAAGGAGAAGGTAGGTATTGGTGCGGTCTTGCTGCGCAGCGAGACATCAAGAGCATAGAAGGGGCCGGTAAGTTGTCTATAATACTCCTGCTTTTTCCCCATCGGGTCTTGGGCGCCGATATCCAGAATCGCATGATATTTCTGAACCGTTTGGCTCAGCGCGTCTGCCGGGAGGTTGCATTTCTGCGCTAGTACCTCAATCGTTGCACCTTTGCGCGAGCCGAAGAAGATCAACATCAATGACGGCAGGCAATGGATCAGTAACAGGCGGCCCTGGCCCGGGAGGCTTTGCCGCATCGCTCGGCGCAGGATCGCCTTGTCGACAATGAGCCACGCAATACCGCCGGGGCTCTCCGCTATCAGCCTGCCGAGCGTGGCCGTGTACGCGTCTTCAGCCGCGATTCGATTGCCCTCGCCGTTGACCAGGATGCCCTCGACGAATGCAATGGGAGGTGCGATCGATCGGGAGGCGCAGACGCTGCCCATGCTGGCGGTCGTTCCGCCGACGCTGCGTCCGAGCACGATCCCGCTGCCGTCGCACCCAGGTGTGCCCAGCGGTGCCGCATGCTGATAGAGCGGCGCCTCCTTTGCGATCATTGCGCGATTGAAGATATAGCCACCGGACGCCAGGATGACGCCCCGGCGGGCCCGAATTCGGAGGCGGGAGACGTTTTCGGCCTCGATGGCGGCGAGTGTGCGTGAGAAGCGTTCAGCAGCCTGCGCACTGACCGCGCCAACCATCATCCTGGCCCAACGGTAGGTGCGCCGATGACGTCGCCACGCACGACTTCCCTCCTTCAGCCTGTTGACTTCGACTCCTATGACCGCACCGTTTTGATCGGTAATCAGGCGTGTCGCCGGGCTGTGCGTCCAAAGCCGGACTCCTCGGTCCAGTGCGGCCTGTTTAAGTCGGGCGAAAAATGTCTTGCCTGTCGGGCCTTCGCCGACCACGCGGTGGCCGCGCGGTGCGGGACGAGCCACCGCAGCGTATCGGGGGTTAAGTTCGTTGCCCGAATAATAAAGGAATACGCCTTTACCCGGATAGCTGGTTTTTGCGCCATTGAAATGAGACCCGAAATTTACTCCCTTATCGGCAAGCCACTCCAGGTTGGCGTTACTTTCGTTGCAAAAGCGTTTTAATGTAAAGGGAGATACGACGTCTCCAATTTCCATTCGAAGATATTTGAACATCTCGTCCGGCGTATCATCGAAGCCGGCCTCCCGCTGGTACCGAGATCCGGCCGCATAGCACACGCCGCCGCTTGCTTCAGTTGCTCCACCCCCTTCGAAGCGGTCAACGGCAAGAACGCTCGCACCGCACTCTGTTGCTTCGATCGCCGCGCAGACTCCAGCACCTCCAAAGCCGATGATCACGACATCGACCTCCTCATCCCAGGTGAGCCAATCAGCGGATGCGATATTTTGATTTTCCATGGAGGGTTACCACTCGTCGTCAAAAGTGTCTGCACCTCAGGGAAATCAAGATGCCCGGCATGATATCGACGTCTGGCGCGGCTTCGATCCTCATTCTCGAAGCACCGAACTCAGGTGTTGAAATGAGTTGCTCCGAGATCTGTCGAGAAACGAGGGCGTGTCGTTTACAGTTGCTGTCGCCACTGATTCTGCATCACGCATCGCAAACAGCGATGCCGCTTAGGGCAAAGCGTCATGCTCCATCTTCAATAACGCAAAGGTCGTTGTAAACTGCCAGCAGGAAATGCTCTTGGTTTCAGCGTATGCGGACAGGCCGTGCCGGCGGTCCGAGCATAAGCGGCCATTTTCTGTCAATCGGCGTCGCCCTATGCGGTTCAATCCGGCATGACCCTGATCTTCGGCAGCGAGTTCCGCGCGGTCCGTGAGCTGAACTTCCACCGGCCGTCGATCTTGCGATATTCGTCTTCGTAGATCGTATTGATACGGAAGCGTTCGCCGGTCTTGTATATGACTTCGTTGATGGCGAAGATGTGCCCGCGCGCGTTGGTCGGCGTGAGATCGAATATCAGGTGATTGGTCACCATGTGGATCATCTGCTCCACGCGTTCGACCCGGCTGTCGGCCGTCTTGCGGATGGCATCATGCCCGACGTGACGCCCAAGCCCCTTTTCGCTTTCATCGAAGACGGCATCCTCCGTGAAGCAGTCCACCCAATTGTCGGCGTCGAAGCGGTCGCAATAATAGGCATATAGATATGCGAGCTCCTGGATGGCGAACTTTTCGGCCGTAACGTCCATACGACTTCTCCTCTCGTGTTTCTAACTGGTGAGGCGCTCAGGCGCCGGATAACGGAGCACTTCGTCCGCCAGGTCCGATTTTCCGCGATACAGAATGTCGCAGAAGCGGCGCTTGAAACGCCATCGGCCGTCTTCCTCGGCGCAATGATCATTGTAGGTCGCGAGAAAGAACACGCCCGTACCGTCGCGATGGCCGACCTCGGTCACATAGGTCCTTACCCAGGCCTCGCCGGGCGTGGAGCGCACCACCTGAAAGTGATGGACGAGCTGGAATATCCATTTGTTGTGACGAGGTAGGTCGCGGGAGGCGCGGATCTCAGCGCGTCCCTTCCGCGTGAAAAGCCCGGGCACTTCCCAAATGCCGTCCTCGCAGAAGCTGTCCGCGAAGCGATCCTCGTCGCGACAGTTGAGGGCGTCGGTATATTGGAAAAGCAGCGCGCTTATTCCGTCGGTTAGGTTGCTCATGAACATTTCCCTTCGTGGAACCGTCACAGGCGAATATTGCCGGGTCAGTGCGTCTCAAGTTGCCGCGCCGGGATCCGCTGCCGGAGCAGGGGACCGGAAGACCAGATGCACCAGGTCGCGATTGGGCCGGTCACTGCCAGCACGACGGCCAGGGACGCGCCGACATGGGCAGCGTCGTGGAACACGAAATCGGTGACGGCGCCTGCTGAGACGGGGCCGGCGGCATAGCCGAACATGGCGATCGTCAACAGCATGAGCGCCGCCGTGCGCCCGCGGAAGGCCGGCGGCGTGACGATCTGCAGGATCGCCATCCCCGGCCCGTAGCATGTGCACAACACGCACTTTGTGGCGATCATGGCCACTATGTAGAGATCGGCCCTGTCCGCGAGAAAGCCGAGGATGGTGAGCGGGAGGGTAAGCGCCACGCTGACGAGATAGGTGCGGACGACGAAATCATGATGACCCCGCGAAAATTGTCGATCGACGATCCAGCCCAGCGCCGCCATTCCGACAATGCCTCCAACGAGATCGATCGCGCCCAGAAAGGCGCCGACCGTCGTCGGAGTCATGTCCAGCACACGCCGGGCATAGGTCGGCGCCCAACTGATCACCGAATATGTCATGAGGGCGGTCAGGCCATAACCGACGAGCAAGCGGCCATATAGATCGCGTTCCTTCATCAGAAACCGGCCAAAATCGGCCCAGCTGGTGCGGTTGTCCCGCTGCTTTGCTTTCGCTGCGCTTGGCTCGGTCAAGGTGAAGGCCAGAAAGGCGATGGCGACGCCCGGCACGCTGGTGATGACGAGCACCTGTCGCCAGGGCGCCAACCCCTCGAGGCCCGGGAAGGAGTGCTTGCTGACCGCATCCAGCAACGCCCCGCCAATCAGATAGGAAAGCGCCATGCCGATTGAGCCGGATCCCGCAAATATCGACATCGGCAGGGAGATTTTTCCGCTGGGGAAGAGCGATGCGATCAGTGACTGGGAAGCGGGATTCACGCCGCCTTCGCCTGCTCCCACCCCCATGCGCGCGAAGACCATCGTGCCATAGCTGCGGGCCAAGCCCGTTATCGAAGCCGAGAGCGACCAGAAGGTGATGCAGATATAGACGACGACACGCTTGGGATAGCGATCGATGATGGAGCCCAGCGCCAGTCCGAAAATGCCGTAGAAAAGCGCAAAGGCCAGACCTTGCAGCAGGCTGATCTGGAAATCCGTCAGTCCCATGTCGGCTTTCATGTCGACCACGATCATCGACATGATCTGTCGGTCGATGAGCGAACAGGCGTTCAGTGTCATGAGCACGAACACCGTCCACCACGCCACGAGCGGACGAAATTGCGGCCGGTCGAAGAGTTCGACGCTTTTCGGTAGTCTCTCGACGATGTCCAATGATCTCGCCATTTCGCCTGCTCTCGCGGCCGCCATGTGAAGCCGGAACGCCGTGGCAGCGGTTGGATCGACTAGATCGTCATGCCGTTTCCGAAGCCCGGAATCGCCGTCATCGTTTGGGGGCAGGATAGGCCCAGGGTGCCGCCGTCAGGTCGGATGGGCCGCGATACAGAATATCGCAAAGCCGATGTTCAAATCGCCAAACGCCGTTTTCCAGCCTGCAGCGATCACTATAGGCTGCCAGGAAGAAGTGGCCGGATCCGGCCTTATTGCCGACTTCGGTGACGTAGGCGCGAACCTTGGCGGTAGTCTCGGTTCTTTCCAGAATATGAAATTGATGGACGAGTTGGAAAATCCATTTGTAGGTGCGTGCGGCGGGCCCCATCGTTTCCCGGATTTGATCCCGGCCGACCTTGGTAAAGAGGCCGCTTACCTCCCAAACGCCGTCCTCGCAGAAGTTATTGGCGAATCTGTCGGCATCGAGGGTGTTCAAGGCATCAATGTAGTTGAAGAGAAGTTCGTTTATCTTTTCCCTGAGATCGTCCATGGGAAATATCCTCCTTAAATTGACTCTTTCTGTAGTGTCATCGGTTCCAGCATCTCGCGAGGGAACGTTGTGTAAGCCTTGCGATTTTCGATCTTCCAGGCGCCATCGACCTTCTTGTAGCGATCGACATAGCGCACATGATTTCGAAAGCGCTGGCCGTCCGCATAGGCAACCTCGACCACCGCGAAACACTCTCCGCGGGCGGTGTCCTTGGTCTGGTCCATGATGATGTGATTGGACATGAGATGAACGACGCGATGCACGCGTTCCGTCAGCCTCAGGGCAAAGGCTCTCAGCGGATCATGACCTGTTCTGACATCGTTGCCGACACCGGTTTCATCGAAGACAGCATCCTTCGTGAAACAGTCGACCCATTTGTCGACTTCGAACATGTCGATGTAATAGGCGTAGAGATTATTCAGATCTTGTATGGCGAGCTTGTCGGCAATGCTGTCCATATTCCGCTCCATTCGGTCGGACCGCTTTTAGAGGATTGCGATCCTGATATTCCGCACCATCAAAGAGACGATTGCGGTTCTGCTATTCCGCACTATCAGATACACGATTGTGGTTCCGGTATTCCGCACGTCAAACAGCATTGATCTGCCGCCAGGAGCCGTCGAGCGAAGCACGCGAGAACCCGGTCCCGCCGCCAGAACAGACGCTGTCCTTCATCGCCGTCGCGCCGCCGCCGAATCGGTCGGGGATCAGAACTTGAGCGCACGTGCTCTCGCCTCCAGCGCGGCACAGGCGTCTGCCATGCCGAAGCCGACGACGACAGCGGTTTCGTCACCCCAAGGTATGGCGGGATCGTGCAGGAGGATCGGATCGCGGTTGATGTCGCGCGCGGTTTCACCTGCCAGGACCGCTTTTGTCTGTTTCGTGGGCCGGCGCGTCAATCGTAGACGAAGTTGGTCGGAGCGTCCTTTTCGTGAGCCGGATCGAGATATCGGCCGAATTCATAGTCGCCGATGATCGTGGTGCGCTGGACATGGCGTGCGCATTCAGGCGGGACGCCATTGGCGCAATGGATGCCGCGCCAATTGTCCCAGACGATCATGTCGTCCTTTTGCCACGTATGAAAATAGGCGTAACGGGGATCAACCAGGTGATCCGCCAGCTCATGGAGCAGTGCGTCGCTCTCGGCCGGTTCCATCCCCAATATGTATTGGGAATGCATCGGCGAGAGCTTGAGCACCTTCCTCCCGGTTTCGCGCTGCGTAATGACGAGAGGGTGGACGACCGGAGGGAATTCGTTGCCGGTAATGCCTTCCTTGCTTTTGAGCGCGCTCACATCGGCCTTGCGGATCGCGCGCAGATCCTTCGGAAAGCCGAAGCGATTGCGCTCGGTTTCGTCGATCCGCACGAATTCGTAGACGATCTCAAGGTCCTCGATCCGCTTCTTGAGGCTTTCGGGCAGGCGATCATAAGCGCCGATCGCATCCATGAAACCGGTTTCGCCGCCAGCGGCAGGCACCTGGATCATGCGCAGGACCGCCCCGCGAACGATCCGCGGGACGAAGGACTGATCCCAGTGCCAACCGAGCCAGCCGGCGCGAACCTGCCCGCCGACCTCGTATAAGGTTGCCGTCCAGGCGCGCTCGCTGTTCGGATCGTAGGCGAGATTGAGCAGATAGGGATTGCTGTCGAGATTCAGCTCCTTGTTGGCCGAGGGCTGCAACTCGCCGAAACAGCGGCTCAGGCGCATCTGGGCCTCGGTGGAATGTCCGCACCCGCGGAACAACAGCACCCCCGCATCGATCCAGGCAGCCCGGATATTCTCGATCGTTTCCGGATCCAGGTCCCGATCGAGATCCACGCCGAGAATCTCGAGGCCGACATAGGGGGATAGCGGTCGGGTTCTGAAACCTTGCGGTGCGTCCATTTGCTCGGTCCGCAGCGCTTCCTGCTTTGCCATCGTAGACTCCCGAATTCGTTTTAGCCTCGTATACCGTCATAGACGTCTGTCCGGGCGAATTTCCGCACTTTGGGCCCCTCGAATGGCGGGTCAATCTCCTGGCAGGCGGGGAGTGCCCCCGGCCCACCGTGTCGTCGCGCTGCGGAAGGCGGCTCCGCAATCGTCATACATCTCGGGGCGAAACGCTCCGTGCGACGATGGATTGCTCTTATTTCAAGGAAATAGCAAAAGGCCAGAGGCCGGTACATCTGCCTTTGGATGAGCAACGAGGTCCTGCTTTGCGGCCGATTCAAGGTACGCGGTGCGGACGTTCGTGTGATCTTGTCCCGAGTGCCTATCGATGCCGTCATTCAAACCATGATTTCATCCTGCCTTGGTGGAACGGGCTCTGCGATATGGCCCGATGGGCCTGTACGGCTTGGGAGCCACCGATAAGGGCCCGTTTGTTCCCGGGTACAGCAGCAGAATTTCGTTCTTCTCGGCGATTCCCGCCAAAAAAGGTTCCGAGCGTTGCGGCTTTCGAAACGCAAGAGCGTCGTCCCACAGAAGGGGCGGTGACGATGTCTTCCACGGGCGAGGTTCGGGCTCGCGGGAGGCGCTCCGAAGGAAGCGCGCATACGCAAGCTGGAGCGCTTGCCTTGTCAAAGACAATGACTTTACAGGGGAAATAAGATGACCGGAACTAGCAGGGCCTATCTCAGCATTGTGGCAGCAACGATCCTGTTGGGGGCTGGGCTTACTGCTCCTTCGGCGATCGCGCAATCGGGCTCGGCTGCGGCTCCGAACGCAGGCAGCCCGGGACTCGAGGAAATCGTCGTCACGGCCCAGAAGAAGTCGGAAAAGCTCCAGACCGTGCCGATCGCGATCTCGGCGTTTTCTCCTGCCGAACTCGCGGCGTATGATACACGCAATCTGGAAGACCTCCAGATCAGAACGACGGGCCTAGTCTACACGGAAGCGTCTGGTTCCGCGCAGCCATATATCCGTGGCATTGGCGTCGACTTGGCCGCCCCGGGTCTCGAGCCTCCTATTGCCGTCTATGTCGACGACGTCTACTGGCAGCGCGCGTTTGGAAATACCTTTGATCTTGTTGATTTGGAGCAGGTCGAAGTCCTCAAGGGTCCTCAAGGTACGCTTTATGGCCGGGATGCGACGGGCGGCGCCATTCTGCTGAAAACGAAGAATCCGACCGCCGCCGAAGAAGCCGCTGCCACTTTTGAGTATGGCAATTATGACCACGCGCAGGGTAAGTTTTTCGTAAATGAACCAATAACCGATGATCTTCGTGTTCGTATTGCGGGTCAGGCGACGAACCAGGATGGTTTCGTAAACGATCCGTCCATCCACCGAACTTATGGTGGACTAGAGCACTATGAACTTCGCGGGAAAATTGACTGGACCCCAAGCGATATTCTGAGTTTCCTCTTCACATCTGACTACAAATACGCGGATGACAGTGCAGGCACTCGTCAGGAGATCACGGACGCGCCTGGTTGCTTGGTCTGCGCACTCACCGGGGCGAAACCGCCGAGTGGGTTCTATGACTCAAAGCAGGGGTTCGTCTCCGATGCGGAGACCAGAAGTCTGAGCGAGAGTCTCATTACCAAGATCACGCTGGACGATTACGACATCAAAAGCGTCACCGCGTATCAGCGGCATCACTTCGAGAATGGGACGGACGAGGGTGCCATGGGTTCGGTTCTGCCGTTCCTCAATTTCTTTATTGCGACCTCGGGTATGGATTTCATGCAGCAATTCCAAGTTTCTTCGAAGTACTCCGGGCCTCTTAATTTCCTCGCGGGACTCGATCTTCAGTATTCTCGCGATACTATTTTTGACAATCTGACTGGAGCTGCTTTTGAGGGGCCGCCGCCCGGCGACCGCGTTTCGGCCCAAGGAAATGTCAAGACTCAATCGATTTCAGGGTATGGCGAGGG
>JABDBE010000074.1:0-8275 GCA_013288805.1 Acidobacteriota bacterium
GTCCCAACGTTGCGGAGTAGCTTGCGGCGGGCTGACAGGCAAGCCGCCAAGGCCGGAGATATCGGTGGTCAAATCAATCGGTCCCCAATATTGCGGGCTCTCAATCGTTGCAATCGAATTGATCTCCCAGCCTTCCAACATCTGGCCGTAGCCTTGTTTGCCGGGGATGGCGTAGGTCAGAGAAAGCGTGAACCGGTGGCGTACGTCGAAATCGCTGTTGCCATATTCCGCAGCCAGATTGTTGGAATTCTGGGGAAGGCCGTATCCGGCCCCGAAGTCCCAGTTTGCCGACACATCATCCAGCGCGTGGGAGTATGTGTAACCGGCCACCAAGCTCAGCCCATGATAGTTCCGCGCAGTTAGCGTCGCCTGCAAACCGGAATAGTTCGATCGGTAGGAGTTCCCCAGCTGAAAAATATTGCTCAGGTAAGGAAACTTCGTGTTGAAAGGCCGAGTAGCCTGGGAGTCGGTGCCCGGCTCCTCCTGGTTGATGTCCCGGATTCCGACCAGATTCGACCCGTGGTTGCCCACGTATCCGACTTCCAGATTCAAGTTGGGTGCGAAGGCGTGCTGAACATTCAAAGTCCAGGTCGCCACGTAAGGAGTTGTGATGTTGCGATCGACCCCCATGATGGCACACGGACCCGACCCGTTAGGATCGCAATTGATAGTCGTGCTGCTGAGATTGCCATAGAGAGGCGTAGCGCTGTCCCATTGCGCGGGAAATGGTGGAATCGTCAAATTACCCGTTGTGATCGTGCCTCCCGCGGTGACGGGATTGGCTGTGCCGGTTCCAGCTATGACCGCACCCGTGGGAACGCTGGGCAAGCCGAAACTATTGTTGAAGGCCAAGAACGTTTCCCAGTTTACGGCTTCGAATGTCACGCCGCCGCCACCACGGAGCACCGTTTTCCCCTTACCATCAATGTCCCACGCAAAACCAGCGCGTGGAGCGAAATTCGTGGGATCGTTGTTATACGCCTTTCCGATCACCTGCACGATCCCGAGGTTGGGATCAAAGTTGCCCAGCAGATTGTTGGAATCCGACACCACGGAGGCAAACTCGTAGCGCAACCCCAAATTTAAAGTGAAGGTCCGGCTTACTCGCCAGTCATCCTGAAAGAACCCGGCATAGTTCCAGTTGTGCAAATGGCGAGTTGGATTACCCGTGAGCACGGAAGCCTTGAAAGGATCGCCAGCCAAGAAATCCTCCAGCGCCGTGGATCCGTTGGGATTCGCCGCCGTGGGAGCCAGTGCAACGCCGCCCAGGAAAGTGACGCTGCCCCGAGCGTTGCCAAACGCACCCCCACTCACGTAGTTCCGATGCACCTCGCCGCCGAACTTCAGAGCATGTTTTCCGGCAGTGTAGGAAATATGGTCAACAACCTGGATGATATCGTCGGGCCCTTGAAACTTCGGCCATTTGAACCCGCCCAGCCCGGTGAAGTATCCGCCAAAACCGATGCGAGGCAAACCTCCAGTGAAGGGACCGCTCACTCCAGTGTTGAGACCGTAATCCGATGCTGGTGTATTGAGATCGCCTGGCAACGTGGGTTGGTAAAGCCGGTTGTATCCCACCCTGACTTCATTGACCCAGCGCGCTGTGGGCGTGTAAACCCAGCTTCCGCCGACCACCTGGGCACGCGTGTGAATATCGGACAGCCATTTGGTTTGCAACTCCGGAAAATCCTCGACGGTTCCGGTGTTGTTGCCAAAAAAGTACATGCCGCTTAGCCGTTGGCGCTCGTTAAAGTTGTAATCCACTTTAGCGACAACATTATCGACCGAAACCGCATTGGGAAATCCGTTCACGATGTTGATGGTCGGATTGTTGTTAGTGGGAAATCCCGTGCCGTTGCAGGTGACCGCGCCGCTGGCCGAGACTGTGCAGCCTGAGATTTTCTGGCTGGCCGCGCTGATGGGGACACCATTGGCCACAAGATCAGCAATCGCAGTCGGAATGCTGTCGGCACAATCAGCGGTAGCGAGCCCAGGAGCGGTACAGTTCTGCGCCGTCCCCGGGGCCAGCGTCATCGGTACCATCGACGGACTGGTTACACCTCCGTACTGATTGCCCACGTCATAGCGTTGTCCCTCATACGCGCCAAAGAAAAAGGCTTTGTCTTTGATAATCGGTCCGCCGAATGACCCGCCAAACTGTTCCAGCGTGCGTTGGTTCTTGGGGCTGGGCGATTGGCTGAAGGCGCAAGGATTGCTGGCGCAGTTGAAATAGTTGCGGGCATCGAACACGTTGCCGTCTCGACCGAAGGCGAACGCCGTGCCGTGAAGCGAGTTTGTGCCTGACTTCAGTCCCACATTAACGACGGCTCCGGGCTTCCAGCCAAATTCCGCTGGAGGATTCTCCTGGATGTTAAATTCCTGGATCGCGTCTATCGGCAGGATGGTCGCCGAGTCGCCTGCAATGCCAGCCCCATTGATGATGCCTTGCCCGGAAAACGGCTCGCTGTTGAGGAGGCCGTCGATGACATAAGCGTTGTCCTCGGCGCGAAGCCCGTTAGTGCTGGTCGTGGAAAAGCCGCCACCAGGGTAGCGAATTACGCCGGGACGCAACTGCAGCAGGTTCTCATAATTGCGGCCGTTCAACGGCAAGTCGTTGATGGCCTCGTTGCTCAGAGTTCCACCCAGAGTGGATGAGGTCGTATCCAGCAGCGGAACTTCTCCGGTCACCACCACGGTTTCATTTACCTGGCCGGGCTGAAGCGTAAGGTCGATCCTGACATCCTTGGCCACTTCCACTGGGATGTTCACCTGCTCCACGGCCTTGAATCCCGTGGCTTCAGCATGAACCTTGTACTTACCGGGAGACAGGTCGGGAGCCACGTATTCACCGGCTTGGTCCGTGGTCAAAGTACGCGAAACCCCTCTTTGCATATCCGTGACCACCACTTGAGCGCCCGCCAAGGCGGCTCCGGTCTGGTCGGCAACCACCCCCAGGATGCGGCCGGTATAGGTCTGCGCGAGAAGGGGTAGACACGCCAGCAGCACGCCAATACTTACAACCGTCACCCGAGTGGTTAGGGAACGCATGGGGCCTCCGTTGAAGTGAGCATCTACGATAATCGCTAGTTTGTACGGCAACGAAACGTTCGCAAAGTGCCAAGACCGATTACTTACCTGGGCGCAAAAATAGTGGTCTGACAGCTCTACCACCATATGCCAGCCAGTGTCAAGCAAACTTTGCGTCTGTTTCAGTTGACCCGGGTGATTCTGGTTCTAGAATCTGTTTTGTCTCTGGAATCTTAAGGAAGCGAAGACCTGAGACCACATTCGCCGGTCTTGCGTGGAACTTCTCCGCGGTGTGGAGACCTGTGTTGGCGGCTGGCGCCCCGTCGCGTTCACTGCGGGAATGACAAATGACAAACGATGGGTCTGTCGGCGATCTGAGCGGAGTCGAACGGAACCGTGCACGTTCTTGCCACAATGCACTATGGAAACGTTTGCGCCGGATGAACATTGATTCCGCTTCTCTCAAACTCGAAGGTCAGAATCCATTCGCTGGGAACACCCTGTCCACCGACTTGCGGCGGCTTAAACGTCCAACGTCGTGCGGCGGGTAATGTTCGGTCCGCGAAATACCTGCTCGGCCCTCGCGAATCGAATTTCGCCACTAACACATTGCCGGACGAATCTACCGAGACCTTGACCCGAACCTTCAACTTCCCATGAATCGTTCGCAACGCATTTTTGGAGACGTCCGGCAGGACTTGTTGGGCCACCGCGCCATGAACCCCGGCACCGGTGGAATCGCCGGCTACAGCATTCTTGTTTGCGCCATTCTTGGCTGCCCTGGTCTTGGCTGCGGCCGTCGGCGCATTCGACGTAGCCGGTGCAGTGGAAGCAGCACTCGGCTTTGGTTCCGGTTGTGCCTGCGAGGATTCGATCGGGCCGGAAGGTCCCGCCTCAGTTCCCGGATAGCGATGAAGCAGCTTTGGGCCGAGAAGCGCCAGCAGCAATAGTCCTATGGCCATTCCTGGAACCAGATAACCCCATCTTGTAAACGTGCTCTTGGGCTCAACAATCTCGCGGGGCGGGGGCACAGAGGAAGGTTGCTGCAACCGTGCCGAGATCTCAGCCACCGTCCATCGCTGTTGGGGATTTCGCCGCAGGCAGTGACTGGCGATATCAAAAAACGGCTGCGGCAAGGTCTCGGGCAAAACCGGTTCCGCTTGTTCGGCTGCATTCCAGACCGGCGGACTCTGAGTCACAGCCTCGACCAGCGTAATGCCCAGCGACCAGACATCCGAAGCCGGCAACACGCCTCCGCCTTCCGCGAGTTCTGGCGCCGTATAGATGCTGGGCTTGCCCAGAACTCGGCTCGACTCACCCGTTCCACAGAGTCCGTCACTCGAAACTTTTATCTGATCGCCAACCGCTAAAATGTTCGCAGGTTTGATGTGGCCGTGTACGAAACCTTTTCCGTGAATGTAAGCCAGCGCATCCAGAAGCGGCTGCAGAGTGTCGCCTGCCTCCGCGGGCGTGAGCGGCCGATAAGGAATAATTTGCGACAGACTCTCTTCGGCGTACTCGGTCACCACGTAAAGCAGTTCTACGCCATCCATCTGGCAACGACCGCGCTGAAAGAGGCGAAGCAAATTCGGATGCGACAGTTTCGCGGCGAGTTCCCACCAGGAGAGCTGAAGTTCAGGGTCTTCAGTATTGGCCAGAGTAAGTTTGATCGCCACTTCCTGGGGCTCGCGGTCGGCGCGCTTGGTCAGAAATACAGCGCTGTGCTCCGATGCGCCCAAGTATCGAACCAACGAGAATTCCTCGTTGACGACTTGGCCTTCCCACTGTTTCCAAGCCTCCGGCATTCTCCTCCACCGCCTTACATTTTTATGGGACAGTGTATTGTACCCGAGCAGAGGATCAATGGAGATGCGACCGTAACTCTGTCATCCCGGCCGAAGCGAAGCGAAGTGGAGGGACCTTGTGTTTTCAGCTTCTGGCTTCATTCGTGAGGTAGCTTTGTTCAAATCGGACTGATTGGCGCAGCGTGCCGAGCTTCATAAGCCGCAATCTCAGCCTCGTGCTGCAAAGTGAGTCCGATGTCGTCCAGCCCTTCGAGCAGGCAATGGCGGGTAAACTCGTCAATCTGAAATGCAGCGGTCAATCCATGGTCATCGTGGACTTTGCACTGCTCGAGATCGACTGTGATCTCATAGTCGTCAATTTCCGCTGCCCGGCGAGCAATCTCGCCGACTTCGTCTTCGCTCAAAACCACCGTAAGCACGCCATTCTTCACACAATTGTTGGCAAAGATATCGGCGAACGATGGCGCAATGAGGACGCGAAAACCGAAATCCTCGAGCGCCCACACGGCATGTTCTCGCGAGGATCCACAACCGAAATTCTTTCCCGCTACCAGAACACTCGCGCCCGCATAGCGCGGATGGTTGAGAACAAACGACGGGTCGTGCTTGCCATCGCTGGTGCGGCGCCAATCGAACAGCAGAAACTCGCCGAACCCGGTGCGCTCAATCCGCTTCAGAAACTGCTTGGGAATGATCTGATCGGTATCAACATTGGCCCGATGAAGCGGCGCAACACGACCTTTGTGGATGCGAATGGGTTTCATGGTTCTCTTTTAGCCGATCAAATTAACGGTATCGTGGAAGGGCACGGCTTCAGCCGTGCCGCCAATTCTCAAAAATGACTCCAGGCACGGCCTGAAGGCAAGCCCTTCGAAGTTCTGATCGCTGACTTCGATGTTTCCGGTTCCCTTTTAGCTGTGCGAATCAACTTGCCAGTCAAAGCCGAGAACCCACAACCAACAAATCTCAACGAAAACGCCAGTTGCGAATATCCGTAAAGTGCCCCGCGATAGCGGCTGCCGCAGCCATCATCGGGCTCACCAAATGCGTCCGCCCGCCGCGTCCCTGACGGCCTTCGAAATTTCGGTTGCTGGTCGAAGCGCAACGCTCACCAGGTTGCAGGATATCTGGATTCATTCCCAGACACATCGAGCACCCGGATTCTCGCCACTCGAAGCCGGAATCCAGAAAAATCTTGTGTAAGCCTTCCTGCTCAGCCGCGTGCTTCACCGCCTGCGATCCCGGCACAACCATGGCCCGCACCTTGGGAGCCACACGATGTCCCTTGGCCACGCGAGCCGCGGCCCGCAGGTCTTCCAGACGCGAGTTAGTACAAGATCCGATAAAAACGCGATCGACAGAAATATCTTCGATTCGTGTGCCCGGTTCAAGTCCCATATATTCGAGCATGCGCTCGACCGCGGGACGGTCCGCCTTCAAGTCACTAACCTCAGGAATACGTCCATCGACCGGAGCGATCATTCCCGGATTCGTCCCCCACGTAACAAAAGGCGCCAACAGTGAAGCATCGATTTCCACGGTCGCGTCATAAGCTGCCCCCGGATCAGAAGCCAGAGCACGCCAACGGACGACAGCTTCATCCCAATCACGCGGGACAAATCGTCGTCCTTTCATGTAGTCGAACGTAGTCTCGTCAGGAGCGATCATCGCCGCCCGCGCTCCCGCCTCGATGCTCATGTTGCACAACGTCATCCGGCCTTCCATGGACAAGCCGCGCACCGCTTCGCCGGTGTACTCGATCACATGGCCAGTCGCCCCGTCGATTCCGATCTGTCCAATCACTCCCAACGCGAGATCCTTGGCGCTCACTCCCTCGCCCAGCCTGCCGCGCACATCGATCCGCATGCTTTTCGGTTTGCGTTGATGCAGGCACTGCGTCGCCAGCACATGCTCGACTTCTGACGTTCCAATGCCAAATGCCAACGCCCCAAACGCGCCGTGCGTGCTGGTGTGGCTGTCCCCGCAGACAATGGTCATGCCCGGCTGCGTCAATCCCAACTCCGGGCCGATCACGTGCACGATGCCCTGCTCGGACGAATCCATATCGAACAGAGGCACGCCGAAATCTCTACAATTCTGCTGCAAGGCCCCAATCTGGCGCGCCGCAATTGGATCCTTTATCGGAGTGCCGCGCGGCTCGGTAGGAATATTGTGATCAACCGTGGCGACTGTGCGCTCAGGCTGCCGGACCCTGCGGCCTGCCACGCGCAATCCCTCGAAGGCTTGCGGCGAAGTGACCTCGTGCACCAGATGCAGATCGATGTAAAGCAGCGGCAGTCGTCCGGCGGGAACACAGACGACGTGCTCATTCCAGATTTTGTCAAAAAGTGTGAACTTCTCAGCCATCAGTTTCTCGGTTAACAAATCTAACGCGCGAGCGCACAGTTTTCTTTTAAGGCGCCCACAATGTGGCGTCCCATTTCCACGGTCCCAATTGCAGCTTGGCCCCGCTTCGCCAGATCGCGCGTCCGATGCCCCGCATCCAGCACAGACGCGACCGCCGCCTCAACACACTCTGCTTCAGCCTCAAGGTGGAACGAATATCGCAGCATCATCGCCACTGAAAGAATGGCTCCCAGCGGATTGGCAACGCCCTTTCCCGCAATGTCCGGAGCAGAACCGTGTACCGGTTCATAGAGCGCGACCGGCCCGCCAATGCTGGCTGATCCCAGCATTCCAATCGAACCGACAATCGCGCCTGCCTGGTCCGAAAGTATGTCGCCAAACATGTTTTCGGTCAGCAGCACATCGAAGTCCGTCGGATGCGAGACCAGCGCCATGGCGGCCGAATCCACATAGATGTGCCGTAGTTGCACCGTGGGATATTCCCGCGCCACCCGCGTGACCACATCGCGCCACAGCCGGGAACAATCGAGCACATTGGCTTTGTCGACCGAAGTCACCAGGCGTCGTCGGGATTGCGCCAGCTCAAAAGCCACGCGGGCGATGCGTTCGATTTCCGCTTCGCCGTACCGCATAGTATCGATCGCAACGCGGCTTCCGGCTGCGCCTTCGGTCGTGCGCGGTTCGCCAAAATAAATTCCTCCCAACAGCTCGCGCACGATCAGGATGTCAGCGCCTCGAACCACTTCGGGGCGAAGCGGAGAACAATCTTCGAGTGAGGAAAAACATATTGCTGGCCGCAGATTGGCAAAGGCGCCAAGTTCCCGCCGCAGCCGAAGCAGCCCACGTTCCGGCCGCAGATCTTTCGGGACGTTGTCGAACGCCGGCCCTCCAACTGCGCCCAGCAGCACCGCCCCTGAAGCCAAGCAAGTTTGCAATGTATCTTGCGGCAGCGGATCGCCACTGCTGGTAAGCCCAGCGCCGCCGACATCTTTTTTTGTCAGATTGAGTTCGTGCCCGAAGACCATTGCCACAGCTTCGATCGCGCGTACCGCTTCATCAGTGACTTCGGGACCGAC
>JABDBE010000074.1:8285-13334 GCA_013288805.1 Acidobacteriota bacterium
GAACAACTGGGCCATCAATTTGATCTTCAGCAGCATGCGGATTTATTGTAGCTCGGGTTACAAACTGAGAACCGAGAACAGGCAACTGACAACTGGTTTCTACTATCCGTTTGTCTTAACGGGTCTATTCTCCCTTCCCGTCATACGTCGGTCGCCTACACTCCCCACAAGTAATCTTCCCCATCGCCGTGACGTTCCGCGATCGGGTTCAATCGAATTGAAACTCCGCCCCCGCCTGAGCGAGCGATCGGAACCAGGCGCTTAGAATGTTCGCGTGCTTTGTCCGGTCCCTCAGTCGCCAAAGCTGGGACGGCGAGTGGAATCGGCTCCGATTGCATCCGGTCGTCCGCCACCGTCTTATGAACAGTCGCGATCAGTTCCACCAGATGGTGATCCTCGACCTGCTTGATCTGATCCGCGAGCACCACGAAATGCCGGTAGATTTCGTCGAGCTGATGACGATCAAATTGATGGCCCAGTTGTTCGCAGCGCAAGCCCAGCGCGTGACGTCCCGAATGCTTGCCGAGAACCAGTTTTGAATCCGGCACTCCGACCGATTGCGGCGTCATAATTTCATAGGTCAGCGGATTCTTGAGCATGCCGTCCTGGTGAATCCCAGCCTCATGAGCAAACGCATTGCGTCCAATGATTGCCTTATTGGGTTGCACCGCGACCCCGGTGACCTCGCTGAGCATCTGGCTTGCGGGATATAGTTGCTCGCTGACCACCGCAGTCTCATAGGCCAGCCGATCGGGACGAACTCGCATGGCCATGACGATCTCTTCGAGCGAAGCATTTCCCGCGCGTTCGCCGATGCCATTGATGGTGCATTCGACCTGCCTTGCCCCAGCCGCAATTGCCGCAAACGAGTTGGCCACGGCCAGTCCGAGATCGTCGTGGCAGTGGGCTGAGATGGTCACGTTCTCGATTCCGCGTACGGTTTCCCGGATGGTGCGAATCAGTTCGCCGAATTCTACCGGCGTGGTGAATCCAACCGTGTCCGGAATATTCACTGTCGTCGCGCCCGCGGCTACGACCGCTTCTACGACCTGACACAAGAATGCAGGGTCAGTACGAGTCGCATCCTCGGGAGAAAATTCAACATCGTCACACAAACTCTTTGCCAGGCTAACGGCTTCGACAGCCTGCTCAAGACACTGCTGCCGCGAGATGCGAAGCTTGTATTTCAAGTGAATGTCGGAAGTCGCCAGGAACACATGAATGCGCGGACGGGCTGCCCCCTTTAGCGCTTCCCACGCGCATTCGATATCCTTCGTACAAGCGCGGGCTAGGCCGGCGATGATAGGGCGCTGCACCGCCGCAGCGATGGCTCGCACGGCCGCGAAATCGCCTTCCGAAGCAATGGGGAATCCAGCCTCGATCACATCCACGCCCAACCGATCGAGCTGATGCGCCATTCGCAACTTCTCCGCTACGTTCATGCTGCAACCCGGCGACTGTTCGCCGTCGCGTAGAGTCGTATCGAAAACCGTGATGCGTTCCATGCCGCGGGTCCTCCTCGGGGATCAGAATTCAATCCTACGTAGACAGACATATTAAGCAAGCTTATAATCCTTCAATTATCATTAGTTATATTGATAACGATAAGCGGAGCTAATGGGGCTTTAAGTTCTGCTAAAGGGATGGCGCAATGGATCTGGCGCAACTCGAAGTATTTTTGGCGGTGGCGAGAGAGGGACGATTCTCGCGCGCCGCCGAGAAACTCTATCGCACCCAGTCGGCCGTAAGCCAGTCGATTCGCAAGCTTGAAGACGAATTAGGAGAGCCTCTATTTGACCGCTCCTCGCGCGAGGGCGTGCTGACCGACGCTGGCCGCGTCCTGCAGGAATATGCGGAAAGACTGTTGAACCTGCGCGGGGACGCTCACGAAGCCCTGGTAGAACTCAGAGAGCTGCAAAAAGGCAAGCTGGCCATCGCCGCCAACGAATTCACTGCTCTGTACCTGTTGCCAGTGCTGGCTGAATTCCGCCGCCTTCATCCCATGATCAGAATCACCGTCCGGCGCTCGCTCGGCAGCCACATCCCCGACGACGTGATTCGCCACAGCACCGAACTCGGAGTTCTTACCTACGACCCTCAGGAGCCGCAATTGTGCTCCACGGTCGTGTACCTGGATGAATTAATTCTTGTGGTTCCACCGAGCCATCCCCTGGCTACGGCGCACCAGGTCAGCATTCGGCAACTCGGCGCCGAATCATTCGTCGCCCACAACGTAGCCTCGCCTTATCGCGAGAAAGTGATTCAAGCTTTCAAACGCCACAAAACGCCACTGCATATGGACATCGAACTGCCCACTCTGCAAGCCATCAAGCGCTTCGTCGCAATGGGCAACGGCGTCGCGCTGCTACCCGAGATCAGTGTCGAAAATGAACTGGCTCGCGGCGAACTGATTCGCATCCCGGTTCGCGAATTGCGCCTGCATCGCCAGCTCAGATTGATCTATCGCAAATCCGCCAGCCTTTCCCATGCCGCACGCGCTTTCCTGAAAGTGGCGGAAACAATTGCGCGCGAGCGCCGCGGACGATATCGCTTTCAACGTGGAACCAAGTAGGAAGAAGAACGAACTGGCGCCACAAAACAAAACGCCCCAGCGCTCGTTAGAGCTTCTGGGACGTTCGTCGAAGCAGCCCTCCCCCGAAGTCTGCTCGAGGACAAATGTAACAGGGGCCCATGCCGCCGGGAATGGCACTTTCAGGCCATATGCAAATCGATGGTAACGCGCCAAAGTAACATTCCGTGCAACTCCCATAAACCATTTGTTATTAATAGTTTGCCGACGTATTGCTAGTGTGCAAAGCTCTGCACTTCTCGACCAGCACGCCCGCTTGCGCCTAAACTGGCGACTCTAAGTGTCTACGCCACCAAGAAAAAGGGTGGCCCATCCTAACGTGCTTTTCAATGTTACGGTGGGAAGCCACAAAGCAAAGCGGCGAAAACAAACCGTGCGTACTTGACGTCATGTTGAGCGAGCCGTCAGGCCGCGAAGGATAGCGCGGATCGCTCGAAACGCGCCACCCAGCACTCCCCCTATGCTTTGTCGGCCACCCGAAAACCGCGGTAGAATACCTTGACTTCTGGCGCTCCCCAGGCTAAACAACTTCGGAGGATGGTATGACGCGTTCTCACCTGGCCGCTACCCTCGCACTTCTCGCAGTATCCCTCGTGCTCCTCACCGGCTTCAATAAGGAGCAAGCCTTCTGGTCCCAATGGGGCCGCAACGCGCAACACACCGGCATGGTCGATGTTCCCGCTCAGCCTCTCGACACCAAACTCGCTGACATCGTCTACGACGACTTCGTCAACCAGGAAAAGGCCGAAAATAAACTGCTCTTCGGAGAAGCCGTTCTCAGCGCCCACTACCAGGCCACCCTGGTCGACGGCGACAGCTTCTACATGGTGAAAAAAGACGGCAAATACATCTCCTGCAAACCCCTCGGCTACTGGATCTACGGCGACCACTGCGGACCCAATGCCTGGAACAAAATACAGTGGAATGTCGTTCGCTACGATTGGAAGGACGGCAAGCCCGTCCCCGCCTGGACCTTCTGGACCGATTGGAAGCCTGAGCCCAACGCCACCGACCTTCGCTTCGGCTTCGTTGGATTGATTGGCTGGGAACCGGTCTTTCATCCCGCCCTCGCCAACGGATATCTCTACGTTCCCGGCGCCGCCGGCACCGTCTGGAAAGTCGACAAAACCACCGGCAAATCCGTAGCGCACATACAACCATTCACCAAATCCGAAAACGCCACCAACACCTTCGTCTCCGGCCCGCTCACCGCCGACAATCAGGGACGCCTCTATTACAACGCGATCAAACTGAATACCTTCGACGGCAACCCATGGAATGAAAACGACGTGGCCAACGCCTGGTTGGTGAAAGTTACCCCCGACGACAAGCCCGCCAGCGTCACTTTCAAAACCCTCGTCCCCGATGCTCCGCCCCCGAACTCTACGAATTGTCCCGGAACGTTTTTCCTTCTCGGAGACAACGGCGCGTCCCTGCCTTGGCCGCCCACCCCGACCTCGGTGCCTCCCACGGAGCTCTGCGGCGCGCAACGTCCGCCAATGAACGTGGCCCCAGCCGTCGCACCCGACGGCACCATCTACACCATAAGCGTGGCCCACTTCGACTTGATGGTCAGTTACCTGATCGCGGTGAATCCCGATCTCACTCTCAAGTGGGATTCCTCCATGCAGAACCGCCTCACCGACGGATGCGGCACCCTCCTGCCCATCGCTGCCCAGGGCGTCGACAATGAACCCAATTCCTGCCGCTTCGGCACCACCCCCGGTGTCGATCCCACCACCAACGCCAACGGCTCCGCCGATCTCGAAGACGAATCTTCGGCCACGCCCACCGTGCTCCCCGACGGTTCCGTGCTCTATGGTGTGACCGACAACTACGATTTCGGCCGCGGCCACCTGCTCCACTTCGACAGCAGCGGCAACTACGTCAACGCTTACACCTTCGGCTGGGATTCTACCGCCGGCGTCTACACCCACGACGGCACTTTCTCGGTCGTCATCAAAGACAATCACTATCCCGCAGCCGCCTATTGCAGCTTCAGCAACCCGGTTTGCACTCCCGTTCCTGAAGGCCCCTACTACGTCTCCCAACTTGATTCCAACCTGAATATCGAATGGTCTTTCAAGAGCACCACCATCAACAAAAATCATCCCAACGGATACGAATGGTGTGTGAACGCACCCGTCATCGACTCCAAGGCATTGGTCTACGTCACCAGCGAAGACGGCCATGTCTACTCCCTTCCGCAGGGACACAAAGGAGTCTTCACCAAACCGCATCAGAAGATTTTCCTGTTGGAGGCGCTAGGCGCAGCCTATACCCCGCTCTCAATAGGCGAGGACGGTAAAGTCTACAGCCAGAACGACGGCCATCTCTTCGTAATCGGCCAATAAATGTGTACAAGACTTCGGGTGCCCCACCCTTTCCGCGTTCTTTGCGGAAGGGTGGGTCTTTTTGTCTTTGACGTCATCCTGAGCGAGCCGTAAGGCCGCGAAGGA
>JABDBE010000075.1:0-109 GCA_013288805.1 Acidobacteriota bacterium
ACGGATTCGCCTCCGCGCTCAAACGATCACGATTTGACGAGGCGAGGCGACAAGTCCGGCGTGGAAGTGTTGCAACACCCTCGAATGTGATTTCGCTCGATGTCGCGCG
>JABDBE010000075.1:126-12948 GCA_013288805.1 Acidobacteriota bacterium
TGTCTCAGAGCAAGGATATGACTATAGCGGCGCGCAATCAGAAAATTGACTCAGAGGAAGATTTGGACGGTTTCTTGGAGGCCTGCATTGAGCTTGGGATGATCGATGAAGATGGAAATCCAAAGAGTTGAGGAAATAGGTAGTGCGGGCAGCTGAGGTTTTGCTTGCGGACCTCGGGATATCCGATCCGCGCGATATTGAAGTTGAAGCGATTGCGCACTGCGTTGGTGTAACTATCAAATATCGGCCGCTGGTCGGCTGCGAAGCTCAAATCATTGGTTACCGGGATCGGGCAATCGTCTATGTGCGTGACGACATGCGGCCGACCAGGAAGAAATTCAGCGGCGGACATGAGCTGGGGCACTGGCATCATCATAGAGGCCTGTCGTTCGTCTGCCGCTCAGACGACATCGGGCGTCCTACCGACGAAAAATCACGAGACGCGGAGAGGCTCGCGGATGCTTATTCCGCGGATTTAATCCTGCCTTCTTTTATGGTTGCCCCTCGGCTTGAGAGACTTGGCGACATTACGCTCGACGGCATCGTAGACATCGCCCGTGAATTCTCTGCCAGTCTAACGGCCACAGCAATTCGTCTCATAAAGACAACCCGCCAACCTGTGATCCTGGTGGTCAATAACCTATACGGCCGCAAATGGCAGTGGCCGGCTCTCGGAGCTGGTGGCCTTAGGGTCCGTGAGGATCTGGACGCCAGGGCATCGGTTTTTTCTGCTGTCTTAACCGCTGATCGCGTTGAGCGGACGAAGAAAGAGCCAGCCAATTACTGGTTTGATCGCCGGCATGTCGAGCAATTCGATGTGCAGGTCCAAAGCATGCGGACCGTCGAGGGCGAGATTCTAACACTGCTGCGCATTTTGGATCCGAGAATGATCGAGTTTTACGGTTAACGGCTTCACGTGCATCGCAAGCTGGCTCGGCGGTTACATCATGCAGGCTATCGACCTGTTTCCTGGCGGAGACCGACCAAGTACGGCGTCCGCCCGTTGGCACACCAGGATCAATGGTAGCCTCGACCTTGCCGGCGGTGGCGACGTCGAAACCGATCAGATAGAGCGGCTCGTCTTCAGGCTGGGCGTGTAGGCGTCCAAGTACGAGTCTGAGCAGCGTCGCGCTGATTGCTCGGTGCAGCGCGAACATTGAAGATTTCAGCGATTACCATTGACGCACGCACTAGCTAGTTGAGTTGCCGGGGTGGGGTTTGAGAGCCGCGGCAGGTTCCGAATAGGGTTAGCAATGAAAAGGGCGGGTTCAAGCCCGGCAGTTGGGGCTGAGCATTCTCGCTCGCCAAAAATCGATTTCTAACGATTTGGTGCGATATGGCATCTGACGATTGATCGCCGAAAAATAAACTGCAAATAATCTCCACACCAAGGCGGCAATATAACCGTATGTAATGCCGTTAAATATCCAAAATAGGAGATGCGCCGGTGCATGTTTATTAACATCTGAGACGAAGAATCTTCAAATAACTGCATATGATGCTTGTTTTTTTAAGTACATATGCACCTGCTATCAAATCAGTAATTGGAGTAACTAGCATGAAATCGAATATCTGCGATGACACAAATTCTCTGCTGTCTATCTACCTCGACAATGTTCTCGAGTCGCCCCCGGTCCAAAGCTTGACCCCTATGGTCCCGTTTCCAGAAGCGGCAAATCCTGAAGCCGACAGCGACCTTGCAATGTACGTAACGACAAAGCCACCGGCTCGCCGCAGCCAAAAACCCAAGCGAGACAGATCACTCTTAGTTTACCCGGATCCGTGTAGGCTAAAGGATTGGCTTGACGCGCTTCGGCCGGACATCCGCCTCCTTGCATTAACAATGCTAAGTACTGGAATACGTCTCGGAGAATGTCAGTCTTTGGCAGCGACATGGGCGTCTCGGCAAACGGGTCCAAGTGGGGCTGCGGTTGCCCAGGTCCGAGCCAGCAAAGCGGTAGTGCCCCGATCCAGCCGAGGGGTAGTGCGGGCTGCTTACGTACCTGCCACGTTGAGGGAGGAGCTCGATTCCGACTTACGGGGAAAAGAGCAGTTCTGTCGAGCGAACGGAACTCCGTGGACGCTGCATGCAATTCGGCGAGCGTTCGGTAACGCAGCGGAGGATTCTGGCTATCCGGTTACCCCGCTCGTGCTGCGTCATGTGTACAGGCTGTGGGTAATGAGAAGCCTCAGGCGGTTAATGGAGCAACATCCGCTCGTCACGCATCCGCTGGTAATCGCTGGTAAGTTATTGGGATGGCTGGGGCCGATTCCGAGTGAGTTTTTGTGCCTGCACCTTTTTGATGGCAGCGGCTCTTACGACATGGAGGCGTACGTTTCCGGTCCGATCGAGGATCTGATCGAGCTAATGCCATGGGTCGATTTGGGAACTGCGAACGATTCCAAATAAGACCTTTGCTTTTCTCGAAGCGAGAAGGTCCGTGGGCGGTGGCACCTGATATGCCACCGCCTTTGGATCCTTTTATTGCGTCTCCAGGCAGCCTTCTGGAACTCCGGTCTTCTATGCGAAAGCAGAAAATAGTCGGGATCGGCCGACCGACGCGGCTATTAGGGTGCCCCATTTACCCGCTGGCGTCTCGGTCCGGCCGGATCAGGCGACCTTCTTCGGTCGACCTCGCTTCGCACCAGTGGGGATGGGATTTGCCGGCGGCGCCACCTTAGCCGGCGACTTGCCCAGGCCGATCTTCTTGGCCAACTCCGACCGAGTCGCGGCGTAGTTCGGCGCTACCATCGGATAATCCCGCGGCAAATTCCACTTGAGACGATAATCCTGGGGCGTCATGCCATAGGTGCTCATTAGATGGCGCTTCAGCATTTTCAGCTTTTTGCCGTCTTCGAGGCAAATGATGAAATCCGGCGTTACAGATTTTTTGACTGCGATAGCCGGGTCTTGAGTTTTTGGCTGTTCTATAACCGACGCTGTGCTGAGGTTGCTTAGCGCGCGCGATATCGTACCGATCGCCTCGGTTAACTCTGTCGGTGTGAGAGTTGCGTTGCCGGCATAAGCGCTGACGATACGCGCGGTTAGGTCGAGCAATGTCGTGGGGTTGATGGCAGTCTCGCTATTGTCGCTCATTCATTTCCTCCTCGGCGCCAGAAGCCGCCTTCAATAGTAAAGCCCTTGGTTTGCCATAATCGGAAAGGCTACTTTTTGGCTTTCTTGCCGGCTGGCGGCGTGTTCAGCGCATCCTTAAGGGCCTTCGCCGCCGTGAACGTGAGTTTCTTGGATGCCGCGATCGTTATTGCTTGGCCGTTGCTCGGATTGCGTCCCTCACGCTCGGGCGTATCCTTGACTTTAAACTTACCGAAACCCGGTACCGAAAGCTCCTCGCCATTCGCTGCGGCATCGATGATGGCAGCGAACACATCATCGATGATCTCCTTCGCGGCCGACTTCGAAATGGCGTGAGTCTCGCCGATTTGGCTGGCTAGGTCTGCAGCGTTCATGAGTATTCCCCGTGTAAGTTATGGCCAGCGACGCCAGGCGAGCCGCCATTTCGTAATTTTGCTAGGCCGATTCGTCGTTAAGCGCAATTTTGCGCCTCGTAACGCCCCATAACGATTCGTCACACCTGTGGATAAGCTCATCCGGCGTGAGGCCGTATCTATACCCGTTGCCGCACCCCGACACCGTCGTTAAGGCTTGAAAGAAACTCCACGCCCGCCTCGCGGAAAACGGATTCAATCTGGTCGGAATACCCAGTCAGTGCGCCGTCTCCGAGCTCTAAGCGCTTTAGCGTGCGGGGTGAAACGTTAAGACGCCTGGCGAGCTCCGGTTGCGACCAGCCAAGCAATGCCCTAGCGGCGCGGATTTCTGGGATAGTGACCACGGATCTGGGCGAGCCCGCCTAGTGCCGTTCAGCCATCGCGAAGTTGGCTCGCACGGAAGCGCGTTGCTCGGGGGCAACGAGACCGTCCTCAACCGCCAGTTTAATGGCTCGAAACTCAAACTCGGCATCGGACACGATGTACGACAGTTCGGAGAACTCTACGTAAACCGGCGCGCAAACTTGGGCGCCGGTTTGGTCGACGAGCGCAACGAATCGGGACTGGCTTCTTTCCATTAGGCGATCTTGCAAGCTCATCATCCTGCCGTCCAGTTTTCGTGACTTACGACTGTACCGTGAGCCACCTCGCCGATGCGCCGGCAGACGGAGTGATGACTGGCGGCCAAACCTTTCATAGTCAGCGATCGCTCAACGGTGATGGCGGTGATGATGGTGGTGGTGGTGCCGATGATGGTGATAATGCCGTCGGTGATGGTGGAAATGCCGGTGATGATGCAAAGCCACCTCCTGCATCGCTGAGTGCGTCGCGGAGGGCGCCGCAACAACTGCGGCTTGGGCTGCGAAAGGAGCTGCGAGTAGGAAGCAGAGCAGAGCGAGTGTCAGGCGACGCATCGAGCAAATCCCTTCGAGTTCTGAGTCCCACGAATATGCTCCTTCACCGTACACAGTACATCCCGCGCACGGATTAATTCGCCGTAATGTTTGCCGGACGGTCCTGTTGCAGTGCTGTCAGGTCAACGACCCAGGGCCTGCCGACATCAGAGTTCGAGTGCATTAGAGTGAGCCCAAGTTGAGTTGGAAACACTCACAATGAATATCTATTTGAAAAATGTGTTGACTGGCACTAAAAGTGCCATTATGGTCTGGCCGTCGAAACAGACTGAGATGTGCAAATGACGCGTATAGTGACGCTACGAATTCAAAGTAATCTCGCCAGAACACAAGCGATAGAGTGGTCTCGTGACGGCACGTTGTTGGGTGGGGCTTGGATCCATTCTGCTTGGGGACTGATGTCCTCCCGCGAAGAACACGGGGACGGTTATTGGTACTGCCCGGAGCGATTGTTTTCCCTAGGTGCCGAAGAAGGCGAGAGCAGGCTGATCGTCCAACTCGACAATATTCTCTCTGAGCCCGACGATTGCTCACTCCCGGCGTTTGTCGTCGGATTTGGATCTTCGACATTCGATCTGCCTCTCCTGAAACTTCGAGCAATGCGCCACAGCGTGTCGCTGGCGTGTTTAGGTCCGGCCAGCACGGATCGTTATGGGAAGGGAAGGGGGCGCCGATCGCCTCGGTTCCACTTTGACCTCGCTGAAGAGGTGCTCGGGTACCGGCGCGCGTCGCTTGAGACAGTTTGCGAATTGCTGGGAATTCCTACCAGCAATTCGATAATGCCGGAAGGCTCGACGGCGTCGAATGGTGACGATGACGATGCTCGTGCCTTCACTGAATTAACGCTAGTGGTTCTCCACGCGATCTATCTGCAATGGTCGTTTGTTATCAACGAACTGAACCCAAAGACGTTCGAACTATCGTTGCGGAGTTTCTGCGATTTTCTCCAAAGGGAGGGAGAAACACGCCCGCATCTGCTGCGGTGGCTGGGCGCCTACGTCGAATCTGCGGCGGAGACGCGGGAGCGTGACCTTCCTAGATCTGTCGAGTGGTTCGGCTAACGGAGGGTCGGCCATGCTTCGGCAAATAGCAATTCTCGTCGTGACACCCGCTCCAGTGTCACATGCGCCTTGGCTCGATCAGATGTTCGACCAAGAGCGACATGTTCTCACCCAAACCGGTTTGCTTACTCTCGCAATGGACATGCCGTGTCGCCGCGGTAGCCCGACACTTCAACGAGTCTGGGCGGAAACGCTCGATGATGTCAGAGAGGCCGGCCTTGTCGACAATACGATCGCCAGGCTCGACGGATTGGCACGCATAGGTCCTTTGACGATCGTGACAAACGGTGCCGCTTGGCGCGATTGGCCCGCTCTGAAGTTGGCGGCCTTGCGTAGCGGAAGCGACCTCGGCGTGTTGGCTTCGCTGCAGCCCGAACCAGGCTATCTCATGGGCGAGAAGCGCGCTGAGTTGATTGATCTGGCGCTTTGGATCGGCTCGGACTCTGGGTTCTCAGCGACCACAGAGACAGTCAGTCCGCCTAGTTTGGCGGAGGAAGACGATCTGATTGTCGCGAAAACCGTCCGGCTCTATCGGGCGTTTCTAAGGTTTCTGGCAGTTACCGGCCGGATGTCTGCGGCGGTCTACGAAAACGCGGACGCAGGGATCGACCATGAGGTCCGCCGGCTACGGAATAAAACCAAAAAAAGGCGCTCGCGTTAACTTTTTGCCGACCTCGATCGAGGCGCGCCTACCAGGTTTCTTCAAGCCAGGTTGAATTTACCGAGGCCCTATAAAGAAAAATTTTAAGCGCAAGTAGTTAATTAAAATAGTTAATTTCGAATTCTCGGTTGAGCCATTTTGCTCCGCGCCTAATTCGGAATGACCGAAACCAAGGCATTGAAAATGATATCAGCATTACAAAAAGACATGCCGATTCTGCGTACCCGCGATCAACGAATTTCCGCTCAGATCGCGACCACGGTCATCAATCTGGCGGATGGCACGATCGGTCTTCTAGATCGAGATTCATATCCGATCTCAGTGGTCAACAAGTATTTGAGAAAGCTACACCGTCGCGGGAAATCGAAAAAATACATCAAGAACATTGCCTACAACATCGCCCAGTGGATCAGAAACGCTGGTATCGCAGGGGTGGATTGGCTTTATCCGCCTCAGCATTTGATCGAGGACTATTTTCAACGCTTGATCGCGAGGCGGCTTTCCATCGCTTCGGCAAACACAGAAGCCAGCCGCGTTCATCAAATCTTTCGCTTTGCTATAGAAGAAGGCCTTCGCGAAGACTTTCCCTATGAAACCCAGCTCGTCCACGTCGACCATGGCGGCCGTCAGCAATCGTTGATTGTTCCGGCGTTTCTTCCGGCCCGTGGCGACGCACCGACCTTGATCCTGCCGCCGGCCTCGGCCTTTCGCCTCTGGCAGGAAGCCTTGCAGGAGGACGCCAAGCTCGCAGGCTCAACCATCCAAAAGACCGGCATCCGAATTTTTGAACTCCAGAAGGTCGCCCGCGCATGGCCGTCGCGGCAGCGGGTCGCTAGCGGTGTCGCCATTGTCAGGATTTACGGCAAGGGAAAGCGCCTCCGCAATGTGTATGTGCCGTCCGTTCTTGCTGACGAACTCGACATCTACTTCGGCAAGCATAAGCTTTTTATGAGAGCGAACGGGAAAGCATGGAACGATCGGACGCTGTCGACAGCCTTCTGTAAGGCCAAAAAGGCCGTCGGGTTTCCGATCACCGCGCACACATTGAGGCACGCATACGGAAGCTGGGCACTGTTTCGAGCCAAGCGCCTATTCGAAGAAAAGAAGTTGCACGCAACGCCACTCCTCGTCGTCCAGGAGCTGCTCGGGCACGCCTCGTACGAAATAACTGCACGCACCTATTTGCATATCTTTGCCGCTGGCGACGACGGAGATCTCGAGGATATTGGAGGCGGCCCGCTTGAGGCCCTGATCGAAGTCATGGAGCCCACGCGCCTTCAGACCCGGAGAGGTGCGGAATGAGCCGGCCCAAAAACGACGAGGCGCCCATTCTCAGCAGTACCTCAGAGGAAGGCCAACCTTCGGAGGGCGCCTGGGAGTTGAGGGTGCCGGGAACTCAGGAAATAATCGATTGCAGCGAATTTAAGGAGTGGGGTGAGCTAGGCATTGCAGCGATCCGGGTGAAGCGCCGCCGAGCCGCGGCGTTTTCGTCGATGATTGCCGCCCGAGAGCAAATCCGAGAAATCTTTCGCCTCATTGCAAAATTTTGCGACGTCACGAACCTGCCCAGACCCACCTCTGTGGCTGAACTCAGCGAGGCAATAATTTCCGGAACCTTGGGACTCATTGCGACCAAAGAATCCTGGTCGGCTGACACGCGCGCAGACTACGGCGCCGAGGCCTCCAGCTTATTCCGAAAGCTTGTGAAGACGGATGTTTCAGTGCCCCAAGTTCAGGGCGTGCGTCGACGTATGGCAATCGTAAAGACGGTATCGGCGACGGACGCAGATGCCATTTATGCGGCGGCAAAAGCAGATATTTTCAAAATCCGGGACCGGATTGTAGCCGGCGAGGCAATGTTCTCGACCGCTAAGGTGCCGACCCATCCCGACTGGCAAAGCTCGAAGGAAGGGATGATAGCGTACTGGATGTCGAAGTTGGCAGGGTTGCCACAGTCCGCCGTCTCGCTCGCTGAGACTGAAGAAGGACAATTTCTTCATACCCAAATTCTATCCTTGAAATTTAGAATAGCTGAAATGAATAGAATTCTTTATCCCGGCCTCGCCGACGCCGTGCCGTTTATACTGTTTCTCACAAAGAAATATGGTCTGAATGTAAGGGGCGTACTGGATCTCAAGATCGACAGTCTCATTAACGACACTCTTATTGTGGTTAAGAAGCGCGGTGACGGAAGCGATAAATACGTCGTGCTCTCGGAAGAGGATTTGGTTGAAGTCAGAGAGATTTTGGGGATTTGGCTTTCGATTACTAAGCGTGGGCGTGCGTTGCTCAAACATGAAGATCAAAAATGGCTTTGGGCAATATTAATAAGCAGAGATACTAAAAATGGTCTGATTCGTCCGTGGCATTATCATAAAGGAGGCAGGAGGATGCTGCTTCGGGTTTTGCGTGACTGGTGTGATGGTCGCGGAATTGCTCGAAGTGTTGGCAGCGCCTTAATGGGTAAGCTGCGAAAGCATGCGGGTTCGGTTGTCTATAAGGCAGCCGCCGCTGCGGCCGGTTCGATCGAAGAGCAGGTGAATGCGATCCGAGAAGTCGTGTATTTTCTTCAACACAAGTGGGAGATGCCTCCCTGCTATTCTCTCGCGCTTATCACGGATGACGAGGTAGCTCTCGCGATTAACGAAAGCCATCGCAGAATCGAAATGAAACTACTCGCTTACGGGGTCAATTCGAGATGAATCGGTCAGAAGCTCAAAGAATTCGAAATTATCGACCGCGACTTATTAGCGGTACGATCCCGCTTCCCTATCGCGCGACCCCGGGTAGCGAGATGGTTGATGGAAATCGCATGGATGCGCGCAAATGGATCCTAGGCGACGAACTAGTAATGCTAAATGCCATTCCATGCAGACGGCTTGTTGATTTTTACGCTGATGTGCCCGAACGGCTGCGGTTCTCACATGACGACCGTGAGCGTCTCATTTTGGTCGAGAAAGAGTTTTTACGTCGACTTCGTATTGAGAGATTATGCTCCTGGGGGTATCTAAACCAAACAATTCGCAGCCATTTTAAAGCACTCGTACGATTTATGGCTGCACGAGGTATTTCATGCTTGCGTGATTTGACGCCCGAAGCGGTCCTCGATTTCTTGGTGTATCCGAAGAAAACCGGACCCGGTCGCGTTCAGAAACGTCGATTTTTCGTGTGCCAGATCTATGAGCACTTCCTGCGCGGGAACCTCCCGGATGGTCTATGCTTCGATCCTGCCGATCATGAACCGGATGCTGCGGAATCAGATGCTCCGGAATCGGATGATTCGATCGATAAAAATCCGGATGAGCTGCAGCCTGGACGGCTTAATCGTGGAGCAGATCATAGTCGGTTCGGTTCTCCCCGAAATCTGACGATGCCGCTCGATGAGGATCTTTTTCTAAGAATACTCGCGGGCGCTAGCGATTTTATCCGGACCATCAAGGGCGATCTTCTTGAGGCAGTGCATGAATTTGCCGAGACGGGGGAAGCGGATATGGAGCGCTTTAGAGGTCTCCCGTGTCTACAAAATATATGGAAACTTGAACTTGAATGTCTCCTCAGGGAGTTTCAGCGAGCTTGTTATATCGTGATTTCTTCCACTCTAATCGGTCGATCGAACGAGTACGTAGAGATAGAACGTTACGCCAAATGCTACGTGCCGACGATTGTTAATGGCGAAACCTCGCATGGCGTTATGATTCCATGGTCGAAGCGGCGCGATCAAAAGCGGATATTGACCCGTGGTAGAGGCACGCCGCTCACTGTCGAAGCAATCAAGGCACTTGACGAAATCGTGGCAGCTCATCCGG
Source organism: Acidobacteriota bacterium (assembly GCA_013288805.1). Classification (GTDB taxonomy): domain Bacteria; phylum Acidobacteriota; class Terriglobia; order Terriglobales; family Acidobacteriaceae; genus JABDBE01. The sequence continues at coordinate 10,076 of JABDBE010000075.1, forward strand.
GAACGACAAATTCAAAATACCTGTTTTGCAGATTTAGTGGCGAGCTGTATGGCAGCGGTCCGGTAGGAGCGCTTTTAACGGCCGGCACAATGACCCATGGGATACGAATGTTTCTCGATCGCATCGTTGGCTTATCTAAAGACGAAGTCACTGAAGTCCATCCCCACAGATTCCGCTCGACAGCCATCGTAAATCTCTGCTGCGTCGAGAACGGTGTTATCGCTGCTTGGATCGAGGCGAGGCATGCCTCGCTCAATGAACTGTGCAACTACGCGCTGGCGGCAACGAATTGGCTTGGTATCGAGCAGGCCCTCGACAAGATGGCGGCCTGAGATGGATATCGATGAAGATAAAGGCCTGTTCGGATCGGGCAGTCGCGATAAGCCAGGTCGACGCCGCAATCGGCCTTTGAAGGTGCTTAGATCTATTTTGCCGAGCGCCGGCCGTGCCGCAGCTGGTGTCAGATCCGCCGCTGATAAAAAAGCCAAATGTCGCGAGAAGATTATGCGAGGGCTCGAGAAACTTGAGAGAGCGGATTCCGGCCGGCTTCCGACGCCCGAAGAGGTCGGGCGTGCCGGCGGCATTTCTAGCGATAGCGTGCGGCGTCACTGCAACGAGGACGAAGGTCTTCGCCGGCGGGTCAAATTCAAAGATAAGTCGACCCGACAGCCCACGGATCATAAAGCTCTCACGGCGAAATTGCTTGCCGCGCGGCAGGTCATTCTCCAGCAGGAAGGGGAAATCGAACGGTTAGAAGCCTCCTACCGGACACTGCTAACGACATTCGGCGTTTTGGAGCGACGCGTTAGACCGCTCGACCCTCGCTTAGCGGACGAATTCCAGCGGAGCGTCGCTGGCGCTACCAGTGGCGCGAAACCAAACTTGAGACTGGTTACTAACAACGATGGTTGAACTCGCTCTTCCGATGTTCAGTCGCCTCTGGGTTAAGATAGAGACAGCATCAATTGCGCGTTAGATCGAGGATCACGACGTCGATGACATGCCGGCGATCCGCAGGTATGCGAGAGACGAGAAGCCTGCGCATTTCCTCCGGCGTTGTGGGCGATTGAAACCCACTGGGCACGGGCTTTAGCCGGCGCCCAGTTTCAGACTTAACGTTGCCAAACCAGAACACCAGATACAGCCCCGTACCTTGCGAGCGCCAGTCTCGCAGATAGAGAGAGTCGAGTTGACCGCTGGCGGCGTCCCACACGTCGTTGTGCCACTGCCCTTTGATTTCCATCGGAAGTTGGAGGTCGCCGATTCCGAACACCAGGTCGGCGCGCTTATCCGCGGGCATGTCGCGCTCAGGGATCAGCATTATCTGGTACTGTTCGAGATAAGGCGAGATCAGCTCGGCAAATCGATCGCGACACCAATTCTCTAAAGCCGGCTTGCCAGCCTTTTCCCAGAAAACGGCCACACGGTCTGTATCGCTTCCATGCAGTTTTTTCTGCTGGTCAGCAATCTCCTCCAATATCAAAACACGAAGTTCGTCGATCGATCGGGGCGGCCCATCCATGAGGATGGAGGATAACTGGTCTACGGTCATTGGCTGGAACTCAAGTTCACTCCGCCTCTGCTCCTGCTCAGCGGCAGCGTGCAGAATCTCGGCGCTATAGCTGTCGTTCGCGCTTGCGATCAGGTGTCGAAAAGCCGCCGTCGCAGTGGGCGTGGAATCATTGGCAAGCTGATAGATAAACGATTTAACGAGGTCAGAAGCGTCCCACGCGTTCATTGATCCTTCTGTACTGCCGTTAGGCCTTGGAATATTGGGCCACACGGCGCGGAATTCCTCGATCGCCCATCGAAGCTGCTCGATAGGCAGGTGCACAGTGATCTGCCGCCGGTCGCGGCCAAGGCGGTCGCGTATGTTGAAAAGGAATTCCCTGTGACCTTTTCCGATCCCGCTCATCGCCGCGCCGAAATTCTCAAAGTCCGTTAGCCAGTCGATCGACCACCACGCCCGCGCTTCGTCTTCGCTGGCGAGAATCCTCGGCGCGCGGGCGCGTGAAACGTTACGCACAGCCGGGATAGCACGCGCCTGAATGAGAGCATCGACGAGATCGATCTCGATTGAGTGTGGCAGATTGGGATTTGCGCAAAGCCATTCTTCCGCAAGCTTCGCGACGACCTGGGGGTACTCGGGTGTATGCGTGAACTCGAATAGACCCTCGACATGAACCTTATGGCGAGCGAGCTGGGGCTCTATGACAAGGCGGTGATAGGATTCGAAGCCTCCGGCGTCGACGATCAAAATAGACTTAAGAGCGCCGCGGAGATCTGGCCATTTCTCGCCGTTTCTCGAGCCCATATTGCGGTTGTGAGCAAGCAAGGCACTTAGCAACACCCCGCGAGGAAGATCACTTAACTCTTTTCCTACGCGCAGGCGTTCCAGCAGGCCGGCGAAGATGGGGCCGAGAGCTCCCTTATGAATATCCGACGCCAGGGCTTCACTAACCTCTATCGACGATGGCAAGTCGGTACGTTGCAGATACGCCTCAAACCCGATCAGTGCCTCGTTCCGTAGATCTTCCCCAAGCCAATTGTCGAGCCGCTCTATGGGCCCTTTGAGGTCGTCAAAATCGGTAAAGCGATGCAGGTAACACTGCGCTGGATTGAAAATCCATTCGAGCTCTCCCGTGCGCATTCGATGCCGATTTGCCTTAAATTCGGCCCGATGCATGGCATACTGCATTGCCCGTTTACGTGCCGCTTTAGCGGCGGTAACCCGCTGCTTTTTCTCCCAAGGCGAGTCGGGACGAGGTTTCTCCGCCTGCGAGATGGATCGAAGCAATTTCGCATCGGATTGCGCGAATAATCTCGCTGCGGCAACCGTAGCGGCGTCGATGCCTAGTTTGGGTCGAGCAAGT
>JABDBE010000076.1:0-238 GCA_013288805.1 Acidobacteriota bacterium
CTCCGCCAAAGAGCGCCCTCAGCGCCGCTTCAAAGGTCGACCCATAGGCCAGCTTGTCCTGCAATGCCAGCACCACGAGGCGCAGCTCAGGCATGGGGCTGCGTTCGGCTTGCAGGTAAATCGGTTCGGCATAGATAAGGGCCTTGCCGCAGGGAATCACGAGCAGGGTTCCGCGGCGCACGTGCGAGCCTTGCTGATTCCAGAGCGTCAACTGGCCGGAGAGTTGCGCATTCTGGTC
>JABDBE010000076.1:248-12258 GCA_013288805.1 Acidobacteriota bacterium
GCCTATGGTCGTTGAGGAACGTGGAACTCGGCTTTGTTCCGCGGAACGTTCTCACCTTCCGTGTCGCGGCTCCTTCGCGGCTTGAAACGCAGGGCCTGCCTGACTTCTATCGCCAGACCGTGGAGCAGATCCGCGCTGTGCCCGGTGTCGAATCTGCCGCCGTGGCTCGCGACTTCCCTCTGGGCGGAGAGTTGCGCATTCTGGTCGATGCGGGCCTCGATCTGGAGCGGCCCATCGACCAGCCGGGTCTTGGGAAAGTTGTACACCAGCGCGGTGCCGTAGTTAGCGCCGTCGCTGCGCCCCGCGATCCATCCGATCAGGTTATTGCGATTGGAGGGAGTAAAGGGAAGGATCCCGGCGAACTCGATACCGGCCTCGCCGGGCAGCTTCATTAGCACGTAATTGGGCTCCATGGGGAGCGCCGCCTGCTCGCCGGGCTGCTTCATGCCCACCTCCGAGGCCACCGTCCACAGGTCCTCGCGGTTGTAGAAGACGGTGGGATCGGTCATGTGGTAGAGCCCATAGACCGCGGCCTGCATTTTGAGCAGCAGCTCGGGATAGCGCACGTGGCGGCGCAGGTCCGATGGCATCGCAGCGGCATCGCGAAACAGCGAAGGAAAGATGGACCGATATGCGGCAAGAATGGGATCGGCGGGGTCGAATACATAGAACGTTACCGCCCCGTTGTAGGCGTCGATGGCCACCTTGACACTGTTGCGCACGTAGTTGATCTCGCGGTCGCCGAGCGTGTAGTGGGTGGCGTAGGGATAGGTTTCGGAGGTGGTGAAGGCATCGAGCATCCAGGTCAGGCGGCCGTCGTCCCCGATCACGATATAGGGGTCCGAATCGAACGTAAGAAATGGGGCCAGGGCCTGGACGCGGTCATGCAGGGTGCGCCGCATCAGCAAAACGCTGTTGGCATCGATGTCGTCGCTGAAGGGCACCTTGCCCAGGTCGCCGCGGTCGAAGGCGATCAGGATGCGGCGCAGGAATCCGCCCATGGGGATGCCCCCCGTTCCTTCATAGGACGTGAGGCTGTTGGTCTCGCCCTGGGGATAGTTGAATTCCTTCTGGTGGGTCCTGACATACACGTCGGTATCGGTAAGCTGCCCGAAGTAAATTTCGGGGCGCGTGACGGACAGGCCGGGGATGGTGCTCTGAATGGGCATGTTGCTCAGCCAGAGCGTGGGCAGTCCTTCAGAGGTGAACCCGTTGACGGGGTTCATGGTGATGCCGTAGCCGTGGGTGTAGATCAGCTTTTCGTTGATCCAGTTGCGGCTGCTTTCCGGCAGTTTCTCGACGCTGATTTCGCGGGCGGCGAGCATCACCTGGCGCGACTTGCCGTCGACCTGGTAGCGATCGATGTCGATGTCGGGGAAGTCGTAGTAGGTGCGAATCTCCTGGATCTGGCGGAGCGTGTCCTGCAGCGCATGCCAGTCCCAGAGGCGGATATTCTGAAGGGTGTCCTGGTTGTGCTCGGGGTCGGCCGCCTCAAGACTGGTTTCGGCGGGGAACTCCTGCTGGGTGACGCGGTCGAGGGCGTAGGCCTGGCGAGTGAAGGCGATGTTCCAGGCGATATATGGCTGCTCGCGGACCAGTTGGTTGGGCTTGACGATAAATCCGGCGACGTACCAGGCGACAATCTGAACCAGGAAAAAGCAGGCCACCGCGGGCATTGGTGTCAGGACCAGCCAGCGCAAGCGGGGATTGGTCACGAGATTGAGGGCGGCGATTCCCGCTCCCACGATGAGGGCAAAGCAGACGGCCAGCATGCCGGCGATGGTGACGTGGGCGTCGGTGTAGGTGACACCGCCGAAGACGGTGTGATCCTCCAAAAGCAGCTCGAGGCGCCCTATGTAGACGCGCAGGGCCACTACCAGAAGAAGGAAAGCGACGGCGACGGAAACACCGCGCCAGGGCAGGGAGGAGGCGCCATCGAAGCGGCGTTCGACCAGGTGGGCTCCGCCGGCCACGAGCAGGAAGAACACGGCAATGACGCACCAGAGGATGGACAGCATCAGCAGCCAGCCGGAGAGGGATTGCCACACCGGCAGCGAGAAGAGGTAGAAGCCGAGAGGGCGGCCGAAGATAGGGTCGGCGGGACCGGCAGCGGGGTGGGACTGGAACCAGTACAGGGCGAATTTCGGCCAGTCGGACATCATGGTGGCTGCCGTGGCAAGGGCTACCAGAATGGCGCCTCCCAGCGCGACGGCGTGCAGCACCCCTTCGACCGGCAACCGGAAAGTACGCGTGCCGATCACGAAGGTCGTGGCACTGCGCAGGTCCGGCCGGCTGAAGCGCATCAGGATCCGGAACCACCCGTAGAGAATGAGGAATGTGGCCGCGAAGAAGACGGCAAAGACCGTCCACTGGAGGCTGAGGGCCTTCCAGAAAACGGGGCTGTAGCCGAGGGAGCCGAACCAGAGAGCGTCCACGTACCAGGAAACCGCACTGCGGCCGCTCAGGACGACGATGGCAAGAAGCAGAAGGAGAAGAAGGAAAAGACGGCGGCCGCGCGGGCGTCTGGGCCTCGTTTGCGGCATAAAGATCGTATTGTCAATCACGGGAGCACAGCTTTCACCAGCGTTGAGGACTGGAGGTTGAGGCAGAGGCCATTGTACCGCGCGACCCAGGCGGCGCTGTCCAGCCCCCTCGTTATCGGCCGGGTGCCCCAGGTCCGGAATCTCGGACCTGGGATAGCACGAACCAACAACAACCGGACTTGGAGCGTATGCCGCTCGTGAGCCCCGCAAGCGACGCGCTGCCGCCCGAAGCCGCCTTCGTTATCCGCTTTTAGGCTGCTATACTTGCGTCCTCCCAGGTTTTGGAGAAAACCTTGCAATTTCACGCATTCGATGCAAGTTACGTCGACAATCTCCGCGCCGGCGACTACGCCACGCAGGACCATTTCGTGCGTTACTTCACCGAGTTGCTGCATCTCAAGTTGCGCTCGCGGCTGCGGTCTCCGCAGGCCATCGAGGACGTGCGCCAGGAGACGTTTGCACGAGTGTTTGCTTCGCTGCAGAAGGGGGGCGCGATTCGCCAGCCGGACCGGCTGGGGGCCTTTGTGAACACGGTTTGCAACAACGTGCTCTTTGAGCATTACCGTTCATCGTCGCGGAGCGATTCGCTGGACGACGAGGGCCAGCCGGAACTACCCGCGACGGGCCTGGACGCGCTGGGACATGTAGCCGCCCAGCAGCTGAAGACCAAGGTGGGGGAGATCCTGAAAGACATGCCGACCCGGGACCGCGAGCTGATAAAGGCAGTGTTTCTGGACGAGGAGGACCGCGATGAAGTATGCCGGAAGTTCGGTGTGGACCGGGAATACCTGCGCGTTTTGCTCTTTCGGGCCAAACAGGACTTCAAGACGGAATACCTGAAACGGATAGGCGCGGGTTTGACCGCGAAAAAGGCTTGAAACGCTTGCGGTTCTCTGCCCACTATTTTTCAGTTGGGCCATGCAGGGGGTAAGGTAATGAACCACGACGAAGCGGTGCAAGAGATGGCGACGGAGCGGTACCTCCTCGATGAGTTGTCACCCGAACTCCGGGAAGCCTTTGAAGAACATATGTTTGACTGTCAGGAATGCGCTTTCGACGTACGCGCTGGAAATGTTTTCCTGACCGAAGCCAAAGTGCAGTTGCCCGCGATCGTTGCGTCGGCCGCAGCGGCAGAGTCGCCGCGCCCCGAGACGAACCGCGACCCGCGGCCAGCCAAAAAACCTTGGTGGTCGTTCTTGACCGCGCCCGCCTTTGCGGTGCCCGCCTTCGCGATGCTCCTGGGGGTGGTTGCTTTCCAGAATGTATCGACCATCCCCTCGCTGCGTTCGGCGGCCACCGAACCGCGCATGCTGCCCTGGAGTTCGCTCCACATGGGAACGCGCGGAGCCGAGCCGACCGTGGTCCAGGCCGATCGCAAGCAGGGGGCTGTGATTCTGATCGATCTTCCCCAACAACCGGTGTATACATCGTATGCAGTGGATCTGTACGATCCGCAAGGCAAGCGAATCTGGACCCAGACCGTCACCGCATCCAGCCAGAACGACGGCGAAGCGGGGACACTCTCATTGCTCATTCCAGGCGCGGGGCTCGAGCAGGGCTCGTATGCTCTCAACCTGGCCGGCATTTCTCCCCAGGGCGCGCGGACCGAACTCGGCCGGCGTGCTCTTGATGTCCACTTCAATGAGTAGAAGCTAGCGAGCTTCCCGAAAGCGAGTCGAAACAAAGCATGTCGGAACAAAACGGTAGAACTCATGTCTTTCACGCCGAAGCTGCGGTCCTGCACGGTCGCCTGGAACTGCCCCTCGACCAGGAGATCCCGACGCAGACCTATCTCAAGCTGAAGCAGGATGGCGGATACTTTTCCCAGGATGCGGTCCCCTATCGCCTCGAGGGACTTGTTTCCTTCACTTCCGCTTACACCCAGGTGGGTGGACACGACATTGAAGAGAGAAAAGGCGGAGGCTGGGCCACCCTGTCTACGGCGGTCGTGGAGGATCTGAATATCCTGGACATCGTGACCGCTGACCGGGTGGTGTCGCAGATTTCTACCCGGCATCCCGCCCATGGGTACGTTCCCTGGGTCTCGCTTTTAGGCAGCCGGTTTGAAAACCTGAGGATCGCCGGTCACCGTGTCAACTTGGAGATCGACCCGGGCATCTTCGGCGAGGAGCCGGTGCACGATGACCACGAAAAGCGCGACCGCAAGATGATGGACGTGATCTCCGGCCTCGATCAGAAGGACCATCACGGCGAAGAACTCCCCGCCGACCTTCCCAACGGCTACCCCGCCTGGGACGACGACCCCGAAGTCGGGGATCCCGATCGCACCACGACCATGCGTTGCTCGCTGGTGAACGAGAGTTATTTCGATCCCCACAAGATCAAGTACCCCGGGGAGTGCTCGAAACACGTGATTACCATTCCTCACTTCGGCAAGATCTACCTCGCAACGCTTCACGTTGAACACTCGAAGTTCAAGGATGGCAATGGCGTTCCCAAAGAGACGCACGTCGAGCTCTCGATGATCAAGGTGAAAATGGGATGCATTGCGGCGGGAACGGCGGCGATCGCCAGTACGAGGACGAACGGAACGAGTCATCCATAGCGAGAAACTAATTGTCGGGAATCTCAATTGACACGGCCTATCTACATCGAGGCGACTATTTGAGAGCAATCGACTACTACCTGCAGGCGCTCGGCCTGGCCAGTCAGATCAAGGACCCTGTGTCAGTTGAAAAATGGTCATCCAACATCCGGCTTGCGTATGCGCGGCTCCGTCAGCCCGTGGGCCGGTTGGACTTTAGTTCGCCCGGAAAGCCGGCGTAACGGTACGGCTGACCGAGTAGAACACACGTCGCTGGGACATCTCCATTACGCCTGGTTGATGGTCCTCCTGCTTCTGATTCCTCTGCAAGGTTCGCATTCTATCAATGCCGAAGCCGATTACAACCGAGCCCGACAGCTTTTCCTGCACGGGTATCTGGAAAATAGCCAGCAGGCAGCGGAACTGGGATACAGAAGATATCAGATTGGAAATCCCGAATGGGCCTCGAAGTTTCGCCTGCTCGACGCGGAGGCTATGCTGTGGCGCGGCATGTATGACGATGTCCTTCGCTACTTAGCCTCGCGACCATTGGCGACCGAAGGTCCGGAAGAACTCGCTCACGAATGGGCGATTGAGGGTGTCGCCCTCGCTCGACTGAATAAATTTGCGGAGGCGGAACGCCGACTCTCAGCGGCTGAAAGTCTCTGCGCGAACGCAACGTATCTGGCATGCGGCGGTGTGCTCCGGGCGCGTGGGATCTTGGCCATGGAGCAGGAACAATACCCCACGGCCCGACAATACTTTCTTGACAGCCTTTCCTTTGCTCGCCTTCATCACGACCCTTGGTCAGAATCAACCGCGCTGTTGAACCTGGGATTCGTCTCCCTTCAGATCGAACACTATGATGAAGCCGTTGATTGGTCTCGGTCGGCCGACCGAGCCGGCGAGACTCTGAATGAAGAAAATGAAACCCAAGCTGCGCTAGGCAACCTCGGCTGGGCATACTTCAAGCTGGGAGATACCGAAAAGGCGCTCGAGTTTTTTCTTGAGTCATACAAAAGAGCTGCGAGGCTTGGAAATAACCGTGACGAGATCAAATGGCTCGCGACGACCGCCGATGTCTACATGGACACCGGCAAGATCGAACCTGCGAGACAATCCTATCTTCGCGCGCTTCAGTACGCACGAGCCATCAACAGCAAAGGCGACATCGTGGGAATTCTTGTCGATCTGGCGCAGGTGGCTGTCGCAGCCGGAAACGCCGACGAAGCCGATTCTTACGCGAAGCAAGCCTGGGCACTGGCACAGGAGAGCGGCAACCGCGACGATCAATCCGACGTTGTTGCCATTCAGCTTCAGGCGGCGGCTTTGCGTGGCGACACGGCCAGGGCGGAAGGCCTCTTGCACAATGTCGAAACTGCGCCTGAAAGCCAGACCTCGATGAAGTGGGCTTCGGAACATGCGCTGGCGAAACTCTACGAGAAACAGGGTGACTCCGCCGCAGCGCTGAATGCCTACTACTCCGCCCTCCACACTTTCGAATCGGCCCGCGCCGAAATTCAGAATGAAGACTCCAGGCTTCCCTTTCTCGCCAACGCCACGCGCATCTACGACGACTACATCCATTTCCTGGTGAAGCAGGGAAAGACCGATGAGGCGCTGGCGGCTGCCGATCAGAGTCGGGCGCGGACGCTGGCGCAGGGACTGGGCGTGAATTCGAACAAGCCCTCTCTCCAACCGGCGGCGTGGCGCGGCACTGATATCGCGCGCAAAACAGGAGCCACCGTCCTGTTCTACTGGCTGGGTGAAAAACAATCCTATCTGTGGGCCATTACGGCCAGGAAGACTACGCTCTTCGCGCTTCCCGCGCAGTCTGAAATCACTCCGCTGATCGAACGCTATCGCAAAGCCATCCTGGGGCCCACCGCCGCCGGCACCACGGCGCGACAGGAAGGCGTCGATCTCTATCACATGCTGGTCGAGCCCGCGGCCAGCCAGATCGGCGCCAATTCGAACGTGGTGGTGGTCAGCGACGGGCCGCTGAGCCTGCTCAACTTTGAAACCCTGGTTGTGCCCGAGACGGGATCCGGGGCAGGCCCGCACTACTGGATCGAAGACGCCAACGTCGTATCGGCTCCATCGCTGTATCTGCTCGCATCGCGAAAGGCGTGGCGCAGCACCCCGGGAAAATTGCTGTTGCTTGGCGACGCCGTTTCGCCCAACCCCGATTATCCCGACCTGCCCATGGCGGCGGCCGAGATGCGCCAGATCGAGAAGCACTTTGGGGCCCAGGACGAGACTGTCTTCGCTCGCCAGTCGGCGACATCCGCGGCCTACCTCGAGACTCCTTTGCAACAGTACTCCTACATCCACTTCGTGGCCCACGGCGTAGCCAGCCGCACCGACCCGCTGGATTCGGCCATCATTCTTTCCCGCACCGGAGCCGCAGAGGATTCGTTCAAGCTGCATGCGCGCGAGATCATTCAGCACCCCATCGATGCGCGCCTGGTAACCATCTCGGCCTGCTACGGCGGAGGCACGCGATCGTACGCGGGCGAAGGATTGGTCGGCTTGTCCTGGGCCTTCCTGCGCGCCGGAGCCCACAACGTGATCGGCGCGCTGTGGGAAGCCAGCGACGACTCCACTCCCCAGCTGATGGACAGCCTTTATCAGGGACTCGAACAGGGAATGAACCCCAGCGCCGCTTTGCGCCAGGCGAAGCTGACGCTCATGCATTCGCAAGCAAGATTCAGCCAGCCCTTCTACTGGGCTCCGTTTCAGATCTACACGGGCATGTAGCCTGGTTCCGGATTGTCATTTTCTCGTCATCCTGAGCGGCGTTTTAACGCTAATGCAGTCGAAAAATCTGCGTTCTAAAGTCATGCGGCATATTTTTAAAACCATTTGCAACCCGTGATCCCGAACGCTCATCCCATCGTCAAAAGCGAGGAGAATCTCGCAGATCGGGTCACATCGCAGAACTGCAATCTTCCCCCCCACAGCAGACTGCGCTCATTCCCTAACGGCAAAAGTCGTCCGGAGGTGCATGCAAGTGAACCTTGAACGTTGGGATCAGAGCAATCCGAAGAACGGCAAACATGCGAGCGCCATAAAAGAGCCCAGCGCGCCCAGCGTCCGAACGGTGTTAGAGGAAGTGTTCGAGCTCCTCGAAGACTATGCCCCCCTGTGGTACACCGAAGAACACCACGACCGGATCTTGACCGCGCTGCGCATCAGACATGAATAGAACCGACCAATCGGTCGGGAACGTCGGGCCAATGAGGCGCTGGCTTGGTTCCCGGGATTATTGCGTCGAACCGGTATCGTCCTCCGGCAGCATCTGGTAGCTCACGAACGCAAAATGGGCGCTGTCCGGAGCCCAGTCTGGCACATTGTCGGTGCCTGAGCCGCCCACAATCTGAACCAGATCGCGGATTTTCCCGTTGGCGGGGTCGAGAATCCGCAGCATGACATCCTTGTTCGCGGGGTGACCCGTGACCCCTCTCCCAAAAGAGAGAATCAGAATCGACTCGCCGTCCGGCGAGGGATGCGGCGTCCAGTTGTTCATGCCGTCGAAGGTCACCTGCTCAGGCCGGCTGCCATCCGCATGCATGCGCCATATCTCCATCGAGCCGGCGCGGTCGGAGTTGAAGTAGATGTACTGGCCGTCGGGCGAGTAATCGGGATCGTCGGAGATGCCGCTCCCGGTGGTGAGGGCGGTTTCGGGGCCTCCGTCTACAGAGATGGCGTAGATATTACCCGAGCCGTGGCTGGGGCGCGTGAAAGCGATGGTTTTGCCATCCGGCGACCAGCTGTGGAAGTAGGAATCAGGGTGCTCGGTAACCATGCGCGGAGTTCCTCCCGCGGAGGACACGATGTATACGCGGCGCCCTGGATTCGCAGGCATGGTACAGGTCATGGCCAGCCATTTGCCATCTGGAGACAGACCGTGGCTGCCCGTGCAGTCGGTGAGGCCGCCGATGTCGATGGGAGTGGCTGTGCCGCCTTCGACGGGAATGGTCCAGAGACGGCCATCGCGGGTAAAGGTCAGGGATTTGCCGTCGCGGCTCCAGTTGGGCGCCTCGATGCGGCTGCGTTCAGTCAATACGACCATGGCGGCGCGCGCATTGTTGTCAATGGCGATGGTCTGAAGGCTGCTGTAAAGCGCGAGCTTTGCCGTCGCGGCGGGCTGCGCGAGAGGCTTCAACTCGAGGTTGGCAAAAGTGGCCCGCTCGACCGCGTCCTTATTGTGCGCGCATGCGCCGATGCCGGCATAGAACGGCTCTTCGAGATGGAGCTTGATGGAGGCGCCGGCCTGGTGCAGGGGTTCGCCGTGCATGCTGACAAAAAGCGTAATCGTGTCACCTCGCTTTTCGAGGCGGAGCGTCTTTGGTGCGCCGATGTTGAATTCGATGCCCTGCGTCGTGTCGCCTTTATTGCGCCGATATTGGAGCGCTGTTTCTCCGTTGCCGTGAATAGCCGCGTCGGCATAGAGGGCATCGGGATCGAGCGTCTGGCGGAACATCAGCAGCGCCTTGCGATGAGGGCTGGCGCCGGCCGGCGTCTGCGGGAACTGGACGTCGGCCGTAATCGAGATATCGCCGGAGACCTTCTTCCACACAAAATGGAAACCGTCGACGGTAGACCACAGATTGGCGCCTGCGGAATCGATGGTGTAGGTGCGGTTGACGAAATCGTATGCCAGCGTGCCCGGGGGCGTCACGCTGCCCACATCCGACTGGCCTGTGAAGAGGCCGAGAGCGGCTAAAGGGGCCTGTGACAGGCCGTGGGAAGAGAACAGGAAGACAAGGGCCAAAAAGCATGGCGACAAGCGAGCGAACCATCTGGACATTGAGCACCCTTCCACAATTCTGCCGGTATCACCCCTGAAGACACACAGGATGGCGAACCGCGCATGAATGACCCACCATATTAGCAGTGGCATGCCATTCGTTTATTCTGGGACCACCCTATGAATCGACGGCCCGCTGTCCCCCTTCTGGCTGCCATTCTCGCCGGCGCACATCTTCTCTCCCTTCACGTTCTGTCACAAGACGGCACGATGAATGTCCTCGTCTATCGCGGCGAGCAGCCGACACGGGCTGCGCATGGAATGGTGGTGAGCGCACACCACCTGGCCTCCGATGCAGGATTGGAAATGCTGCGAGCGGGCGGCAACGCGGTGGATGCGGCCGTGGCCACAGCGTTCGCGCTGGCGGTAGTGCATCCCATTTCCGGCAATCTCGGCGGCGGCGGCTTCCTTTTGCTGCGAAACCATAAGGGCAAGACCAGGTTCATCGACTTTCGCGAAAAGGCGCCGCTGGCCGCGACCGAAACCATGTACCAGGACGCGAAGGGCAACGTGATCCCCGACGCCAGTCTGGTCGGCTACCGCTCCATTGCGACGCCTGGGTCGGTGGCGGGGCTGGTGTATGCCGAGCGCAAGTATGGAAAGCTTGGCCTGAAGCGCGTGATCGCGCCGGCGATCCGGCTGGCCGGGGAAGGCTTTCAGCTCTCTGGCGAAGAAACCGATGAGATGAAGGACAAGACTCTTACGCGCTTTGCCGATTCGAAGCGCATCTTCCAGCGCGGCGGCGATTTCTACAAGGAAGGCGACACTTTCAAGCAGCCGGAACTGGCGCGCACCCTGGAGCGCATTGCCGCCGATCCCGGCGACTTCTATCATGGTGGGCTGGCACGCGAGCTGGTCGATGAGTTGAACAAGGGCGGAGCGTTGATCACGCTTCAGGACCTGGCGCAGTATAAGGTCGTCGAGCGAAGGCCGGTGACCGGCGCCTTTCACAACTACAGGATCATCAGCGCTCCGCCGCCTTCCTCGGGGGGCGTGGCGCTGGTGAGCGCGCTCAACATTCTCGAGAGCTTCGACCTGGGAAAACTCGAGGATCGCGGTCCGGAGTCGATGCAGCTTATCGTTGAGGCCTATCGCCGCGCGTTCATGGACCGCTCGGAGTATCTTGGCGATCCGGATTACAACAAAATTCCGGTGACACGTTTGATCGCGAAGAAGTATGCCGCGGCCTGGCGCAGCAGCATTGTTCCACTGAAGGCCACACCCAGCGCCTCGTTACGCCGGCCGGAACGGTTTCTTCCGCCCCCGCCCCAGACCGCCGGGCATCATGTTGACACCCCGGACACCACACATTTGTCAGTGGTCGATGCGGAGGGCAATGCGGTGGCGCTGACCACCACGATCAATAACGACTACGGATCAGGCGTGACCGCCGGCTCGCTCGGGTTCCTGCTCAACGATGAGATGGACGACTTCGCTGCCAAGGTAGGAACACCCAACCTCTACGGCTTGATTCAAGGGCCGGCCGACGCGATCGCACCCGGAAAGCGGCCGTTGAGCGCGATGACGCCCACCATCGTTCTCGAGAGAGGCAATCTTCGCTTTGTCCTCGGTTCGCCGGGCGGGGCGCGCATCATCACCACCGTCGCCAACATTTTTCTCTCCGCGGCCGAGGGCGGGTTGAACATCCAGGAGGCTGTGGATGCGCCGCGTTTTCATCACCAGTACCTGCCCGACAAGCTTTATCTCGAGCCCGGATTTCCGTCCCGGACGATCGACCAGCTGCGCACCATGGGCTACACCGTCGATGTGAAAGACGGGCACTGGTCGGAGGGCGAATGTATCGAAGTGGATCGGAAGACCGGGGAGCTTCTGGGCGGGCAGGATAACCGCATCCATTACGGCAAAGCGGCGGGTTACTGACTGCAGTGAACAGTGCACCGTGAACAGCTCAGCCGGTCATGAGTTCCTGGTTGCTGCTGGAAACGGGCAGGGCGGCTGCATCGCTCGATCCGGGAACGCGGCCGAGCGGCAGAAACAGCGAAAACACGGTTCCGGAGGCGTGAGAGCGCGAGCTGCTCCAGACGCGAACGTCGCCCCGGTGCCGCTCGACAAGTTGAGCCACAACCCACAGGCCCAATCCCGTTCCGG
>JABDBE010000077.1:0-10500 GCA_013288805.1 Acidobacteriota bacterium
AAACGAAAGCGCCGAATCAATCCAATACTGGCCCGTTGCCAGGATCACCCAGCCGCCGACGATGACGGCGGCAGTAGAAACTGTGTCGCCAATTTCATGCAGCAGCGCGCTGCGAATGTTAACGTCGCGACCAGAGCGATAGAGCAGCAGAGCGATCACTCCGTTCATCACGACGCCAGCCGCCGCGACCCAGATCATCAGGCCAGCGTGCACATGCTCGGGATTCTGGAGTCGCCGGAAAGCCTCATAGAAAATCAGGAACGAAACCACAACCAGCGAACCGGCATTCACCAGCGCCGCCAGTACTCCTGCACGATGCCATCCGTAGGTTTTGGTAGCGCTTGGCGGACGCGATTCCAAATACACGGCAGCCAGCGAGAGCAAAAGCGCGACGAAATCAGAAAGGTTATGCCCAGCCTCGGAGAGCAACGCCAGAGAATGCGCACGAATGCCCGCAACTACCAGTAACACAATATAGATAAGAGTGACGACCAGCGAAACGCGCAGAACCTTGGAGGTTCGTTCGCCGGCGCCATGGCTGTGCATGTGCATCTGGATTAAGTTTAAGGCTGCGCGAGCAACGGTTCAAGCTGCCAAGGCTCTTGTGTTCAAATAGTCGCGTGACTCTCCGCGTGACTCTTAAGGACGCGCTCACGTCGGCTGTCGATCGTCTCTCGGCCGCCCAGGTAGGCTCGCCGCGCATGAATGCCGAGTTGCTTGCCATGTTCACGCTCGGCTGCGACCGCGCCTTTCTTTTCGCTCATCCCGAACGCGAACTCACGATTGAAGAACAAGCTCGCTTGGAGGATTCGCTGAGCCAGCGCGCCCGCGGCGTCCCCGCACAATACATCACTGGCCACCAGGAATTCTGGGGCATGGACTTCATCGTGTCGCCCGCAGTGCTCATACCCCGCCCCGAAACTGAGCACGTCATCGAAACCGTGCTGCAATTGGCTAATGAGAACAATGGAGGCCGGGCGCCCGGAATCCCTATTCACATCATCGACGTAGGTACGGGATCCGGATGCATTGCTCTCGCTCTCGCTAAAGAATTTCCGTACGCCGAGATCCATGCAACCGATATTTCCTCATCAGCTCTTGAGGTGGCCCATGCTAACGCCGCACGCCACCAATTCGAAAGCCGCGTTCGTTTCCGCCAGACCGATCTGTTGCACGGAATCGATCCCGGAAGTTTCGATTTCGTGGTGTCCAATCCTCCCTACGTTGGCGAATCGGAAGCAGATGAAGTGCAGCTCGAAGTCCGCAAGTTCGAACCGCGCAACGCTGTTTTCGCCGGGCCCACGGGATTGGAAGTCATCGAACGCCTGATCCCGCAAGCGCGCGCCACTCTGCGCCCGGGCGGCTGGCTGGTCATCGAGATCAGTAGAAGCATCGTGGAGGGCGTAAAACGTTTATTCGGAGAATGGCAACAGGTTCAGATCACCAATGACCTGCAAGGCATTCCGCGCGTAGCCTTCGCACAAAAACCTTGAGTATGTGGCGGGCGTCCTCGCCCCGAATTACGAAACGACGTCCCTCGTCTACGGGCTCTGGTAGTAGTTCTCTGTGCGGGATAATCTCTTGCATCTCGCTTCCACTCCCTGGGAGCGACCCCAACGCAGTTTGACCAACGATCGCGGCAAGCGGTGAAACGCGTGAGTTCGCCAGTGCACTATTTGGGATAACTAGCCCATGCCATCCAAACGAACGTGTCTCGAACTAAAACATATTGTCATGCTGCGCCGGTTTCTTGTTTTCTCGGCAACGATGCTGCTCTCGATTATCGGCTATGCCCAGAACCCGAACGGCGCGCTTCGGGGAGAAGTCCAGGACGCCAGCGGCGCGCGCGTAGCAGGTGCTCGGATCGTCGTCGAGTCCATGGGATCCTCCATTACTCGCGAGACCGTAGCCAACGATCACGGAGAATTTCGCATTGAGGGCCTGTTGCCCGGTTCCTATCACGTCGCCGTTACTGCGAAAGGTTTCGCGGAGGCCGCTGCTGATGTCAACGTCGCAGTGAGCGTAGTGCGCGATATTGCCGTTACGCTCAACCTCGCAAGTGGGCACGAGACGGTGAATGTGCAAGCGACTCCGTCCTCGATTACGACCCAGACAATTGATACGTCGAGCGCTGTGCGCGGAGGCGTAGTTGGCAGCCATGACCTCGAATCTCTTCCGCTCGCCGCACGCAGTTTCGCCAACATCGCTTATCTCGTACCGGGAACCGAGCCAGTCGAGCCTTCCGATCCCACAAAGGCGCGCATCACCGCAGTTTCCACAGGCGGAAGCTCTGGCTTGAACAACGAACTCTCGGTCGACGGCGCTGACAATTCTGACGATTGGATTGGCGGCTTTCTGCAGAATTTCTCACCCGACGGCATTCGGGAATTCGCCGTACGAACCTCAAACGAAGACGCGGATACCGGTTGGACCACTGCCGGCTCCGTCGTGATCACCACCAAGCATGGAACCAACGATTGGCACGGCGACGCGGCTTTCTACGAGCGCGCGGCAGCGCTTAACGCCCGCTTCCCAATTGAAAATCCCGCGCCGAATCCCAAGCAGCCGTTCTCGCGCCAGAACTACGTCGCCACGATCGGTGGTCCCGCCGTCAAAAACAAGGCATGGTTCTTTACTTCCTTCGAGGCCGTTCACGAAGATGCCAGCATCGCCTACAGCCCAGCCAGCACTGCGCAATTTCAAGCGCTTGCGCAATTGGCTTCACAGGGACTGATCGCCGGCGTTCCAACCATCGCTGTTCCCGCCAACGTCCCAATTCCATTTCGCGACTACATCGCTTCGGTTCGCTTTGATTGGGCGCAATCGCCAAAATCGAATTGGTTCTTGCGTACATCGGCGGACAGTTACCTGACCCACAACGCTCTGGTGCAGCAGGGCACACTACCCTCGACGGGTCTCACTACACACAACAATTATTGGAATGTGGCGCTCAGCAACTCTTATGCTTTCAATTCAACCTGGCTGGGCAATCTGGTTCTCGATGCCAGCTTGTTGCATCTCACGCAGGCTCGGAACTCAGATTTGGGCTTCGCCCTGGCCTTTCCCTTCAGTTCCACGGCGCTCACCATTTCCGGGTTCGAAACTTTCGGCGACAATCAATTCGCAACTCCGATTACTCTTTTCCCCGACCTGCGCAATCAGGAGAAATATCAATTCCGCTATGACCTGAGCCACGTTGCGGGTTCTCATGGGCTCAAGTTCGGGGTCGACTTCATTCACGAGCCCGTGCTGAGTGGCGCGTTCGCTTCCACGGCCGAGACGCTCGCTCAATACGCCAATAACCCGACTTTCTATGTCCAAAATCCCGGTGTGTTCGGCGTCTTCACTCCGCAGTGTGTCAACTTCACCGCTTCGGACGGCTCGACTTGCACCTTCACTCCCGCCGGCGACGGAACCTTTTCGCAGAGTGTGCAGCGTCTCGCGTTCTACGCCGAGGATTCGTGGCGCATCTCGCACCAAGTCACGCTAAATTACGGCGCGCGTTATCAGACGACTTGGGGGCTATTCACGGGTTCGGGACGAAGCGAGGCCGACAATGCCGCGTACGTCACGCTGCACGCGTTGCAGATTCCGATCGTGCCCAGCCTTCCGCAGGATTACCGCAAGCAAATCGCGCCTCGCCTTGGGATCGCTTACTCGCCCGGCGACAGCGAAAAGACCGTCATCCGCGCCGGCTTCGGCATTTATTACGACGACCTGGCGCAGAACGGATGGGCAACCGCGTTTCAAGGCGTCAACAATACAAACTTCACCACCGGAACCTGCGCCCTTACCGGAGGTCCAGGCACGTATGCGCTGGTCGGCGCAGGCTGCCTGATTGGCGGCGCCGGGGCCACGGGGAATTTGGTTGGCTCGCCTTACAAAACGCCTTATGCCATTCACACCACCGGTGGCGTGCAGCACGCATTCAACGAGCACTGGCTCGCGAGTGCGGATTATGTGCACGAGCAGGGCAATCACGGATACCGCGCTTTCCCGTATACCAGCGGCACCAGCCTATTTACTCCGCTCATTCCAACAACAGACCCAAACTATGCCGCGGATCAGGCGAATGTGGTCCCAAACGTCAACGTGTTCGAATCTGATAATCGTTCCAGCTACAACGCGCTGATGCTGCACCTGCAAGGCAACATGAGCCGCTTCAATCTGGTTGCGAACTACACGCTCTCCAAGGCGCAGACCTGGGGATGCCTGCTGGGCGAACTCTTTGACTATGTGGATGGCGTCTGCCAACAGCAATACCCGAAACCGCCTTTGCTCAATGCGTTCGGACCCGGCGACTATGGACCATCCGGTGAAGACGTCACTCACCGCTTCGTGCTGGCCGGCACGGTACACATTCCCGGCGGATTCGAATTGAGCACCATCACCCAGGTCGAGAGCGCCCGCCCCATCACCATCACGAATGCGGACAACACCAGCCGCATTTATGTCAACGGAGCGTACACCAGCCTCGACGAGTTCCGCGGTACGCCCTACATCCAGTCTGACCTGCGCGTCAGCCGGCCTTTCAACTTCCACGACCGCTGGTCGGTGATCCCGTTCGCCGAATTTTTCAATCTCTTCAACCGCAACAATCCCGGTGCGAATTTTGCCGTGAACGTTGTTCAGCTTCCGGTTCCGGCTGCCCAGATGGTGCCAAATCCGGTTACCGGGATCACCAATGTCACCAGCGTTTGTGCGAACGCAAGCTGCTCCCAAACCGCACCCATCACCAGCCTGAAGCAGCTCGAGATACCCGAGGGCGCCCTGGGAGACTTCTTCGGCCCCGGCACTACCGTCGGTATTCCCTTCGCGGCCCAGCTCGGCGTGCGCATTACCTTTTAGGATCTTGGAGGCGTCATCCTGAGCAACTCTGTCATTCTGAGCAACGCGGAGCATCTCCGCATTTTGCTTCGCTTCGCCGATCCTATCCTGCATCTGTTCCGGCCCACTTGTCACGAAACGTGCCAATTCGTGCAAGAACTTGCACAACAACTGCAAACGTGTGGCCGATACAAAACTTGACAATTTTGAGATTGACTTCCAGTGCGCGCCCGCTCACAATCGCCGGGCGTTTTACTGCTTCTCCTCAGCGATCATTTCGGATCCGTAGGGAAAGGCATTTGTTGAGAGTATTGGTCGCTTGCTCAACCCCCGCAATGACACTTAATCAAGTCAACGGTGTTCCACCAACCAATCAAGGAGAAAAGCCCATGAAGCAAAGGCTAGGTGTATTTTTAGTCGCAATTGTCGCGATGGCTCTGGCGAGCGTTTGTCAGGCCCAGCCGCAGAGGTTGTTGACAAACCACGTGCGTGATGTGGTTTTCAACGGCGAAGCACCTTTCGTCGGTAAGCTCCCCGCAACCCAGCCCATGCGGATCGATATTGTTCTGCCGGTGCGCGAAGGTTTGGATAGTTTCCTGCATGACGTGTACGATCCGTCGAGCCCGACCTACAGGCAGTTCCTAACAGTTGAGCAGTTTACCGAGAGGTTCGGTCCCAGCCAGAGAGATTTTGACGCGCTGGTCCGTTTCGCGAAGGCCAACGGCTTTACCGTGACCGGTGGCTCCCGCGATGCTATCGACTTGGCGCTCAAAGGCTCGGTGGCCAACGTCGAGACTGCCTTCCACATAAAGATGGGTCTCTATCACGACCCGATCGGGAACCGCGATTTTTTTGCTCCCGACCGCGAACCCACCATCGACCTTCCTTTCCAGCTATGGCACATTACCGGCCTGGACAACTATTCGATCCCGCATCAAGCTTTAGTGCGGAGACCTCCGGGGATCAAGCGCCCTGCCACAACCGGCTCCTGTCCTGGAGCTTCCTTTTGCGGTAGCGACATGCGCGCAGCTTATTACGAGGGAACCGCTCTGACCGGCAAAGGCCAGAACATCGGATTACTCGAATTCCTCGGATTCGACATCGCCGATATCAACACCTACTACAAGAACGCCAAACAAAAGAGGACTGCCAAGGTCATCGGCATTTCCACGGATGGAAGTCCGATCACTTGCTACGCTTCGCAGAGATGCGATGACACGGAACAGACCATTGACGTCACCCAGGCGCTCGGCATGGCGCCAGGCGTCACCGCAGTCTACGAATACGTAAGTAACACCAGCGATACTGCCATGCTGGGCAGCATGTCTTCGCATAAGCCGCTGCCTCTGAACCTGAGTTCGTCATGGTATTGGACGCCGGTCGACCCCAAGTCCGACAATCCGTTCTTCCAGAAGTTCGCGGCGCAGGGCCAGAGCTTCTTTGAAGCGGCGGGTGACGGTGGCGCGTGGCATGCCACGAGTACTTGGTGGCCGATGGAATCTCCTCTGGTCATCTGTGTCGGCGGGACGGACTTGGTAACCAAGGGTGCAGGAAAAGGTTGGGCGTCGGAAACCGTTTGGATCGACGGCGGCGGCGGCATCTCTCCCGACGACTTCGCGATTGCCAGCTGGCAGAAGCTTAAAGGAGTAATTACCAAAGCCAACAAGGGCTCCACGAAATATCGCAACGGTCCGGACGTCTCGGCGAATTCGAATTTCACCTTCTACGTTTGCGCCGACCAAACCACATGCACCGAAAACGAGTACGGCGGAACCAGTTTTGCCGCGCCCATGTTCGCCGGCTACCTGGCTCTGACCAATCAACAGGCGGTCGCCCACGGCGATAAACCGCCCGGCTTCATCAACCCTACCATTTATCCGTTGGGTCTGGGGTCTGGCTACCACACCGACTTCCACGACATCACCGTCGGCACCAATGGTTTTCCGGCAACCAAAGGCTACGACCTGGCGACCGGCTGGGGCAGTCCGAACACGGACGGCCTGATCAACGCGCTGGCCAAGTAACGCTGACTGCCTTGTAGCACTGGTTTACTTGTCAAAGCCCGCTCCTCCATGGAGCGGGCATTTTTGTGTAGCCTTAGAAGAGCATCGCTGCACTCGCATGCGCACTAGTTGCAACATTTTGCCTGCAGTCCAAGATTTGACAACTTTCACGTTGACTTCCGGCGGGAGGCCGTTCAAAATCGCTTCGCCCTTTGTAGCTCCCCCTGCGGCTCGTCATTCTCGAAGCTGAGAAGTACCTTGCCGGGATATTTCTGTGCCGTGACTCGAAGCCTCGAACGCCCGCTTTATGGCGTACGTGACAGATGTGATGTTCAACGTCGAAATACAATACCAGTCAAGAAACGAAAAGGAGATGTATCAATGAAGCGTACAGTTTTGTTCCTTCTTGCCTTTGCCGCAGTTGCGCTGATTGCGGTTGCGCCAAAGATGCTCGGTCAGGACGACCAAGCCGTGTTGAAAGGCTACTTCCTGTCGAAGCCAGTGCGGAGCATCGACCCCCTAACATTCCAGGCTCAGTCCGACGCTGGCACGGGACTCAAGGTCTGGACGTATAAAGCGACATCTACTCGCGCTGGCTCCAAAGGGCAGAAGTTCTCCGGCGTGATGGTCGGGAACAGCCCCTATACCAACAAGGCCACAACGACGACCACCATGCAAGTGGTTCCGCTGATTATCACCATCGGCTCGACCGTCTTCGATCCTACCAAGCCAGACTCCGCTTGCTTCGGCGGAAAAGTCCCAATCACCATGTATAAACAGTCGCCAATCACTAACGCCGCTCCTTTCAAAATGAACGGCGTCAACATTGGCACGACCGCATACACCGACGCTTTTCAGCGCGCCAGCTTTTGGACGCCTGTCAACAAGAATGGCGGCACCTACCACAACGATCTGAAACTGGTAGTTCTTAAGCCAGTCAAGGTGAACTTGGGTAGCCATTCGGCAATCCTTACCAGCACCTGCGGACCGCTGGGCGGCGTAGACATCACAGAGTTCGAGCCCCTGCTGGAGAATACGATTATCCCTTCGCTTTCCAAACAGGGGGTAAATCCGAAAACATTCGTTACCTTCCTGATGTACAACGTGGTCATGTATGAGGGCAGCACAAGTAATTGCTGTATTCTGGGCTATCACTTTGGAATAGGAAATCCGCTTCAGACCTATTCGCCGTTTGAGTTCGATACCACCCATGCATTCGGGGGGGATATTTTGGATACTTACGTGGCCGCCCACGAAGTGGACGAGTGGCAGGATGACCCGCTCGGCAATAATCCAGTTCCGGCGTGGGGACACATTGGACAGGTCTCAGGCTGCCAGAATAATTTGGAGGTGGGCGATCCGCTGACCGGTGGAGGCAATCCCTTCTCGGTGAAAATGTCGAACGGCTACACTTATCACCTGCAGGAGCTGGCCATGTATTCGTGGTTCTATGGACCGCCGTCAGTCGGTGCCGGCAAGAAATTTTCCGATAACGGCACCTTTACCTCGGCGCAAGGAGCTTGCACAAACTAGGCTCACGACCAAGGAGCCTTGGCCGCAGTTAAACAGAGCTTCCAAGCTTTGCACCGCTTGGAAGCTCTTTACTTTTTATGGGGACTCGCGTGCGTCCTAACGGAGAACAACAACCCTGTGCAATTTCTTTCATCTTGACTCAGACTCGGCATCCACTGACAATGGCTCCCTCCCTTGCTTGGGGATCGGTACCAAATCTGACCTGAGGAAAAAACATAAATGAAAAAACTATGCCTAGGCCTTGTGATCGCGGTGTGCCTTGCCTGCTCGGCTTTTGCCCAGGACAACACTGCCCACGCGTTGCGGCCCTATGACAAGACGCCACACGCGCTGACAAATTGCAACGGCAATCCCTGCGACATCAACTACAACGGCGGACCTGTTTTTGAGAAGGCTCCCACCGTTTACATCATCTGGTACGGAAATTGGAGCACCAAGGACAAAGGGATTATCGACTACTATTTCAGCCATCTGGGTGGCACGACTCAGGAAAAAATCAACACCACCTACAGCGATAGCACCGGCAAGCACATCCTGAATGCCGTGAACCACTCGACCAAGGACGATTACCACGACAACTATTCGCTGGGGAAGAGCCTTAACGGGGACAGCGACATTCAGACCATCGTCCACAAGACCATCAAGAACAAGCACCTGCCCAACGACACCAATGGAATCTATTTCGTCCTGACCTATAAGGACGTGACGGATGCGGGCTTCTGCACCCAGTTCTGCGGATACCATGGTCCTTCGACCTCGATCGTGACCGGCGAAGTCATCCATTATTCGATGGTTGGTGATCCCGACCAATGCCCGAGCGGCTGCGAAACCAGCGCCGTCCTCGGCGACAAGGGTAAGGGCGGCAGCCCCAACATGGATCCCGGCGCTGATGGAGCCACGGCTATCATGTGGCATGAGTTCTCGGAAAGCTCGAGCGATCCGGAAGTCAACTTGAACACGGCTTGGGCCGGCAACTTCTGCGGCGAGTCGGGCGACTGCTGCGCCTGGCTGTTCGGCACCGTGAAAACGGACAAGAACGGCAACTACTACACCAATACGATTGGCACCAAGAATTACGTCATGCAGGAAATGTTGCAGTTGACCAGCAAGAGCCGGACAGGAAACGTCCCGGGCGCTTGCAAGAACGTTTACTAGAAGTATCTTGGGTTCGTTTGCCGAAGGCGTTAGCGTTGCTGACGCCTTCTTTTTTGGGTGGCGTTAGGCGTCAGGCTCCACGCATGAGCACCTGAAGCCTAAAGCCCGAAGCCTGCGTCAGGGTTTGCCCACGCTGGCCGGCTGAATCTCTTCCACATCCACCCAATTTGTGGGATAAACGCCGGTATAGCAGGCCGAGCAGTACGTGGTCTTCTCGCCATCGCCGCAGGCTTTTTTTAATCCCGGAAGCGAAAGATAAGCCAGCGAGTCGGCGCCGATGAATTCGCGAATCTCCTCGACAGACTTGTTGGCGGCGATCAGTTCTTGTTTCGAAGGCGTGTCCACGCCGTAAAAACACGGCGAAATCGTTGGCGGACAGGAAATACGCATGTGCACTTCTTTCGCTCCAGCGTTGCGAACCATGCGCACGATCTTGCGGCTGGTGGTGCCGCGCACAATCGAGTCGTCAATCAACACCACGCGCTTGCCCTCAAGCAAGCTGCGCACCGGATTAATCTTCAGCTTGACGCCAAAGTCGCGCACGCTTTGACGCGGCTCGATGAACGTCCGCCCCACATAGTGATTGCGGATCAGCCCGAAACGAAAAGGGATGCCACTCTCCGCGGCATAGCCCACCGCCGCCGTGACGCCGGAATCTGGCACCGGAACCACGACATCGGCCTCCGCCGGAGCTTCGCGCGCCAGTTGCCGGCCCAGTTCTTCGCGGCTCTCCTGGACCGCCCGCCCAAAGACGCGGCTGTCCGGCCGCGAGAAATAAACGTGTTCGAAAATACAACTCGATTGCGCCAGCGCCGGCGTATACTGCCGCGAAGCAATTCCCTCGGGACCGACGACAATCAACTCGCCCGGCTTCACGTCGCGCTCGAAAGTGGCGCCGATCAGATCGAACGCGCAAGTCTCGGAGGCGAACACGATGGTGTCCTGCTTTTCGCCATCGATGGGTTTACCGCCGGAATTTGTT
>JABDBE010000077.1:10510-11797 GCA_013288805.1 Acidobacteriota bacterium
CAAGCGGCCGAAAGCCGCGCGGGTCGCGGGCCGCAAAGATCCGGTCGGGACTGATCATGACCAGCGAGAACGCGCCTTCGACCCGGCGCAGCGCATCGGCAATGGCTTCCGGCAGAGTCTGCTCTTTCGAGAGCGCGATCAGGTGCACGATGACTTCGGTATCGCTGCTGGTCTGAAAGATCGAACCCTGGCTCTCCAGCCGATGGCGAATATCCTGCGCATTGACCAGGTTGCCATTGTGCGCCAGCGCTACCATCCCCTTGTTCGATTGCACCATGATCGGCTGCGCGTTGAGCAAAGCCGAATCGCCTGCTGTCGAATAACGGGTGTGGCCGATGGCGAGCGTGCCCGGCAATTTGGCTAAGACGCTTTCCTGAAAAATGTCGGCGACCAGGCCCATCGCCTTGTGCATGTGCAGCGTCATGCCATCGGAGGTCACAATGCCCGCAGATTCCTGACCCCGGTGCTGCAGAGCGTGCAGGCCAAGGTAGGCAAGCTTCTCGGCCTCCAGATGCGAGTAAACCGCAACCACCCCGCACTCATCGCGAAATTTATCAGAAGTTGGCATTTATCCATCAGCCTTCAAACAACCAATTCCGGATCAGCCCGCAAAGCCGCCTGCAGCGCACCTTCGTACGAATCGCGCAACTCGCTGACGGACGCGGACACTACCACCCGCCCATCCAGCTTGATCTCTACTTGATCGGAAACGGTCTCGCCGATCTCGTCCGCGGACAGTCCATATTTCGCCGCTACTTGTTGGATTCCCGAAAGCTTGCACCGGTCGCACGAGATGACGACCCGGCTAGCATCCTCGCCGAATGGAACAAATTCCGGCGGTAAACCCATCGATGGCAGATTCACCCTGAGGCCGATGCCCTTGCCAAACGCCGATTCCGCCAGCGTGACGGCAATGCCACCCTCCGAACAATCGTGCGCGGAGTCGACCAAGCCCGCTCCGATCATTTCGACAAGCCCTTTCTGCAAGGCGGCTTCCCGCTCCAGTTCAAGCGCCGGAGGGAATCCCCACATCGATCCCAAGATCTCCTTCGCGTACTCGGACGAGCCAAACTCGGATTCCGCGTCGGTGAGGTCGCCCGGCTCGGAAGCCCGCAGCAGAACTACAGCACGTCCGGGCTCGCGGAAGTGTGGGAAGACGGCCTTGTGAACGTCCTCCAGAATGCCAACGATTCCAATCACGGGCGTGGGATAAATTCCTTCGCCCAGAGTTTCGTTATAGAAACTAACGTTGCCGCCAGTAATCGGGACGTCGAGTTCCTCACAGGC
>JABDBE010000077.1:11807-12031 GCA_013288805.1 Acidobacteriota bacterium
GTTAAGGCTCTTCCCCAGCGAATAGTTGTCGTGGTAATCGTCCTTGGTCGAGTTCCTCACAGGCTTTGGTGATGCCATCAATCACCTTCGAAAACTGCCACATGATATGCGGCTTCTCCGGATTACCGAAATTCAAGCAATTGGTTGCGCCCACCGGAGTCGCGCCCGAGCAGGCTACGTTGCGGGCCGCCTCGGCAACAGCATGCATCGCTCCCAGTTTCGGA
>JABDBE010000078.1:0-4272 GCA_013288805.1 Acidobacteriota bacterium
CCAAGACGATGGGTGACGATCTGAAAGATGGCACCGTCACAGAGGCTACGATCACGGCTGCGGCGCGACGAGTACTGTATGAGATCGATCGTTTTGGATATTTGGATGGCAAGCAGAAGCATACGATCACGCCTCAGGATATCGAGGAAAATGCAGCAGTGATCCGAAAGACTGCCGAAGACGCAGCGGTACTGCTTAAGAACGAGCAGGCCCTTCCGCTGAAACCGAACGATCTTCAATCGCTGGCGCTGATCGGACCAAGTGCAGGACAGGTCGCGGCAATTGGCACCTTTGGCGAGCGCTCCGGTGGACTGACAGAGCGACAGATCGGCCCATTCGATGCGTTAAAGAAGATTGCACCGGAAGCTCATATAACCTTCGCCGTTGACGATGACATGACTGGGACGCCTATCGATGGGGCGATGTTGTCGCATGATGACAAGCCAGGACTGCTCCGTACTGATGGCGCCGGGAATACGGCAATCGATACGCAGCTCGATTTTACGCACAGTAACCATAAGTCGCTACCGGCCAACAGGACCTTCACCTGGAGCGGAACGCTCACAGTACCAAGCGCTGGAGACTACTGGATTTATCTGCAGGCACTAGGATCGTGCGGCGTACTTAAGATCGATGGCGAGGCGATTGGTCGTACCGGCGCGACGAAAGGCACTGTCCATGGCGACATCCAGTATGCGACCCAGGACAATGGATTCCCCACGGTCGACGGATTGGATAATGTGCGCCGTTCGGTTCATCTCACGGCGGGTCCACACGAAATCACCGTGGAGGCAAGCGGCGATACTTCGAACAACCCAGAAGAGATTCGTTTGAACTGGTTGACACCCGATCAGCGACGTCGCGATCATCAGGAGGCGATCGACGCGGCAAAGAACGCCCATGCGGCGGTGATCTTTCTCTGGACGCGCGGGAAACCGAACTTCGGCCTTCCGGGCGAACAAGATAAACTCGTCGACGAAATCTCTGAGGTTAATCCGAATACAATTGTTGTGCTCAATGTAAGCCAACCGATCGCCATGCCATGGATTGGAAAGGTGAAGGCCGTTCTGCAGATGTGGTGGCCTGGAGATGAAGGCGGATGGGCCACGGCGAATGTCCTTCTCGGCAGAGTAAGCCCTGGCGGACGACTGCCGTTTACGTGGGCTAAACGTCTTGAGGACTATCCTGCGACCGACCCCGCCCATCCGGAGCGCTCGGCTAAGGGAGTGGGAGGCAAAACGACCTTCTCTGAAGGTGTGGACATAGGCTATCGCTGGTTCGACAAACAAAAGATTGAGCCGCTTTTTCCTTTTGGATACGGGCTCTCCTATAGCACCTTCAGCTACTCTGATCTTCATGTGGTCCGAGCGTCGGACAACGGCCTGGACATCTCCGTGCGTGTGAAGAACACCGGCAACGTTAGTGGCGACGAAGTTCCACAGGTCTACCTGGATGCACCTGAGCAGCGCCCAAAAGGCATACAGTTCGCCATGCAGACACTGGTTGCTTTTGATCGTGTCTCGCTTCTTCCGGGAGAAACCAAGGAGGTTGCGATGCACGTGGTACCACGGAGCTTAGAGTACTGGTCGATTGCGGAGAATCGTTGGATTAGATTAGGTTCAAGACGAATCAGTATCGGATCATCATCACGTAGCTCAACGCTGAGTGCGAATACGCAATGACCTCACGATGAGTATCGGCGTTGCGAAATAGAGTGTTCCAGTACCTGCGTGCATATATCCCTCCCGCCAGAGTGGCCATTAAGAGCAGGAGAATCTTCAGCAAGTCTGCAGTTGTCGCAACCAGCCATAGCGCTCATTGAGAGGTTTTGAGTGTAACCGCGATGTTACGCCAACTATCGTCCTTCGCTGCCAGTCTCCTATTTAGTGCGTTGATTGTGTTTTTGGGCTGGATAGCGCCGGAGTTTTCCCGTCCGAGTCTCGGGTGTAGACTGTTGGTAGGAGAGTGATATGGAAGCCGCACGATTTGTAACCATTTTTGTAGCCATGTTCGCTGGCATATTTGTGGCCATTTTCTGTGTGTTTATCAGTGCCTTTGATCGAAGCGGAGAACGAAGAAAAGCTGCGCGGGAAAAGCGTATCGCCGAGTATAAGATGGCCGCAAGACTCCTGAGATTCAACATCTGAGCGTTCCCAAACGGTTGCGGCCCATCCGCACGCCAGAAACTCTTCACTCCAGGAGGCTCCGTATCCTGCGAAGCTCAACCAAAATAGCACTTTGGATTTCCTCGTCCAGGTGTTTCCCATTGGTAACACGACTGACATACGAGTGACAGGTGCTCTTGGTTTAAGGCGGATAAAAGAAAAGGGTCACTTGTAAGTCGTCTTGAAGCCCGATAGGGGCGGGTTGCCGTTCTTGCTCTTGAGCTGGTACCCTCCGACGAGCGTGCGCTGGTCGTTAATCCCGCCAGCGTACGTGTATATCGCCTTAGGGTAGTTGACCTTGTAGTATTTCCCAGCGTGCAACAGCGCACCGCGGCCTACGCCACCGGAATCCACCCAGAAATAAGTAACGTCGCCGGCACTGTTCAGGTCAGAGGCATACGAGTCGACCGCGAGGGGAACATTAATTGGCGTGTAGGTATTGCCATTGTCTTTTGTAATAGCAGATTCAACAACGCCTCGCTGATCCACATACCACAAGACGATCCAACCGGCACTGTTGATGCCCGAGGCAGTAGTAGTGCCAAAAGCTGCGGGCTCGTCCAAGGTTGTGTATTTCTTCCCCTTCAAGAGGAATCCGTGGGTCCTCCCATTGCTGTCCACGTAATCGCCCACGATCGCTCCCCTGTCGTTTATCCCAGAGGCAACCGAGGACACAGCACCGGCAGGGCCGGGGATGTCCGTATAGTTGCCGTTCTTGTACAGAAATCCCACCGTATTGCCGCTGGAATTGTTATAGGCGCCGACAACCGAAATCGCTCCGTTAGGATTCAGATTCTCGGCGCCGGTGGTGCCTGCCATCGCTTTCGGGTCGTCAAGCGTGGTCAGCTTTTTGCCGTTGAGAATATACCCGTGCGAAACCGAGTTCTTGTCTACGTATTCACCCACCGTCACTCCGGCATTGTTGATCCCGCTGGGTCCAGTCTGCATTGCTCCCGGCACGTTGGCTTTGCTGAACGTGAAAGTCAGTTTTGGCGCGTCTCCCGCAATCGCGGCGCCCGCGCACGCCATCGCAAAACCCACTACACACACGATTGACTTGCAGTTGTTCATTGGTTTTCTCCTCGCCACTGTCTGTTTGCACTTATCTAATACACGTCTGCCCGACGGCGGGTCGAGATCACACCTAGGGTGAACAAGCTCCATAGTTCTTGCTCACCAGCCTTGCTTCCCAGACAAGCGTCTTGTCGGGGCCTTTCTGCTTTACTTTCTTGCCCTGCAACTTCATTCGGTCGCCGGGCTTGACACCCGTCGTGTTGCCGGACAGCATATAAAGGTGCTTGTCTTTCTCGTCGGTGACGGTCATCCCGCTCTCTCCCGAAATGACACAGCCTGTGATTGCTCTTTTCTTCGAATAGTGAACGACCACGACGGTTATGACGATCAGGGCTGCAGCCGTGACCAAGACTCCGGCTACGATCAGCCCACCTGGGACGCCTTCTATTGGTCCGCTGGGAAATGGAAATCCTTGGGCTTTCGCGGGCACAGCGAGAGTCACACTAAGAGCGATGATCAGAACTCCACACCACGCGCATTTTGAGGTCATGCTTACTCCTTTATTTATTACGCGAGCGGACTTAATTGGCCCCGCCGCCTCGGTAGTCCTCATCACCAAACCTTAGGAGCGACTCCAGTAAAGGACAGCGCAGTAAGAAGTCTGCCTAGTTGCTCCCTACAACCACACCCGCCTCGAGAGCGGCGTGATCCGAGGGCCAGAGTCCGTCGGGCAGCCGGCTTCTCGGGCTGGCCCCGATTAACAATGCTTCCCACGGAATCACTCCGCCGTGAGTTAGCACCAAGTCTATTCGCTGATAAAGTTGCGAGATCGGATTGTTGTCCGATTCATCCTGACAACACGTTAACCCCGCGATCCTCGGAAAGAGCTCGGACCAAACGTCGTTATAGCCAGCCGAGACAAAATCCGTATAGGTGGGATCTT
Source organism: Acidobacteriota bacterium (assembly GCA_013288805.1). Taxonomy (GTDB): domain Bacteria; phylum Acidobacteriota; class Terriglobia; order Terriglobales; family Acidobacteriaceae; genus JABDBE01. The sequence goes on from JABDBE010000078.1 coordinate 4,123, forward strand.
GTGGCAGGGGGAAACCTGAGCGTTTGAATCCATCGCGACAATCAACGGCAAGGAAGTGTTTGCCGGGCCCGCACGCAATTCACCACCTTGCAATTCCCGAATATTCGCGTCGAAGGACTCAAGATGGGTGTTGATGTAGAGGAATGTGTG
>JABDBE010000078.1:4282-11508 GCA_013288805.1 Acidobacteriota bacterium
CTTGGGTACGGTAGTGAGCCCACCGGAGTTTGAAAAACGAGTTCATTCACGAATTGTCCGGATTGTGGGTTGCTCCATTGAAAGACCCAGAAAGGAAGATCGGTGCGGGCCAGGATAATGTTGTAGTCATTCAAGGCAACACAAAAGAAATTGGTGGGCGGAATCAGTCCGGGAACAGGCGGAAATGAATTTTGGGTGACTTGCACCGCAACTTCATAGTGCCCGCCCTGGTCGGCCAAGGCACTGAGGAGTTCCTGGAGCATGTCGTACTCGAGGGTCATGTTTCCGCACGTGCCTGCAACCGGGTCGAAAGTTCCGGTATACCACTGATCTACTTCCTGCAGGCTTAGCAGCTCTGGCCCGACCGCGAGGATGTGTTTCGCAACCGCCTGCATTCGTTCTGGAGGATTGGTGCCTTGGACTTGCGTAAGTATTTGGCCGACATCGAGCAGGAATTGTTGCTTAGTTTGGGCACCCACCGCCTGCAGGAAATCGGTTCCTTCGTTGACGTTGTACGTCATCACAGTGCCGATGCCGGGGAACCGTTGGGCCGTGGCAGGAACCGCTAGAGCTGCCCAAATTGCCGAAACAGAAACGATCACGAACGTTGCCCGTACGATGTTGTGTTTCATGATTGTCCTCCTTAGTTTGTAGTTTTGAAGCCAAATCGAGTTTGCCCCCACACCCACTCAGCACCAGAGCAGCGATCAGCGTAATGCCCGTACGTCCGCTTGATTTCATACGGTTTCTGCCCTGGTCTTGCCCCTTTTTCAGCGATACCCGGCATCTTGACGGGCGCCAATGGATTGTCTGAAAAACACGAAATCTGCTGAACCTGGACGAACCAGACTCTAAGCCTCCGCCCGCCAAAAGACGGCGGGCGGGGGGCCGAGTCAGTGTTTGGAAAAGCGCCTTTTTCCGACGCTGCCAGTGGCGAGTATCCCTTGGTCTCCACCTGCACTGATCACGACGGTGTCGATTTCGTCGCCGTTCGCCGCAACGACGAAGTTTGTCACAACCGTTGGCCGGCCATCAGTGAAGTTGATGGTGAAGGTTCCGGTACAATCGGCGCTCACCGCGTAAGTGCCAGTGGCTCGGGTGTGGGTCCAATCGGCAACGACGTTGCCGTCAATGGTGACGGTGTCAATTTGACTGAGGTTGCCTTTGCCATCAAATTGGGTCATAGCCACGCCCACCATGGGGCCAGTGGGTCCTGCGCCTCCCAATTTCGTTCCCTGAACGGTGAATCCATAGTTGCCGGCGATGAGTTTGTTATTGCAGCCATTGGAATTGTTTTGTGCGTATCCTGACCCCAAAGCCGCGAGCGTCAACATGACCAGCGCGGCCGCGTGTGTTACCAGCTGTTTCTTCATAACTCTCCTCCTTTGTTCGATCGGATTTTCGCTATTCTCCTCAGACCGTTCGCTTGCTTGCGACGGGACTGTGGAAGCGTGGTTTCTTAGTGCATAAGGCGGCCATAGATAATTGACCGCCCAAGTTCATTCCCACTTGGCAGTTGCGCTTAGTTCCAAGCCACCGTAGAATGTGCTGCGAATGGCTTACCAATCCGCATCCTTGCCCGCTCGATGTGAACCGTAATTCAGCTGCGGTTTAGAAGTCCTTCCGAAATCGCGAAGAAATCTTGAAGAATTCCTTCCCTGGGCTATGAACGAGAAAACAAGACACTTCTACTGCTTCGGTCCGTTTCGCCTCGACCCTGGGGAGTGCTTGTTGATTCTCGACGGCAAATCCGTGCCGCTCGCGCCTAAAGCCTTCGAAGTCCTGCTGGTGCTGGTAGAGAACGCCGGGCACTTGGTGGACAAGGATGACCTCATGCAGCGACTCTGGCCCGGTGCCTTCGTAGAGGAGGCGAATGTCGCCAAGCACGTCTCCTTATTAAGAAGGATATTGAGCGAGGCGACAAACGGGCGGGAGTTCATCGAAACCGTCCCCAAACGCGGCTACCGATTTGTGGTCGAGGTAAAGAAAGTAGCGGAGCCAGAGGCTAGCTCTCAACCTCAAGCCATTCCCGGCGCAAACCTGACCGGGAAGAAGGTCTCCCACTATCGCGTGCTGGAAGTGCTGGGCGGCGGGGGTATGGGCGTGGTGTACAAAGCGGAGGACCTGAAGCTGGGCCGTTTCGTGGCTTTGAAGTTCCTGCCGGAGGAGATAGCCAGCGACGCGAAAGTCTTAGAACGCTTCGAGCGCGAAGCGCGAGCCGCTTCCGCGCTTGACCATCCCAACATCTGCGCCATTCACGAATTCGGCGAACACGAAGGCCGACCCTTCATCGCCATGTCATTATTGCAGGGCCAGAACCTGCGAGAGCGGATTGCCGCGAGAGCAGACCCATTTACGACCGACGAATTGTTGAACCTGGCGATTCAGATCGCGGAAGGCCTGGCTGCGGCGCACGAAAAAGGAATTGTCCATCGCGACATCAAGCCGGCGAATATCTTCATCACGCAACGGGGCGAAGCTAAGATTTTGGACTTCGGTTTGGCGAAGATGACCTATGGAGGTGATCGCGAAGACCTCCAACGCCGCGAAGGCCAATCCCAGGACGCCACGACCGCAATGGCCCTGGATATTCGGCTCTCGCTGACCGGTGTGACTATGGGCACGGTGCCTTACATGTCGCCGGAACAGGTTCGCGGGGACAAGCTGGATGCGCGTACAGACCTGTTTTCTTTTGGCGTGGTGCTCTACGAGATGGCAACAGGGCAGCAAGCATTTAGCGGGGATACGGCAGCGGCACTGCACGAGGCGATTCTGAACCGCACTGCCGTCTCGGCACGGGAGTTGAATCCGGAACTTCCGCCCAAGCTTGAAGAGATCATCAACAAGGCGCTGGAAAAAGACCGCAATCTGCGCTATCAACACGCAACCGACATGCGAACGGATCTGCAACGGCTGAAGCGGGACTCCGAGAGCGGACGCAGTTCTGCGGCAACCTCGGGCCCAGTCCTCGCGGCAGAATCCCTTCCCGCTCCGATCAAGAAGGTCTGGAAAATCGCGGTTCCTGTGGTGCTCGTCGCCTTGCTCGTTGGGGGCGATTTTTACTATCGGTGGCATCAGAACAGGCGCCTGACCGAAAAAGACACGATTGTTCTGACCGATTTTGCCAACAGCACAGGCGATGCGATATTCGACGATACGCTGAAAACGGCGCTTACCGTTTCCCTGCGGCAATCGCCTTTCTTGAATGTCCTCTCCGACGGCAAAGTCGCGGAGACTTTGCGATTGATGACCCTTCCGCCAAGTACGAAACTCGCGCCCGATGTGGCCCGAGAGCTTTGTCAGCGAGCAGGCAGCAAAGCCTATATTGCCGGTGCAATTGGAAGTTTGGGCAGCAAATATGTGCTGGAATTAAAGGCAGTGAATTGTCAGAGCGGAGACACACTGGCCGAGGACCAAGTGACGGCTGCGTCCAAGGAAAAGGTGCTGGACACGCTCGGCGCAGCGGCATCAAAGCTGCGCGGCGAACTGGGCGAATCGCTGGCTACCGTCAAGAGGTTTGATGTTCCGCTCTACGAGGCCACCACGTCCTCACTCGAAGCTCTGAAAGCGTACAGCCTTGGCAGAAAGGCGGTTAACGAGAAAGGCTCCGCCGCAGGCCTGCCTTACCATCAACGTGCCATCGAACTTGATCCGAATTTCGCCATAGGCTACCTCGCAGTAGGCGGCGACTACTCCAGTATCGGCGAGCTAGGGCGAGCCAGTGAGTACTACACCAAGGCATTCCAGTTGCGGGAACGTGCCAGCGAGCGGGAAAAGCTAGGGATCGCCGGCAGCTACTATCGGATTGTAACCGGGGAGCTGGAGAAAGCTGCCCAGACGTATCAGGACGAGATTGAGAGCTATCCAAAAAATTTCCGAGCGTACAACAACTCGGGCGTAGCGTTGGCTTCTCTGGGGGAGTATGAGAAAGCTACGGAGGTGGAGAGGCAAGGCTTGCGCGTCGCACCGGAACAGGTAGTCTTTTACGCGAATCTCGCCAACTGCTTCCTTTCCTTGCAACGCCTCGATGAAACCAGGCGGATGATCCACGAGGCGCAGGCGCGAAAACTGGATAATGTAACCCTCCACAACGCTCTCTACGCTCTTGCCTTTCTCGGAGCGGACTCTGCAGCGATGGCGGAGCAGCAGCAGTGGTATGCGAGCAAGTCCGCTTACGAAAGCGTGGGCCTTGCGTTGGCATCCGACACCGAAGCGTATGGCGGTCATGTGAGCAAGGCACGCGAACTGACCGAGCGGGCTGTAGAGTCTGCTATCCGGACTGACAGCAAAGAAACTGGGGCATTATGGAAGGCAAATGCTGCTTTGCAACAAGCGGCTTATGGCAACACCACAGAAGCCCGCCAGTCAGCCACTGAGGCTTTGAAGCTTGCGCCCAGGAGTCAGGGCGGCGAGGTCGAAGCCGTGCTTGCGTTTGCCATGGCGGGCGATACGGCACGAGCCGAATCCATGGCCCAAGACTTGGGGAAACGATTCCCGCTAAACACTCAGATGCAATTGCTCTGGCTGCCTGCGATTCAGGCACAATTGGCTCTAGATAGAAAGAACCCGGCCTCCGCGCTGGGGATCCCACAGGCTGGTTCACCCCTTGAATTTGGGTTGGTTGACTTCGCCCTCCCCATTTCCTGTCTTTATCCGGTCTATGTACGGGGAGAGGCATACTTAGCAGCTGGACAAGGAAACGCTGCTGCTACCGAGTTTCAGAAGATTCTCGACCACAGCGGCATCGTCTGGAACTGCTGGACAGGGGCGCTGGCTCATCTGGGAGTGGCTCGCGCCAACGGCTTGGAGTCGAGAACATCGCAAGGAGCGGATGCCGATGCGGCCCGCGTCCGAGCGCTCGCGGCCTACAACGATTTCCTCGCCCTTTGGAAAGACGCCGACCCCGACATCCCCATCCTGAAACAAGCCAAGGCTGAGTATGCGAGGTTGCAGTAGGTGAAAAATGTTCTTGTAGCCTACGCCTGGGCGGCGGCTAACTGTTGTAACCAGGCCGTTACACTCACTGAGGGGTTTTGAGTGAAATCGATTTATCGCCAATCGACTTTCAGCGTCACTTAAGTCTTTTTCGCTGATTGTGTTGCAATATCTTCATGCCAAGTAACTACTCATGGCAACGCATGGCTGCGTCCACGGAGTGGTGAGTCCGGAAAGAAATTCCTATCTTAACGTGTCGTCTTTCCCCTGCGATTTCCGATTTCTTGTTTAGAGGCCAAGAACGCTTGGACGCTCGGTCCCGTTCCATCAAGGTCTTCAAATCGATCGCGGGGTTCTCGTTGAGCAACAACCTGAAGTCGCTTCGTGCCTGCGCAAGGACAAGCATGACGCGCGCCCGAAACATTAATTACAAAAAGGAGGGTGTTATGAGGTTCACCAAGAGTTTACTTTGCTGCTTCGTTGTCATCTCGCTGTTCTGCACGCTGAATGCACAGCAAGCAGTTCCCGCAGCAGCGAATGCGGTCGTGCCACCAGTCATCAAGTACAGCGGCGCACTCACCGACGTCAACAACAAGCCATTGACCGGCATTGTGGGCGTCACTTTTTCTCTCTACCAAGAAGCCCAGGGTGGTTCCGCTCTTTGGGTTGAAACCCAGAACGTGAACCCCGACAAGACTGGGCATTACACCGTGATGCTCGGCTCGACCACCACCCAGGGGCTAGCCTCCGGGGTGTTCTCGTCCGGGGAAGCTCGCTGGTTAGAGGTGCAAGCCCAAGGACAGGTGGAACAGCCGCGCACGCTGTTGATGAGCGTGCCGTACGCCCTCAAGGCGCTGGATGCGGAGACAATCGGTGGCCTGCCGCCCTCCGCATTTGTGAAGGCGGCGGCACCTGGAGGTGCATCGGCCGCTGCCAATTCAAATGCGCCTACTGCGGCTATTAGTGGCAGCGGTACGGCGAACCACGTTACTAAGTGGACGGGCACCAGTACGCTAGGGAACTCCAACATCTGGGATGGCCCGAATGGTAACGTTGGTATCGCTACCACCTCTCCAACTGCCAAGCTCGACGTCAATGGCACGGCTCGCGTCCGCGGCAATGCCACGGTCAATGGCGGTCTCAGCGCTGGACCAATCACGGCTGCTTCCTCCAGTTCTGGCGGTACCGGGGTGTACGCCAACGCCGGTTCCAGTGGCGGCAGTAACGGGATAATAGCCATCGGCGCGACCGGCGTAGCAGGTTACACGACGGTTAATGGCAGTATCGCACTGTACGGCAATGCGGGAAGCAGCACGGGCAGCAATGGCGTGGTCGGCTATGGTGCCACCGGCGTAGCCGGCAACAGCACCATTAATGGCAGCTACGGAACATACGGTAGCGGTTCCACCGGGGTGTGGGGCAACAGCACCGGCACTGGCGCAAATGTGGGAGTGTTGGGATTGGGCGGTACCGGCGTCCAGGGAGTTGGCGACGTTTGGGGAGTTCTAGGGCAATCAAGTAGTACTAGCGGCAGCGGCGGAGGCTTTAGCAACTCCACTACTGGAGACGCTCTGTTCACCTACAACCAAAGCGGCGGCTACGCGGCGTTTTTCGATGGTGATGTCGACGTCGACGGCAACCTTTCCAAAGCAGGTGGTTCGTTCAAAATCGATCACCCGCTCGATCCGGCCAACAAGTACCTCTATCACTCTTTCGTCGAGTCGCCCGACATGATGAACATCTACAATGGCAATGCGACTACGGACGAGAAAGGCAGCGCAGTCGTCCAACTGCCCGAATGGTTCGAGACCTTGAACCGTGATTTCCGCTATCAACTCACGGTCATCGGCCAATTCGCGCAGGCCATCGTGGCCAGCAAGGTGGCGAACCATCAATTCACGATCAAGACGGATAAGCCCAATGTGGAAGTCTCCTGGCAAGTGACCGGCATCCGGCAGGACGCATGGGCTAACACTCACCGCATTCCGGTCGAGGTGGAGAAAGCGCAGGCCGATCGGGGACTTTACTTGCATCCCGAACTCTTCGGCGCGCCTCCGCAGAAGTCGATCGCGCTGGCGCACCACCCGATGATGCTGAAGATGATAAAGCAGCAAGCGGCAGCCAAACTGAAGACCTCAGCCAAGTAGTGAGGGGGATCCCCACCCTTGGGTGTATTCAAGGGTGGGGAATTTCAGCCCAGTGCAGTTTTGCGCAGCCTTTCACTCGGCTATTGCGAGTCTTCCAATTCTAGAAATGATAGTTGTTTTAATCAGGTCAGCGTGACCGGACTC
>JABDBE010000079.1 GCA_013288805.1 Acidobacteriota bacterium
TGGCAGCCATTTTCTTCGAGCGTTACGTAGGAAAAGACGCTAAGGTAAACGATCCCACGAGCATTTTGTTTTTCCGCGACCACCTCACGTTTCTCGACGAAGTAATCTCGGAAGAGAAGAAGAAACTCGGTCTCCTCGATCTTGCAACCCAACTTAAGCTTAAGCAGCAGGACTTCGCGGCGAAACAGGGGATCAAGCTGCACGGCGAATTGAAAGACCGTAAGGGCTCGGAAGGAATCTGCCACTCGATCGTTCTGGAAAGCTACGCGCTCCCCGGGCAATTGAACATTGGCTCCGACTCGCATACCCCGCACGTGGGTGCAATCGGGTGCGTAGCCTTTGGCATCGGCACAACCGACGTCTTCAATTCGTGGATCACAAAAGATGTTCGCGTAAAGGTGCCGGAGTCGGTGAAGATTGTGATTCGAGGCAGGAAGCACCCCAACGTCACCGCGAAGGATTTCATTTTAAAGATTCTCAGTCTCGATTATGTTCGCGATGGCAAAGCGCTAGCCAAGGTCATGGAATACGCTGGCGAGGCGATTGAGGATCTCAGCGTTGACGAACGCGCCACCATGACCAACATGGCTGCGGAGATTGGCGGTTTCACCGGCATCGTGGCCCCCGATCGCAAGGCCGTGGATTTTCTAGTGGAACGACGTGGCATGGACCGCAAGAAGGCGCAGGCTATGATCGAGGGCTTGAACAGTGATCCCAATGCACAATACGCCCACGTCATCGAGTTGGATGCCGCCGAGATTACGCCAATGGTGGCTACGCCAGGCGACCCGGGAAACGGCAAGTACATTCGCGAACTGAATACGCCTGTGCCCGTGGAACTCGCCTATGGTGGAACCTGCACCGCGGGCAAGAATGAAGACATGGACATGTATGCGCTCGTGCTCGCCGATGCGCTCAAGCATGGCAAGCGCGTGGCGGACTCGGTAAAGTTCTACATCCAGTTTGGATCCCAAGAGACTCGCGAGTACTGCATCCGCAAAGGCTATCTCGAGATTTTCCAGAAAGCCGGAGCGCATGTAATCGAGCCGAGTTGCGGAGCATGCATCAACGCCGGGCCGGGAGTGACCACGCGGCCCGAGCAAGTTGTGATTAGCGCGCAAAACCGGAATTTCCCCGGTCGCAGTGGGCCGGGACAGATGTACCTGGCCAGTCCGCTGACCGTGGCCGCTAGTGCGGTGGCGGGTCACATCGTCGAGTACGAGCCAAGCGCGGAGCGGGAACTGGTGGAGGCGTAGAAAACCCTGCTGAACGCTGTACCGCTGGCTGCATTCTTGTTAGAATTAGCGGTTCTGTTAAGTTCCGCAACCATCTCAGGAGACACAGACTTTATGACATACGTAATTGCAGAACCGTGCATCGGCACCAAGGACACTGCTTGTGTGGACGCTTGTCCAGTCGATTGTATCCATCCTAAGAAGGATGCGCCCGCGTTCCCCGAAGAGGAAATGTTGTACATCGACCCTGTTGAGTGCATTGATTGTGGAGCTTGTGTTCCCGTCTGCCCCGTATCCGCGATTTTCGCGCTGGATGACCTGCCGGAAAAGTGGAAAGCCTTCACGGAGCGAAACGCCAAATACTTTGGCCGGTAATTCGGAATCCCTCGTTCTCGGCTGGGCGCGCGTCTTTTATCCATCGACGCGCGCCTTTTGCTTTTCGGAGGTGGGCGAGATCGCATTCCGCGAGCCGCGTCTCCTTTCCATCTCCCGACCGCTCAATTACAATCAAAGATTACCTGCTGAGCTTCCATGGCGCTGAAGGAGTCGGAAGCAATCGTTTTGCGGACGTATCCGTTGCGCGAGGCCGACCTGCTGGTCACGCTGTTTACGCGCTTGGAAGGTAAGGTACGGGGAGTAGCGCGCGCTGCCAAGAAGTCTAAACGGCGGTTTGGCGGAGCGCTTGAGCCTCTGACCTACGTTCGAGCTTATTACGAGGATCGCGAACGGCAGGAGTTGGCGCGTCTGGATTCGTGCGAAGTGCTGGAATCCCCGATGGCGTTTGAGGTGAGTTATCCTCGGGCGGTCGCGTTGGGCCATGTAGCCGAGTTGCTGGACGAGTTACTTCCAGATCGCGAAGTCAATGATGATGTCTTCCGGCTTGCACTGGCGGTCCTGGCGGGATTGCGCGGGACGGATGTCTGGATGCCGATCACGTATTTCGACTTGTGGATGACCCGGCTGATGGGCTATCTGCCTGAACTGTCCGAGTGTATAGTCTGCGGGCGGACCCTGAATGGGAGTCGAGCATTCTTTCATGCCTTGAGCGATGGTTTGCTGTGTGCCGAGGACAAGCGGCTTGCGTCATCCGAAATTTCTGTGGAATCGCGGATGCTTGCGAGCAAAATGTTGCGCGCACCGGTGGAAAGTTTTACGGCAACGCCGGGGCACAAAGTGCAAGCCGCCGACTTGCGTAAGTTTCTGCTGCAGGCTCTCCAGCGGCACATGGAGAAAAAGCTCGTAACTGCAGGAATGCTGGAGAAGATTAGCGGTTAGTAATTGGCACTTAGCATTTGGTCGCTGGGATCTCGGGTTGAGCCTCCAAGAATTGCTCGGATGTTCATACCAAGTGCTAAATGCTTCGCTCACACTTTGACTCAGACCAACTCCAATCCGCTCACCTTTCAGGAACTCATCCTGCGCCTCCAGACCTTCTGGGCCGAACGGGGATGCGTGCTGGAACAGCCCTATGACGTGGAGGTCGGCGCAGGAACCATGGCGCCCGAAACATTTCTTCGCGTGCTGGGGCCGAGTCCGTACAAAGTGGTCTACGTGCAACCATCCCGCAGGCCTGCTGATGGGCGGTATGGGGAGAATCCCAATCGTCTCTATAAGCATACCCAACTGCAAGTGATTCTGAAGCCACCGCCGGAAAACGTGCAGCAGCTTTACTTGGAATCGCTGGGTGCGATGGGGATTGACCTGCGGCAGCATGACATCAAGTTCGAGGAAGACAATTGGGAAGCGCCGACACTTAGCGCGTGGGGCGTGGGCTGGCAGGTAATGCTCGATGGACTCGAGATCACGCAGTTTACTTACTTTCAGCAGTGCGGCGGAGTGGATCTTGATCCAATATCTGCGGAGTTGACTTACGGCTTGGAACGCATCGCGGCATTCCTTCAGGATGTCGATTCCATTTACGACATTGTGTGGGCACGCGATCCGGAAACTGGCAAGGCTACGACCTACGGCGATGTACGGCTGTCGGACGAGATTCAGTTCTCCGTGTACAACTTCGACTTAGCAAATGCTGATTTCCTCAGGAGTCACTTCGACCTTTACGAAAGGGAGTGCCAGTTGCTCATTGATGGCTACTGGATGGTCAAGAAAGAGGAGTACGATCGCCTTGAACGGACCGGCCTGAGAGGGTTCCTCGACAACACCGGCCGCCCCCCGTCGTTGAAGCGGTATCCAGTTCTTGCCGCTTACGATCTTTGCCTTAAGTGCTCGCATCTGTTCAATATTTTAGATTCTCGGGGCGCGATTTCGGTGACTGAGCGTGTGGGGGTTATCGCGCGAGTGCGTGCGCTCGCGGTGGGGATTGCGAAGGTGTACGTGGATCAGCAGCAAGATGAGCCAGCATCCGAAGAGTCGGATCAGCAGAAAAGGCAGAAGGCGAAAAGAGAAACGGCCCCAGCAATACCCTGACTTGCAAGTCTGTCCAGCTTTTTTGTAGCGCCGGCGCAAGGGATGAAAAGACATGCCAGACTTTCTGCTTGAGATCGGCTGCGAAGAGATTCCCGCACGAATGTTGAGGGCGGGGGCGGATATACTCGTTTCCAACACGATCGCAGCCTTGCAGCAAATCTATTTCCCTGTAGATGTCACTCGCTGCAGGTCTTATTGGACTCCCCGTAGGTTAACGTCTTACGTACCGGCGCTCCCCCTTCAAGAACCTAATATCGACTATCAAGAAGTCGGCCCCTCGTGGAACATAGCCTTCAAGGACGGCGCCCCGACTGCAGCCGCCGAGGCTTTTGCAAAAAAGCACGGTGTGCCAATCTCTTCCCTCATAAGAACCACGACAAAAAAGGGAAACTATGCTGCTGTCCAGCTCAATCGAGCAGGGCGCCCGACCGGAGTTGTATTGCGGGAAATTGTTGAGGACCAACTGAGAAACTTTTATTGGCCGAAGACCATGTATTGGCGTGCGAAAACAGCAGAGCGTTTCGTTCGGCCGGTCCGGTGGATAGTCGCTTTATTGGACGACGAAGTGCTACCAATCGAGTTTGGCGGGGTCGTCGCCTCGAGAATCTCCCGTGGTCATCGCTTCTTAAGCTCCACTCCCGTGGAGATACGTTCCGCGAACGATTATGTCGACGCTTTGAAGGCTAACGCCGTCCTTGTTGTTCCGGCCGACCGAGCAAGTCGCATCGACGAGCAAGCTCGCAACCTAGAGGTTGAGAGGAAGGTTTCAATAAGGACTGACCGTGAGTTGCAGTCCACCGTCGTCAACTTGACTGAATGGCCTTCCGTGATCTTGGGCAATTTCGATCGTGAGTTCTTGGAATTGCCTGACGAGGTTCTGGTCACAGTGATGCGCGATCATCAGAAATATTTCGCGGTCGAAGATGCGGGCGGCAAACTGCTACCGCATTTTCTGGCTGTGCTGAACACCGATGGCGATCCGCGCGGTATCATTCGTCATGGACACGAACGCGTTCTCCGCGCCCGGTTCAACGATGCCCGGTTTTTCTGGCAGACCGATCAAAAGCATTCGTTGCGCGAGCGCACGGTATGGCTCAAGAACGTCACCTTTCAAAAGGACTTGGGCAGCTACTACGAAAAGACGAGGCGGGTGCAGCGTCTATGCAGTTGGTTGTGCGAAACCCTCCGCCAGAGAGGGGTGCAGGTTCGTCCAGGGATCGTACATAAAGCTGCCTCGCTGGCCAAGACTGACCTCACGACTGAACTAGTAAAGGAATTTACCGAACTGCAGGGAATCGTGGGTGGACTCTATGCCGCCGTGCAGGAACTCGATACCGGTATGCCGGATGCGACTCGTCAGGCGATCGCGCAGGCGATCTACGATCAGTATAAACCGGAATCCATGGACGACTCGGTACCACGCTCAATCGAGGGTGCGATCCTCTCAATCGCTGATAAAGCGGACAGCATTGCCGGAATGTTTGCGCTTGGCCTGCAGCCTACTGGATCGAAGGATCCGTTTGCCCTGCGGCGGCAGGCAAACGGAATTGTAAAAACGATTGCGGAGAAGAAGTTACCGCTCAGCTTGACACAGTTGTTTGCGGACGCGCGCGAAGCCTATCGTGGATCGTCGGCGGAACGGAAGTTTTCAGGTGAGATTGATTACGCCGGCACTTTGCGGATTTTCTTCCGTGAGCGGCTGGAGTTTTATCTGCGCGATGTGCTCGGGTTTAAGTATGACGTGGTGAATGCCGTTCTGGCTGCGGGCTCTGATGACGTAGTGGGCGCGATCGCTCGGGCTGAAGCGGTGACTAAAGTCCGACCCTCCACTGACTTCGAATCGATTTCGATCGCATTCAAGCGCATCAAGAACATTCTTCGCCAGGCAGGCGAGAGCGGGAAGCAAGTAGCGCCCGCCATTGATGCGAATGCGTTTCAGGAAGCGGCGGAAAAAGAATTGGCCGCTCAAATTCCACGCGCGGTTGAAACGGTCGATGGGTTTCGCGCACAGGGAGATTACGAAAACGCTCTTATTGAGATCTCAAAACTCAGGCCTGCAGTGGACCGTTTTTTCGACAAAGTCATGGTCATGGTCGACGATGAACGCGTCCGCGCAAATCGGTTGGCGCTGTTGCAGTCGTTGTTAAAAGAATTCTCCACCATTGCAGATTTTTCAGAAATAGTGACGGAAGGCAAGGAATCCAAAGAATCTTCGAAACAGTAAAGGACTAATCTCATGGCAACACAGACTCTCCCGGAAGCGGAAATAGCAGTAACCAGCAAGAAGCCAACCATTCAATATGTTTATTTCTTCGGCGGCGGCAAGGCCGATGGTAACGGCAAGATGAAAGACGAACTCGGCGGAAAAGGCGCGGGCCTCGCCGAAATGACCAACGCAGGCCTGCCGGTGCCGCCCGGCTTTACCATCCAAACCGAAGCCTGTCGTGAATACATGCGGCACGGCGGAGTTTCGAAAGAAGTTGACCGGGAGATGGAAGAAGCGCTGGCCGACCTCGAGCAACTCCAAGGCCAGAAGCTCGGCAAGGGCGAAAACCCGCTGCTGGTGAGTGTCCGCTCGGGCGCGAAGTTTTCCATGCCGGGCATGATGGATACGATTCTGAATCTCGGCTTGAACGACCAAAGTGTCGAAGCGCTGGCCAAACGCAGCGATAACCCACGCTTTGCGTACGATTCCTACCGCCGATTGATTCAAATGTTCGGCAACGTGGTGCTGGAAATTGAGAAGGAAGAATTTGAAAAAATATTCGATGCCAAGAAGAAACAGAAAAAAGCCAAGCTCGATACCGACCTCGACGCCAAAGCGTTGAAGGAAGTGATTGCGGAATACAAAAAAGTAGTTAAGAAGCACACCAAGCGCGACTTCCCGCAGGATGCTCATGATCAGCTGGTCATGGCCCGCGATGCCGTTTTCCGTTCCTGGCAGAACGATCGCGCCAAGCACTATCGCCGCATAAATAACATCTCCGACGATCTGGGAACCGCGGTGAACGTGCAAGCAATGGTCTTCGGCAATCTCGGTGACACTAGCGGCACGGGCGTAGGTTTCACGCGCAATCCCGCGATCGGCAACAAAGAATTCTACGGTGAGTTTCTAATGAACGCGCAGGGCGAGGATGTCGTTGCAGGCATTCGCACGCCCGTCCCGATTCTCGAACTGGAAAAGATCATGCCAGATGTTTACCGACAGCTTCGCGAAATCACCAGCCGCCTGGAAAAACACTATCGCGACATGCAGGATTTCGAGTTCACCATTCAGGAAGGCAAGCTTTACATGCTGCAAACGCGCAATGGCAAGCGCACCGGACTCGCCGCTGTGCGCGTGGCCATCCAGATGGTGGAAGAAGGCCTGATCAGCAAAGAAGAAGCGATCTTCCGCGTGGAACCTAACCAGCTTTATGATTTCCTGGTTCCGCGCTTGGACGAGAAGAAAGCGAAAATCGAAGTTCTGGCAATCGGCTTGCCAGCGTCTCCCGGCGCCGCCGTCGGTCAAATCGTGTTCACCGCGGACGAGGCGGTGGAAAAAGCGGGACACGGCAGCAAAAGAAATCCGGTTATCTTGGTCAGAGCCGAAACGACTCCTGAGGACATTCACGGCATGGAAGTCGCTGCGGGCATTCTGACCTCGCGCGGGGGCATGACCAGCCACGCCGCGGTCGTCACCCGCGGTATGGGCAAATGTTGCGTCGCGGGCGCGGGCGACATCGGGGTAAAAGAACACGCTCGCGAGATGCGGGTGAAAGGCCAGATCTTCAAGGAGGGCGATTGGATTTCGCTCGATGGAACCACCGGTCGCGTGATCAAGGGCAAGCTCGACACTCTCGACGCCGCGCCGGACGATGCTGAACTGATGAAGTTTCTGGGCTGGGCGGAACCTTTCCGCAAAATCGGTGTGCGCGCCAACGCGGACATTCCGCGCGATGCGAAACAGGCGCGCGCGTTTGGCGCTGAGGGCATCGGATTGTGCCGGACCGAGCACATGTTCTTCGCCGAGGACCGTCTTCCGCACGTGCGCACAATGATTCTGACGGACAATGAAAAGGATCGTCGAGCGGCGCTGAAAAAACTTCTGCCCATGCAGCGCGCCGATTTCATCGGACTCTTTCGCGTCATGGATGGTCTGCCAGTAACGATTCGACTGCTGGATCCGCCGCTGCACGAGTTCCTCCCCAAGCGCGAAGAGTTGATGGTAGAGATCGCTGTGCTTGAAGCTACCAAGCCGCGCTCCCCGAAGTTGAATGAGTTGAGAAAGCTGCTTCGCCGAGTTGAAGAACTCCACGAGTTCAATCCCATGCTCGGACATCGCGGCTGCCGTTTAGGCATCACCTATCCCGAGATCACCGAGATGCAGGCGCGCGCCATCTTTGAGGCAGCGGTTGCGGTAGAAAAGGAGGGAATTAAGACGCATGCGGAAGTCATGATTCCGCTCATCGCGACTCTAAAAGAAATGGAGAACCAGGCAGCGATCGTGCGGCGCGTCGCGGAAGAAGTTTTCCGTGAGAAAGGCAAGAAGGTGCATTACCTCGTGGGAACTATGATCGAGCTGCCCCGAGCCGCGCTGCTTGCAGGCGAGATCGCAAAAGAAGCTGAGTTCTTCAGCTTCGGCACCAACGATCTCACCCAGACCACATTTGGATTCTCGCGCGACGATGTGAACAAGGTGCTGCCAACCTATTTGAAAGAAGGCATCCTCAAACAGGATCCCTTCGCGGTGATCGATCGCGAAGGCGTTGGAGAGTTGGTTCGCATCGGAATCGAACGCGGGCGCAAGGTTCGCCCCGATCTTGAAGTCGGAATCTGCGGAGAGCACGGCGGCGATCCCGACTCCGTGAAGTTCTGCCATGAAGTCGGGATGGACTATGTGGCCTGCTCGCCCTTCCGTGTATTGACGGCGCGGCTCGCGGCGGCTCAAGCCGGAGCAAGCGACAAGCTGAAAATTGAGGGCGGAAGAACGAAGTAGCTTGAACCGTTTCAAACTGAGGGTCGCCGCACCGAGAGCGACCCTTCGTTTTTACTGCACTTTCTGCAGGCGGGCGATCAGTTTCTGCGCCAGGTTCTCCTCTGATTCTGACCACAGCAGGCGTGCGCTCGCTCCTGAACTCTTCTCTGCCTTGTTCGTGAACTCCACCAACTTTTGCACATTGGCGCGAACTCGAGTTTCCGTTTCGCTGTCGAGTTCCACATCTTCCTGCAGAAACCGCGAGTCGATGCCGAAGTCTATCTCGATGTGACCCTCGTGCTCGTAGACACTTTCTTCAAAGTCCACGCCGTGGACCAGGAATTTCACGAGCGATGGCTGCAGAATCCACTCGCGCTGGTCGGAAAGAACCCAAAGGTCCCAGAACGCCTCAAACAAATAGGCGTAGTCCTCGTGAAGCAGGTCAGACGCGAGCAGCACGGCATCCTCAGGAGGGATACCCGGTCTGAACCGCTGTTCGAAAATCGTGGGCTCACCCCAAGAAACAGGATGCATTGCCACATAAGTGATTCCCGGCTGCGCGGCTGAAAATGGAAACTGCCGCATCACCGCCAAAGCACGCGGCATCATTTCGTCCAAGTCAAAACTCGGAAACCACAGACTGAGAAAAAGTGCATCGGCCATAGGATTGCTCCGGCCCAAACGTGGGGCACCCATTAATTTTAGAACATCCGGGGGGCGGGGATCAGTCGGTGATAAGCCCATTTATTGGGCTCAGCCATCGAGCCAACTCGCATTCATCTCGCGCAATTTGAACCGAGGACATTCAGCGAAAAAAAATGAGTAAGCGCCGCCAAGATCGAAATCGTTTTTGACACTGTGTATGGGCGCTGTTAACATCGATAGATTGACCCTCGGCTCGCCTTCTCTGGTCCCCGTCGTCTAGCCTGGCCTAGGACATCGCCCTTTCACGGCGGTAACACGGGTTCAAATCCCGTCGGGGACGCCAACAAAATCAAGTGCTTGCAGGAACCGCAGTTCCTGACCTGGTACGTATTACGGTACGTACTTGTTTGCGAGTGACCATGCGGAAGCACCTTTCGGTGCGCCATCTGCTTCACATCGGTCCATCGTAGATATCCATCGTCACTTTGATGGAGTTGTGGCGCAGCAGCCCTTGGACGACCTTCGGATTCCTTTGGATCGTGCGGAGGAAGCCCTTGCCTCTTTCTCATTGAAACCTTTTCCTTTCAGAAAGAGGCGGACGGCGATCCCAGTCGAGCAGCGCCAAAGTTGACGCTGAACCGTTTGCACCACACTGAAACCGCGCGATATTTGGACAAGTCAATTTCGGGATTAAGAGTATAGTTTTGGTCGCCCATATTCCCCTTGATGGTTCCTAAATCAATGAAGCCCGCGCGCAGCACGCTGGCGTTATCTTTTGCGTCGTCGGCGGCAACCATGTAGACGTGCACATCAGGACCGTTTGATGTGGTGAAGTTCGTAAAGCGAAGAACACGACTGCCATCCCCCATCCGATAGATGGTTGCGGTACCTGCCGTTGGGTGCAAGATGCTGTAGAACTGTCCGGAGGCGAGAGTCTGCGGCGACGAACTCCCTTGTACGGCCGGCATGGCTTCATTGACACGCCGATTAACCACAAGCCGTTCGGGCCGGAATGCATACCAAGCGAGAAAAGCCGCGACTGCGGCGATAGGAATCACAAGTTTCCACTTTTTCATTTCCGCATCTCCTTTATTTCTCCAGCTTTTGCTTGACCGTGAATCCTAGTTTGCCGAGCACTCTTACGGCGCCGGTCTTCCCACCCTCGAAGTCACCAGAGCTAAGCTGTTGCCCAGTGGCGAACTCATAAGCTGCGCCCAAGACTGCCTTAGGCGGGTAACGGTGTTTACCCCAGACCAACTCATAGGTCGTAGTAGGGGCGAAACCATGTTCAGAGAAGAACTGTTCTGGGCCCAGCCGGTCGTACTCGTGTATCGCGCGCAACACGTCACGACGGGTCACGCGATCCCATGCCACCATGTGTTTTTCCTCCCTTTTGGTCGGAGCGGGAATACGCTCCACTCCTTTCGCCATACGGTCCTCAAGCAGAAAGGAACTGCTCGACGAGAACTGCGGTGTCGTCAGGATTCTCTTCCGGAAAGAAGTGGCCGCCCTTCATCGCCTGTCCGTGCGCGAGCGGGGCCCATTGCCGCCAAATGCCCAGCGGGCCTCCGTCCTTCGCATAAAAAGTGTCGAGAGGACCACCCTCCGCCCATAGATGCAGCATGGGACATTTGATTCGCCTGGATGCTTCCTTATCCGCACGATCGTGTTCGACATCGATGGTCGCAGCCGCTCGATACTCTTCGCAGATTCCGTGAACGCGAGCCGGATCGCGATAAGTTGAAACGTATTCTTCGAGAATCTCTGGGCCGAAGGACCCTTGCCCGAAGGGATTATGGAAGACAGCCTCGGGCGCACCCAGAAGATACTTTTCCGGGAGTGGTTCCTTTTGTGAAAGCAAAATCCAAGGCCAGTAAGTCTGCGCGAAGCGCGCATCTGACCGGCTCCACCCTTCGAGGATCGGAATCACGTCGAACACAGCGAGTCGCTCCACGTTCTTCGGATGATCCAGGGCCATGCGGTAGCTGACGCGTCCTCCGCGGTCGTGGCCGATCAGCGTGAAGGTCGGAAATCCGAGCTTGTCCATCATTTCCACCAGTTCCTTTGCCATTGC
>JABDBE010000080.1:0-81 GCA_013288805.1 Acidobacteriota bacterium
CAAGAACGCGGATCGCGTTCCGGTGCGAACCATGTATGAAGGCAAAGGTCTGTTTAAGGACTATATCCCTGAGTACACGGA
>JABDBE010000080.1:111-10629 GCA_013288805.1 Acidobacteriota bacterium
GCGCTCTTCAGCATGGGATGTTCAGGATAGCTTCAGAGTGCAGCGCCTTTTCAGCGGTTCAGGCAAATTGTTACTTGTACATCGCCTTGTAGCCTAAAAGAGGCGGTTGGCCATTCTTGCTCTTGACCTGGTACCCTCCGACGAGGGCGCGCTGGTCATTAATCCCGCCGGCGTAATTGTATATGGCCTTGGGATAGTCGACTACGTAGTATTTCCCGGCGTGCAACAGTGCGCCGTGGGCCGTGCCGGCGGAATCGATCCAGAAATAAGTGACATCTCCCGCACTGTTGAGGTCAGAAGCATAAGAGTCGACCGCGGCGGGGACGTCAATCGTATGGTAGGTTTTGCCGTTGTCTTTTGTTATCGATGACTCAATGAGGCCTTGTTGATCCTTCCACCACAAGACAATCCAGCCAGCTTTATTGATGCCCGAGGCAGCGGTGGTGCCAAAGGCTGCGGGCACGTCGAAAGTCGTGTACTTCTTACCCTGTAAGAGAAATCCGTGGGTTCTGCCATTGGTGTCCATGTAGTCGCCGACTATTGCGCCGTTGTCGTTTATCCCGGAAGCGAGCGAAGACACGGCACTTGCGGGGCCGGGAATATCGGTATATTTGCCGTTCTTGTACAGAAATCCGACCGAGTTGCCGCTGGAATTGTTGTAGGCGCCAACAACCGAAATTGGTCCGTCAGGATTGAGATTCTCGGGGCTGGTCGTGCCTGCCATTGCTTTCGGGTCGTCAAGCTTAGTCAGCTTTTTGCCCTGGAGAATATATCCGTGTGAAACCGAGTTCTTGTCGACGTATGCCCCCACCACGACACCAGCGTTGTTGATCCCGCTGGGACCGGTCTGCACTGCACCGGGTACGTTGGCCTTGGTGAATGTAAAAGTTAATTTCGGCGCATCGCCGGCGACAGCGATGACAGCACCCGCCAGCGCAAACCCTATTGTGCCCAGCAGCGACCTGCGGCTTTTCATCGATTTTCCTCCTCGCGGCTTGAAGCGTTTTAGGGCTGGCAAAGACCGAAGTCTTTATTTGCCTGCTTTGTTTCCCAGACCAGCGTCTTGTCGGGACCCTTCGGCTTGATTTTCTTGCCCTGAAGCTTCATCCGATCACCCGGCTTAATGCCTACTGTGTCGCCCGATAGTGAGTAAATTTGATGGTCCTTTTCGTCGGTGAGGGCCATACCGTTCTCTACCGAGCTGACGCATCCCGTGATGGCTCTCTTCTTGGAATAGTGAATCACCAAAACGGTTGTGACCACCAGAGCTGCAGCCACCGCAACAATTCCGATCACGATTTCCTCGCCGTCGGTCTGCACTTTATCTGCCCGTGCGGGTGCAACCAGAACCGTGCTCAGAGCGATAATCGTAACTCCGCGCCAGAGATAATTTGAGGTCATCGCCCTCCGCAAACAATGTGGGGACCGAGTCCTGCGCAACCAGAAGGGGAACGTATTCAAAACCGCGGGCAAGTATGCTCCGCTGCAGTGGTCCTGTCAATCTGCAAATAATAGGCCTTAAACGGGCGTTGGCTCAGTTGATGGAACGTGCTTTGATTTCGCCGGGACGTGGAAATGTCCGAGACGGCCCAGCCGGTTTGGAGTAATTTGGAATGCTTCTCACGAGAGACCTCGAAACCCATGATGATTTTGATTGCTGGTCCTTACCGCTCGGGCACGAATGATGATTCGTCGTTGATCAAGAGAAACGTTCAGGAGATGGAGTCTTATGCGCTGCCCATTTTCCGTGCTGGGCACATTCCTGTTCTTGGCGAGTGGCTGGCGCTGCCGCTGGTTGAGTTGGCCGGATCTAAGCAGATCGGCGACCAAGGCTTTAACGAAATATTTCATCCGATCGCGACTCGGCTTCTGGAAAAGTGCGATGGCGTGCTTCGAGTCGGAGGCGCCTCGGCCGGAGCCGATGAGATGGTGCGCGTCGGCAGAAGCCTGGGGCTGAATATCTACAGCGCTCTCGACGAGATTCCGAAGGCGGAATAATTGGTATGCCGGTCCTCCAAATGAGATAAATTGTTCCTTCTTTTTAACAAACTTTAACATTGGTTGGTCTAGACTCTTTCTCCGGAGGATATTCCATGACCGACAAAGTGAAAGCCGTACCTGATGGATTCCATACCATCACGCCCCATCTGACGGTTCGCGATGCGAAACGCGCTATCGAGTTTTATCAGAAGGCCTTCGGCGCCGAAGTTCTTGGCGTCGCCCCGGGCCCGGGAGACAAGGTGATGCACGCGTCGCTCAAAATCGGAGATTCGATTCTGATGTTGAATGATGAGTTTCCGGAGTTTGGTGGTCAGCTCGGGCCTTCGGCCACGACAGGTTCCCCAGTCGCGCTCCATGTTTATCTCGATGACGTCGATACTGCATTCCAACGTGCGGTTTCTGCGGGCGCCAGCGTAAAGATGCCGTTGATGGATCAGTTCTGGGGCGACCGCTACGGCGTCGTGATCGATCCTTTCGGGCACAGGTGGTCGCTCGCCACTCACACCCGCGATATGTCTCCGGAGGAAATGGAGCGGGAGCAAGAGAAGGCATTCGCCAAGATGCCTAAATCGGCTTAGTACGCCAGCAGGATTCTCAGGTCTCGCAGGTTGTTGCCGGTTGGTCCGGTCATAATCGTGTCGCCTAACGCGTCGAAAAATGGATAGGAGTTAAAGCTTCGAAGCCTGGCGGCCGGCTCCAACCCGCGAGACTTGGCGCGATCAACAGTCGTTCCGTCTACGAGCGCGCCGGCGGCGGGACTGTTGCCGTCGATTCCGTCCGTACCCGCGCTGAGCACTGTGACGTTTTCGCCGGCGATCTTTTGTGCGCAGGCCAGCGCAAACTGCTGGTTGCGTCCGCCTACGCCGCCATTCGTGACTTTGACTGTGACTTCGCCTCCGGAAATAAGGCACGCTCGCTCCGATTTGTTTCGCAGTTGCCTCAATCGCTCTAACAAATAATCGGCAGCTCGCGCGTAGTCCCAGTCGTCGCAACCGTTGTCCACTTCGACGGTGAAGCCGTGGCGCTCGGCTTCTTTCTTGCAGGCCTCGAGCAAAGTTGAATTCGACAATACCGTCCACCAGCGGCTGCGATGGAAGGCGGGGTCATCCGATTTAGGAGTTTCCTCCAGCGCATGGCGCTGAAACAATTCGCGCGTGGACGTCGGAAACTGCTCCAGAAGTCGATGTTTCGCAGCGCTGGCGTAACAGTCTTCGACGCTAGTCGAGTCAGGCATGGTCGGGCCGGACGCCAAAGCATCGGGCGTATTGTCGGGGACATCCGAGACCAGAATTGAAACCTGCTGGGCCGGCAACGCTGCCTGCGCCAATCTTCCTCCCTTGATCGCGGAAAGATGTTTGCGAATGGTATTGATTTCGGCAATGGGTGCGCCCGAGTGTACGAGGACGCGGTAGGTTGCGGTCAGGTCGTCTAAAGAAATTTCATCATCGATCGGCTTCTCCGCGATCGAAGAGCCGCCGCCGCTCAGCATGAAGATCACCAGCGACGACGCATTCTGCGCACTCAAGGACTTCAATATTGCCTCGGCAGCGCGAATCGATTCTTCATTCGGCGTGGGATGTCCGCCATGAAAGTATCGGAAGCCCCGCGCCTGCGAATTCGGCCGCACGGAACTGGCGACAATGCCCTCGAACTTTTCTCCGGCCTGAATTTCCAGCGCGTTGACCATGGTGTGTGCGGCCTTGCCGATAGAGACCACGAACACGCGGCTGTAAGAATGAAAATCGTAAAGGTCTTCGCAGACCCGCAACACGCCACGTTCGCAACAAATATGCCGCTCGAAAGCGCGATCAATGCTGGATTCACCGAGGGCGTGTTCGAAAAGATGACGCGCCGTTACTCGCATCTCGATAGCGAGTCGTTCGCGGTTGGCCGCTGCCGAAGACATGCGAGGATTATAGAGGGTGCCGTTTCGCTCGCGTGATCACTGAGGAATGCTCTCTTTTATCCAGCCTTCAATCGCCTCCCGCAATTCCCGCAAGCGTCCTTCAAAGAAGTGATCCGCACCCTGGATGATCACCAACTTCTTCGGCTCGGGAAGTGCTTGGACCACTTTCTCCAATTTCGCCCGCGGCCCAAACTGATCGCGGTCACCGCTTACGAACAACTTGGGCTTCACGCAGCTTTGGAGAAATTCGAAATCATAAACTCGATCGTCAATGGCGCTGACCGGCAAACCAAGCCCGATCACCGCTCTCACACGTGCATCGGGGCACCCGACTCGCAATCCCACCGCGGCTCCAAACGAAAATCCGGAGAAGATTAAAGGTAAATGAAATTCTCGGTCCAGCCAGTCCAACGCCGTGCGGACATCCTCCGTTTCCGCATTACCGTGGTCGTGCTCGCCTTGGCTCAGTCCCGCGCCCCGAAAATTAAATCGCAGTACCGGATAGCCAAAGCTGTTCAACGCCTTCATGGTGTGAAAAACGACTTTGTTGTGCAGCGTCCCTCCGTAAAGCGGATGTGGATGGCACACCAGCGCAGCATGAGTGGCGTGTTCGGCCCCCATATTGAGCAAGGCTTCCAATCGGCCTGCAGGGCCATCAAGGAATAGAGAGCGGATCGAACTGTGCTGTGTGCTCATTTCCATCAAAACAGAATAGCAGCCGAAAGGTGTTCTGCTTCGCGCCCAGATGTTGCTCGCTACATCTCGGTTGTAACTGAATCTTGCCTGCGAAAAGACTGTGCGCCGTCGCGTGCGTTATTCTCTTTGCCATGGATGTCGTCGCTTTTACACGTCAACTCGTAGACATTGAATCGATCACGGGCAACGAAGCCCATGTCGGCGATGTTCTTCACGCCGAACTCAGCCGCCTGGGATATCAGGCCAATAAGCTCCCCGTCGAAGGCACTCGCTACAACGTGTACGCAACTTCGCCACAGCAGCCTAAGCCTGACATCGTTTTCTCGACCCACATGGATACGGTTCCGCCCTTTATTCCTTCTTCCGAAGATTCAACTCGAATCTACGGCCGGGGATCATGCGATGCCAAGGGAATTATCGCCGCTCAGGTAGCAGCGGCCGAACGGTTGCGCGCGCAGGGCATTTATGTCGGACTTCTTTTCCTCGTCGGAGAAGAACGAAACAGTCTGGGCGCACAGGTGGCCAATAAACAATCTCCAGGCTGCAAGTTTCTGGTGAACGGAGAGCCGACCGAGAATCGAATGGCGACGGCATCCAAGGGAACGTTACGTGTGAACGTGATCGCTGAAGGAAGGATGGCCCACTCTGCCTATCCGGAACTGGGCGAATCAGCGATCGACAAACTCCTGGAAGCGTTGAACCGGCTGCGAGCTATGAACCTGCCCACTGCAGAAGGAATCGGGCCATGCACTCTAAATATTGGCGTGATCGAGGGTGGCCGCGCTCCCAACGTAATTCCGGACAAAGCACGAGCCCAGTTGCTTTATCGCCTCATCGGCCCCACGGAAGAATTACGACGAGAAATTGAGCGCACGGTCGAGGGCCTGGCCAAGGTCGAATTCCTTTTGGAAATCCCGTTTCTCCGCCTGCGCGCATTGGATGGACTGCCCACCATGGTCGCCGCCTTCACTACCGACATCCCGGCACTCACCAACTGGGGCGAGCCGCTGCTGATCGGTCCAGGATCGATTCACGTCGCTCACACTGAAGGCGAGTATATCGAGAAAAAGCAGTTAAGCGATGCAGTGGATTTGTATTGTGAGATCGCGAAACGACTGACCCGACAGGTGGCGACATGGGACTTGGGGTGGACGCCTCCTCGGAACCGTGACGAACTGCACGAACGCTAACTTTTACTCTCCGCGAAGGCGAGCGTAGTCAAAGGTTTGTATGAATCTGGTCTCTGAATAACTCAATCATCAGGGCCGTGCAGACGGCACGTCGTTCGCCGAAAACATTTACACTTAAACCATGACCACGCAGACGCTCAACTCCCTCTCCAAGGCGTCTTCCGCCTACTTGCGTTCCGCCATGCACCAGCCCATCCAGTGGCACGAGTGGGGCGAGGAAGCCTTTGCTATCGCGCAACGCGAAAACAAACCGATGCTGCTCGACATTGGCGCGGTCTGGTGTCACTGGTGCCACGTGATGGATCGCGAATCCTACGACAATCCCGAGATTGCGGAGATCGTGAACCAGCATTTCATCGCAGTGAAGGTCGACCGGGATGAGCGCCCCGACATCGACAGCCGCTATCAGGTCGCCGTCAGTTCAATCAGCGGACAAGGCGGCTGGCCGCTGACCGCATTTCTCACGCCCGACGGCAAACCGTTCTATGGCGGAACTTATTTTCCTCCGGACGATCACTACGGGCGTCCCAGCTTCAAGCGCGTGCTGCTTTCCATCTCGAATGCCTATCGCGAAAAAAATGACGACGTGGTCGAGCAAGCCAAGCTGGTCGAAGGCGCGATCTCTCATGCGGAATCGTTTGCTGGAAAAAGCGCTGAGTTTTCGCCCACCGTCATTGACGCTATCGTCAAATCCGCGCTCAGGATGTTTGATCCGCAAAACGGCGGCTTCGGCAGCGCTCCCAAGTTCCCGCATTCGGCCGGCCTTGATCTGCTGATCGATCAATATGTGCGCACCGGCGATGAGAGACTGCGCAGCGTGTTTGTGACCACGCTCGAAAAGATGGCTCTCGGCGGCGTCTACGATCAATTGGCGGGCGGATTTCACCGCTACTCCGTCGACGAACGGTGGATCGTGCCCCACTTCGAGAAGATGTGCTACGACAACTCCGAGTTGTTGAAGAATTACGTTCACGCCTATCAAGCCACAGGCTCCGAATTTTTTGCGTCGGTAGCCCGCGACATCATTCGCTGGATGGATGAATGGCTCAGCGACCGCGAGCACGGCGGCTTCTACGCCTCTCAGGATGCCGACTACTCCATGGACGACGACGGTGATTACTTCACCTGGACTTTGCAGGAAGCCCAGTCCGTTCTCACCGAGGAAGAAGCGCGCGTGGCCTGCCTGCACTACGACATCAACGAAATTGGCGAGATGCACCACAATCCCGCCAAGAATGTGCTGTACCAGCGAGCCTCGGTGGAAGAAATCGGCAAACGCCTGAGCCTGCAGCAGGAGCAGATCGTGCGGCTCCTGCATTCCGCGAAGGAGAAGATGTACGCCGCCCGTCTGAAACGTCCCACTCCTTACGTAGACAAGACTGTTTACACGGGATGGAACGCGCTCTGCGTTTCGGCCTATCTGGAGGCGGCCAAGGTACTCCGGCTGGAAGCTGCCAAACACTTCGCCCTGCGCTCGCTGGATCGCATCCTCGCCGAGGGATGGCAGGAGGGCCGGTTGTTGCATGTGCTCGCGTATTCCGATGCCAAGGCGGAACTCCGCCAAATTCCCGGCGTGCTGGACGATTACGCATTCACGACGGTTGCCTGCCTCGACGCTTACGAAGCAACCGCGGATATCAGCTACTTCAATTTCGCCGTGCGGGTCGCGAATGCGATGGTCGAGCAGTTCTTCGACCCGATTTCCGGAGGCTTCTTCGATACCGGAAAAATCTCGGCCGATGAGAAAGTGCTCGGTGTGTTGGGCACGCGCCGCAAGCCATTTCAGGACTCACCTACTCCCGCAGGGAATTCGATCGCTGCAATCGCCCTGCTTCGACTGCATGCTTACACCAATGATGCGGGGCTGCGCGAAAAGGCGGAGCAGACCATCGAACTCATTGCCGGATTAGCCGGGCAGTACGGATTGTTTGCCGCCACCTACGGGATTGCCGCGGTACACCTGTCGAATCCCCCTACCCAGATCGTGATTATTGGAAGCGATGAACTGGCTGACCGTCTCTACAACGTTGCGGCAGCTCCTTATTCCACGGGTAAGGCCGTCCTTAAGCTGGCCGCCAACAAAGCGGTTCCGCAGAATCTTCCACCGGCATTGGCCGAAACCATTCCACAACTGCCGGCGATACAGCAAGACGAGACCGTCGCAATCGTCTGTTCTGGATTCACCTGCCAGCCCCCGATCTCCGATCCCGATGAACTGGCGCGGAGCTTGCGTCAGCTCTCATCAGAAAGCCGGGAATCCGCGGCGGACTTTCCAGACAAAAAAAGAGGCTGACGATTGTTTTTACATTCGCCAGCCTACTGAATTCTAAAATTGCGTCGAGGCAGTTTGCACTTGCCCCAAACGTCTTAACCGCAGTGTCCTGTGCAGGACGGGATCGGCGCGCCGTCTTCCGGCGCTGGAACTGCCGGAGCAGCAAGCGCGGTGTACGCGCATAACATACCTACCATCAGGAATAACATCCTGACCGCACGTTTCATGAGTTGTTCTCCTAGCGGGTCCCCTGGGAGCGGCGACCCTGACTTGGCAGGGATTATACAGGGTCGTGTCAAGTACTTCGCGGAAAAATTCTTTAACTCAAACGGTTTAACCAAATCGGCAGCGCCGCGAAACCGCTCACGGAACTGTTTCTGGCCAAGTTTTCAAGGAGATAAAGGCGCCGGATTAAGAATAGTCAAGTCCGCTGGTTGTCGCCGAGCCGGGAAATGTTGTCCAGGATTGAGACAACGCGCGTTAGCGCACCAGGTTTTTGGCGAGACCGCGCGCAGAAAACGAAGATGCAGCTTTGCCAGTGACAGACATCTTATGGACTGTGCGCTTGTTTTCCAGTTCTTCATGCTCCGGTTCTGCTGGAGTGCGCGAGAAAGCTCTGTCCACCATGCTTTCGAACATCGGAATCAGGGAATCGTCGGTAGCCGGATGCCGAGCCTCGCTAAGACCGTAATCCCAGCGCTGCGACATCAGCAGATTGGCAGATTCCTCTCGCGAACTCGTCTTCAACAACGAGTATCCCATCCAGGTCAGAATGGAGAGACTGTACGCCGTGGTATTGATCAGGTTTACCGTGGGCGGGTGAATTTGCCCGCCGGAAACCAATGCCAGACCCACCAATTCGATGCTCGCAAAACTGCCAAATCCCAAAGCGATTCCAAAGCTGAACTGCTTCCGGGAGACTCCCAGGTGCCGGGAAAAAAACACGAGAAACAAAATCAGGCCGCATTGAATCACCCGCACGCAGCGTTGCACGATAATCACTGCCTGGCCCAAAGGCGTCTCCGTTCCCGATTGACTTGCCGCAGTCACTACCATCGCCACCAGGAACATCACCAACGCCGCCCACTTGAACAACAAGGTTCCTAAGTCCTTCAGGTTGGGATAAGGACGAAGCACATCGAGAAAGATTTCATGAATGACCTTGAACCCGATCGCCAGGCTAATCGCGGCGCTGATCCAGTAAGCGTAAAAATATAAAAGCTGATGCTGAGTTCCGTACGAAGTGGAGCTTAGCTTGTAAATCGGGAATAAGACCAGGAAGTTCACAACTTGAAAAACGATGTAGGCGAAGAAGACAGGAAACTTGCGATGCAACCCGCGCCAGAACATGATCCCCGCCAGGGACAACTCCAGGACCGGGTGCGCGATCCATAATGCGAGCTGGATATTGGGCGAATTCATGGGGTTTAGCTCACTACCGCAGCCGTCGTGGGCACCCTTCGCCCACTTCCTTGCTACATGACCTTACCAGTTCTGGCGAAAGGGTCAATGGACGAAAGTAACCAAAGGTAACAGTTACCCCGGCCCCTCGTTCTAACCTATTCCTGCACAGAAAGATAGATTCCCGATCCCACAATGGAACCCCGGAATCTGGAACTCCCAGGTGGTTACTATCAGGGACAAAAATCAAGCTCGTACGGGGACGAGGCTCTCGCTCGCGTGCGGGGGCAAGCTTTTCGGGGGAGCAGCGCACGAGGACGTCCCCAATACCACCGGCCAAACGCCGACCCACCGTCTACGCAGGCAACCCGAGCGGCAGCAACGCCCCCACGACCTTCACCGTCTCCAGGCTAACCGTGATGACCTGCCCGACCAGTCGCAGAATGTATTGCGGATCTTCTGCGCGATTTGGATCGTTCGTGATGCCGCTCCGCCAGCCGCTCGGCTGCTCGGGCGAAAGCACAGAACACATTCGCGTCGGCACTCGCCCCGTCACCCTCCCCCTTGTTATTCCAATCACTACCCCGTGTCATTCCGAGCGAAGCGAGGAATCTGCTTCATGCCGGCGGATGAAGCAGATTCCTCACCGGCTGAAGCCGGTTCGGAATGACAATCGTTGAAAGCGATTGCCCTCGCGAACGGAATGCGCTGCAGTTCGCGCCGCAGGTTGGCGGCGTAGCGCTCGCGGAATTGTTCGAGCGCCCACCGTGGCGTGCGTCGGCCCACATCGGCGAGTTTTCTTCTTGACCTCACCTCGTCGACCAGATAATCTACGCCAAAGAACATTATCTGCTTGATAATGTCCGATCTTTGACAACTTATCCCGTGCACGGACACAGTTCCAGTAGTTCCAAAACGGAACTGCAAGCCTAACGCCCCAGCGCTAACTCCCATGTTCTCTAGATTTTGCGTGTAACTCCTCTAAACTCAAAGATCTGGCACATAGTCGAAATCTAAATTCTTTGTTTTCTAGATTTTGCACTGCAAAGGGG
>JABDBE010000080.1:10639-11309 GCA_013288805.1 Acidobacteriota bacterium
GGGGTACCAGTACTAGACAGTAAACTCCGTCCCGATATGGGAAAGCGGCAACGCGTGCCAACCCATCTTTAACTACAGTTCTGGAGCCGCCTGAATGTAGGCTCGCATCATCCGGACCTCATGATCCTTCTCGTTCAGATCATGAAGGAGAATGTCTCGCAAGGAGACGATCCCCCGGAGTTGCTTGCCTTCGCACACCGGCAGATGGCGGAAGCCGTGGCGCCGCATCAGGACCATACAGGTCTCCAGGCTCTCGTCTGGAGTCACCGTCAGCGGGTCGTCGGTCATGACCGTCTCAACCCTGGTGGTGCCAGGATCGCGTCCTTCGACCACGACGCGTTTCATCAAGTCGCGCTCGGAAAAAATGCCGACGAGCAGGCCGTCGCTAAGCACGGGCACCGCGCCGATGTTGCGGTCGACCATCGACTGCGCTACGTCGAGCACCATCTGATTGGCATCAGCCCGGTACGTATCCTGTGTGTTAATCAAATCGTGAACATGCATTGAATCACCCCCTGGAAAATTCACCCAGAAGCAACGCGGGCGCGAGTATATGACGAAACGGTGCCAATGAAAAGAGAAAGAATCATGTATTCCGGGGGCGGAACATCGCGTAGGCCCAGATTGGGCGGTCCACGGGGAAAACGCCTAGGCTACTTTGGACCCAGAA
>JABDBE010000081.1 GCA_013288805.1 Acidobacteriota bacterium
GGACTTCCGCCTGTGCTTTATAATCGCGTTTCGCAACGAGGGAACTTTTGGCCTACGAAGACATACGTGATTGGATCGCCGCGCTCGACCGCGCCGGCGAACTCAAGAGAATCCGTACCGAAGTCGATCCCATTCTCGAGATCGCCGAGATCACCGACCGCGTCAGCAAGATGCCTGGCAAAAATAATGGAGGCCCGGCACCCTCGCCCGGCGGCCCAGCTCTTCTTTTCCAAAACATCAAAGGCCATCCTGGCGCCCAAGTCCTGATCAATCAATTTGGCTCCGCCCGCCGCATGAACCTCGCGCTCGAAGTCGGCAAACTCGACGAAGTTGCCGACCGCATCCGCCAATTCATCGACGTAAAATCCCCGCAAGGCTTCCTCGACAAAGTAAAGATGTTGCCCATGCTGGCAGAAATGGGGAAGTTCTTTCCAAAAACCGTTTCCAGCGGACCATGCAAGGAAGTCATCCGCCGTGACAATTTCTCCCTCGACGACTTTCCCATCCTGCAATGCTGGCCCAAAGATGCCGGCCGCTTCGTCACGCTCCCGTGCGTAGTAACGCGCGATCCAAAAACCGGTAAGCGCAATGTCGGAATGTACAGAATGCAGGTCTATGACCAACGATCCACAGGCATGCACTGGCAAAGACAAAAAGTAGGAGCCGAACACTACCGCGAACAGATGCGAGCCGCCGCCGCAAAAGAAAATGTCGGCGTGCGCGATCCCGCCCGCGCAGCCGTGGATCTAATGGCGCGCTCATCCGGCGGCTCAGTGCTCGCCGACGGCGATCGTCCCGCCGGCAAAATGGAAGTCGCCGTAGCCATCGGCACCGATCCAGCAATTACATTTTCTGCCATCGTCCCCGCCCCGCCCGACGTCGAAGAATACCTAATCGCCGGCTTCCTCCGCCAGAAACCAGTCGAACTAGTAAAGTGCGAAACCGTAGACCTGGAAGTCCCCGCGACCGCAGAAATCATCCTGGAAGGCCACGTAAACCTAGACGAGCTTCGTGCCGAGGGTCCATTTGGCGATCATACTGGCTACTACTCGTTGGAGGACCTTTACCCCGTTTTTCATCTTAGTTGCATCACGCATCGCAAGGATCCGATTTACTCGACTACGATTGTCGGGAAGCCGCCGATGGAGGACGGTTGGATGGGCAAGGCGGTCGAGCGCATTTTTCTTCCGCTCATGCGGCTTACCATTCCTGAGATCGTCGACATCAATCTTCCCGTCGAAGGCGTTTTTCATAACCTGATGATCGTTTCCATCAAGAAGTCATATCCGGGGCAGGCGCGCAAGGTTATGAACGCGGTCTGGTCGCTGGGGCAGGCGATGTTCACGAAGTGCATCCTCGTAGTTGACGAAGATGTCAACGTGCAGGACATCGGCGAGGTCACGCTCAAGGTGCTCAACCACATCGACCCCGAGCGCGACATTCAGTTCATGCTCGGCCCGGTCGATTCGCTCGATCATGCTTCCCGCCTGCCCAACTACGGATCGAAGATGGGCATCGACGCTACCCGCAAATGGTCCAGCGAAGGATTCACCCGTCCCTGGCCCGACGAAATCCTGATGGATGAAAAGACCAAAGCGCTGGTCGACAAGAAATGGAAAGAGTTGGGGATTGAATGAAACCCCCGGTTGACCCATCCCAAGTCCGGGGCTAGACTCGACGCCGGAGGTTCTCCTATGCGCTGTTTGCTCAAGGTATTGATCCCGGTCGAAACCGGGAATGCTGCGATTAGCGATGGCAGTTTGCCCAAGACTATCGATTCGATTCTGAGTGACCTCAAGCCCGAGGCGGCTTATTTTACGGACGAGCATGGCCAGCGAAGCGGTTTCATCTTCTTCGACCTGAAGGATCCCTCGCAAATTCCCGCCGTGGCCGAGCCCTGGTTTCTGGCTTTCGATGCGCATGTCGAGATTCATCCCGCCATGAACGTGGACGATCTGAAGAAAGCTGGCCCCGGTATCGAGAGTGCAGTAAAGAAGTATCGCCGGACGGT
The DNA here is from genome assembly GCA_013288805.1 of Acidobacteriota bacterium. GTDB lineage: Bacteria > Acidobacteriota > Terriglobia > Terriglobales > Acidobacteriaceae > JABDBE01. Next base: position 2,012 of record JABDBE010000081.1, read on the forward strand.
TCACGCGACGGCGGCGTAGATTTGGTTTCTCCGCCATCGCAGAAGGCCCTCGCAAGAGGGCTTTTTCGCAGGCGCATTTCATCGAGTGGAAAGGCGATGATTCGGGTTTAGACAACTGGACAGAAGACCGTATATCGCCATAGGAGCCTCATGCGTATTCCAGCCGCTCAATGCATCCGTCGATTACCCGCGCTCGTCACTCTGCTGATTCTCTTCGCAACCAGCGCCCTCGGGCAGAAAACTTCCGACGCCGAGCGTCAACTGTTCAACTCGGTGAACCAGGAACGCAAGGCTCACGGATTATCTCCGTTGAAGTACGACGAAGCTCTGGCCACCGCCGCCCGCGCCCACGCCCAGCGCATGGCCGAGCAGGGAACCATCTCGCATCAACTTCCCGGCGAGCCCAATCTCCTCACCCGCGCCAGAGCGGCCGGCGCTCACTTCTCCTGGATTGCCGAGAATGTGGACGAGGGACCGAACGCCTCCGCCGTTCATCAAAGCTTCATGAAGTCTCCGCAACACCGCGCCAACATCCTCGACACCGACATGGACTCCGCCGGCATCGGCGTAGCCGAACGCAACGGCCAACTGTATGCGGTAGAAGATTTCTCCAAGGCGAAGTAGGTGGGTAGCTCTAGTGCCCTTTTATCGTGAAGGGAACCGCCGAGACAGCCACGCTGGTATCGGCTTCGGCAGGAATGCCAGTCGAATGAGTTCGCGTGCGAACTGCGCTTCAGGCCACGCCGGATGCTCTTGCCGAATCCGCTCCTTGGCCAATTCGCGGGCAAACATGCTCATTTCAAGCGCGATCAGTAGGCGTCTTTCCCCGGTCATCGCCCGCTGAATTTCGAGCTGGACGCTTTGCACCGCAGGGCTCGTGTCGGTGATGAGCATGGCCAAATGCTACCACGCGGTTCTCCATCTGAGGAGTTCTTGCTGGCATCGGTGTAGCCGAACGCAACGGCCAGCTTTACGCAGTAGAAGATTTCTCCAAAGCGAAGTAGATGGCGGCCTCCGCCGGAGCAGCAAATCGCCGCCCTAAGTACCGATTGACCAGGTCTGCGCCTGCACGGCAAAAACAATTACATCATTCTGGACCTCAGACTTAACCGATTTCAGAACCGAATCCCTCACGGTGACGCAGTCTGCGCTTGAGGAGCCGTAGTAGACAGCGTGCGGGAGGTTGAATCGCTTCTGGTTCCCTTGTATGTCTACTCCCGCAATGGTTTGGGCGAAGCCCTTGCGAGCCATAAGTGCGTGGAGGGCTTGATACTCCTCTGCAGACGGATATCCCCTAAGTTCAACACGAACAGCATAATCTGGCATGGCAGATAACCTCCTAATAGGATTTATTTTGGGGTCTAGCGATCCCCATAGTTTCTAGTGCCGGCAAGTCAGTGCTTTTTGCCAAGAAATTTTCTTGGCGAGAGAACGCTCTCAGCGGGCATATAAATATGAACGATGTCCAGCGGGAGAGAACGCGCGGCGTCCATCCTCAACGGGCCGCAAGGCTCGGAGATATATCGCCAATTAGTCCGCTACGCAGATTTGCTTGCCCGAATGCGAGGATGGAGAACAGGGGCAACGCTTCCTGGTGTCGCCTCGCCGAGCTCCTTGGCGCACAATGTCATAGTTAAACTACTGGAACCTGACGGCGCCCGAACCTGGGATGAGGAAAAAGAACCGTCGCTGCTAAACGCTTTAAAAGGCATGGTCCGGAGCGAAATCGGGCACCTGTACAAAAAGTTAGAAGAGACCTTAGTGGAACCGATCAGCATTCTGCTGCCGGATGGGGAAGAACGAACGGGAGACTCATTTGCCTCAGCTACGCTACATCCGGAAGAGCTGGACCCAGAGCAGGAACTTCTGCGGCAGGAAAGGGAGAATCTTGGGTTGGCGGCCATGACTCTGCTCCTACGAGAGGTCGAGGGAAATAACGAGTTGGAGTCGGTAGCCTTGGCGATCTGCGACGCTGACAGCTCAGCGGAGATCGCTGCCGTGACGGGTCTTCCCGTTCAACGAGTGTACTCCGCGCGCAGAGAGCTGGATCGAATCGTGCGTAAGATTCCACGAGCCCGAGTGATGCGAGCAGCGCGCGACATGGGTAGGTCATGACGGACAAGGACAAAAAATCCGATGCAGACCGGTTCCTTGATAATCTGACGTCCTTTCTCGCGGAGGATATCAGCCCGGAGGAACTAGTCGAGGACCTTCGAGCCAGCGGACTCGACCCCGAGCAGCTCGACAACGAGTTTCGTGCATTGCTGGCGGAGCACGCCCCGACGTGGAGGCAGAGGGCTCAGCGGGAACGCATAGCTGCTCTGGAAAAGTTTGTGAAGCGCGGCGCTACTCCCCCAAGAGCGCGCTTTGATATCGAGCAAGACATACGGGGCGTGATCCAGGCGATGCGGGAGCTAGGGGCAGCCGTACCCGCTGGGGCGTACCACCAGAAATTTCTCGAGGCGACCGACACCGACCTGGAGTCGCTCCTGGAAGACCTTGCGGCGCAGTACAACGTTCTGAAGAGCAAGGGAAATCCATGAGTAGCCGCGATGAACGCGAGTGGTGGCCGCGACTGAAGGCGCGGGAGATTATCAAAACGCTTAAAATTTCCCAGCCTTCTGACCTATCCATCGAGGACATTGCATGGACGCAAGGGGCGCTCGTAATGGAAGGAGGCCTTCACGGTTGCGACGCCAGATTGGTTCATACGCCTGGCGGGGGGGCTGGCAAGGCTGCGGGTCAGGAGGGATCTTTCTCCGCCGGGGAAGCGGCGCTTCGCCATAGCGCACGAGCTTGGGCACTTGAAGCTTGCGCATAGCCCCGGCGAGCCCTCAGAGTGCGCCGAGGAAGAATTCCTCGCGTGGTATAACGATCAGGGCGACAAGGAAGCTGAGGCGAATGTATTTGCCGCCGAGTTGATAATGCCGGAGTCGCTGTTCGCGCCGCGCGCTGCAGGCACAGTCCCAAGCTTTGAGATTATTGAATCGCTGGCCTCAGATTTCCAGACGACTTTGACAGCAACGGCGATCCGATACGTGCAGCTCAGCGGTCAGAAATGCGCCGTCGTTTGCTCGACGAATCGCAAGGTTTCTTGGGTTTGGCCGGGCCGCGAATTTCATCACTGGATAAAGCGAGGCAGGGAGTTAAGGGCACACTCTTACGCGATTGATTTCTTTGAAAGGGGCCCGGATGCACCTGAGATGCGACAAATGCGGGAGGTCCCGAGGGACGCATGGATTGACGGCGAATCCATGGAGGACTTGGTTAGCGAGCAATCGCGGGCCCTTTACTCCTACGGATCAGTAATTACGCTCCTCTGGGTTAACTGCTAAAGGTCTATTCCCGGGCATGTTCGCGCGGAGAACTCCCTGCGGGTTCGTTGCCGGTGCCGGCAGACGCGGGGTCCCTCGACTGCGCGTGAGCGTCCTTTGGACGATCACGCTGCGCTCGGGATGACAGATTTAGGTATGGCCTGAAAGATCCACAGCAACCGCGACGGCGGCGGACAGGAGTGTTCGCCCTGCGCGATTGGATTTGGGCTGAGTTGCTGGCCGCAGCCACATCGCGCAGAGAGAACTCCCTGCGGGTTTGTTGCCGGTGCCGGCAGACGCGGGGTCCCTCGACTGCGCGTGAGCGTCCTTCGGACGATCACGCTGCGCTCGGGATGACAGATTAGTGGTGTGGCCTGAAAGGTCCGCTGCAACCGCAACGGCGGCGGACGGGAGCGTCCTCCCTGCGCGATTGGATTTGGGCTGAGTTGCTGGCCGCAGCCACATCGCGCAGAGAGAACTCCCTGCCAGTTCGTCGCCGGTGCCGGCAGACGCTGGGTCCCTCGACTGCGGGTGACCGTCCTTCGGACGATCACGCTGCGCTCGGGATGACAATTTGTTGGAGGGGCGACTGTTCGTTGGCCCAGGTTGGCGTCCACGGAACGGACGCGAACCTGGGGCGCCCCAGAGTTTCTGTCCGCTTGGTCAGCGTCGGGTTTTGGTCGGGGCTGGTTTGGGATTGGTCAGGAGGCTCCAGGCTTCGCGGTATTTTTCGTAGCGTCCTACGGTTTTGCTGTCTGGAGCGGGATAGAGCGGGAGGCTGGTGCGCGGGGTGAAGGCTTCGATTGGGATGATGTACCACACACCGAGGGAGATGATGTGGGCTACGAGGAAGTCGATCTGGTCGGCGGTGTAGGGGACGTGGCCCTTGGAGGCCCAGTAGGCGTTGATGATGCAGCAGCCATTGTCGGCGTCATGGCCGAGGCCTCCGGCGGTGGATTTGACCTGGATACGCCAGAGGTGCTGGCCGGTATCGATGATGAAGTCATAGCGTTGGCTGTCGCCAACGGGTTCGTAGACTCTGAAACCGAGCTCCGTGGCCTTGAGGGCGAAAGCGATTTCGGATAACTCTCCTTGACGTTTACGAGTGCAGTTGCCGGCTTCTTTGGACAGACCTGATGGCGAGCGACGAAGGCGACCTACGGATTGTTTTTTCATGGGCAATGCAAGATGGCGACAGCGGCTGGGCTGCGCCTGGTCTTTTCTCCTTTAATGATTTTGGAATTGGTTTGGAGCGGGTTCAGAGCGGCTTGCGCACAAATAGAAAAGGCGCGGGGATGAGACCCGCGCCTTAATTCTGCTCTATTTCCAGACTAGCAGATTGCAGGGGGTAACTATGCCATGGTTTTCAGATTTATTTTATCCATGGAATGAGTCGATTAGGGGAAAAAGTGGGCTTGAGGGGGCTTGACAAGATTTGTCCCAAAATGGGTTTTGAGGGAAATTCGATGCGGCGAAGCTTTGATCTTTTATGTTTCAGGAAGTATGTTTCAGGAAGGTTTGGCAAATGTTCCGCGGGCTAACATGCTGGGAACTGCCGTGGATTTGACGGGCATTGCCTGCGGAGAAGTCACTGAGTTCTCGCTGGTGGTGGAAGACTCGTCGAATCCGAGATCGATGCGTTCGCGGACTTCCTGAATGCGGGAGGTGACGATGGGCGTGCGATATTCGGGATGGCAGAATTCCAGGTGCATGCCGCGGCCGATGTAACGCAGCTTGAGCATGGAGCCTCCCCAGGTCGAGCCCGCAATCGCGACCAGCACCGGCTCCGGGCAGAATTCGGGATGGCCGGAAATCAGCGCCTGACTTTCGCCGAGGAATACCGCGGTGTAGCGATGATGTTGGGTCTGGATCTCGAGCACAGTAGACGGCGGCAGATCGCCGAGAGAAACGCCGCCTTCGATTTCCGAGCGGACGATATTGCCGTTCACTTCGTCGCTGAGATTGGGATGCGGCATGAACATGGTCAAGTCCGTCTGGCCAGATCAACTGTTCGGAAGATCATACCAGAGGACCGGCGGATGTCGAAGGTTACTTGTGGGGAGGGTCGGACGGACGTGCGTTCAGGCCGAGGGAACCAAGGATTGGGCGTTGTCTAGCAAAAAAACAAGCCAGACTTGATCGGTCTGGCCTGCGCACGAAACAGGCTGCCAGCTACTGGCCGATGGAACTGGCCACAGAAGAAAATACGTTATTCGAACTTCCACCAATCAATCGGATCGTGCCCACAACGAGTACCAGAATCACTGCAAGCATGACGGCGTACTCGGCTATGTCCTGGCCTTGGTCGTCCGCCCACAGGTTGCGGAAGGTTTTGTTGTTCATTGCCCCTCTCCCTTCTGAATCGGTGAGCACAGTGTGCTCCCGGGTCGACAAAAATACAAGTGCCAAGTTGTCTTACCGGTTGAGAAGACGAGCGGCACGGTTGATCGTCGGCTCAAGTGACAAGCTTCAATCCTGCTGACAGTGTACTCTCATCGGGCTGGAATCCCTCAGGTTTGAGACTTGCACGGAGAATACGGCTGTGGATCGGGGCTCAGCGGTCGGAGGTGTCGTCCTAAAGTTACTGTCCGACTTCAAGACAATCTATTATTCTACGTAGTCGCGTCTGACACGAATCCTGGAGAAAGATTTACTAAGGCTGGAGGAATGCACAAGTCTGCTACCCGACGTTATGCCCGGTATCGCACGGAGATACCGGTTATTGTGAAGGTTCTGGGGACGGACGGCTATCTCCGGATACATGGTCGTTGCTTCGAGATTGCCGCGGCCGGACTGGGCGCCGTCATTACCAGCGAATTGACAGCGGGGGAGATGGTGACTCTGGAATTCTCCATTCCCGACGTTCCTGAGATTTTCGTCATGCGATCGGTGGTTCGGCACCGCATGGGCTTTCTGCATGGCTTTGAATTCATCGGAGCGCTTCCCCATCAGAGCGAACTAATCCAGGCATTCTGCGAAAAGCTGGAGCCCTCGTAGCCGCCAGCGTCCTTTCAGGTACAAATTCCTAATCACGCGTATGGAGTGGCCCACTCTTTCGCATCTTTGTAGAAGGACGGAAGCGAGAATTGGGGGAAGATGTAGTCAGGTCTAGCGATGAAAGTTCGGGCCCAAGAGTGAAGCATCATCCTCGGCCAGGCTGCGAATGAGTTCGTTGCTGAGGTAATCGACGCTGGCCGCCACGGTGTTGCCATAGCGCTTCTGGTAGGTCGAACGGCTCTTGTCGATGTCCTCTTTGAGGCGATCGTATAAATCTTTGTGCTTGCGGCCTTCGGCGACTTTTGCCTGGTTGTAGAGCTTGATTTCATCCATCAGGAGCCGGGCAAAACGTTGTGCTTTGCGATGGACCTCGGCGTCTTCCGGCGACATGTGCGCAAATGCGTCGGTCGCTGGCGCCGCTGCCGCGGCTGCCATAGCCATGGGCACGGAGACCACTTCGGCCGTCGCCTCCGCCATCGCCGGTTCCTCGACTGCGACCGGAGGGGTCGCGGCATGCTTGGGTGCGTGCCCGGCAAATGGATCTGAAAAGGACGAGACTGTTTGTACCGGAGGAGCTTCGAACTTGTCGCTCGCACCGGCCTCGGCTGCGCCTTCTTTCAATGCCTGCTTGCGCAGCGACGCGACTTCGAGCCACGCGCTGGTGGCTGCGACCAGCAGTTCGAGTGCGGCTGCTTCCAACTTTCCGCTTCCTGCCGTTCCCGCGTCGCAATAAACTAAAGCCGCGACTTTGTCTTTCAGACGCAGAGGAAGCACCAACACAGAATCTTCAGCGGGAGCGCCGAATTGCGAAATGAATCGTGGATCCATCTCTGACACGCCAGCGCTGACCACGGCTCGCGATTGCAACGCCCTGCCCGGTGCGCGGCTGCTGACATCCAAGGAAAAATCTTTGACGTCTTCGCTGTTATCGAAACCACGCCCCTGCCATCCCGTTGCCGATCCCGACTTGATCACGAACAGCGCCGCTCGCCCGCTATAAGCGGCAGTGCTTTCGAGCAGAGCACGCAAAATTTCTTTTTGCGTCGTCCCCGCGTGAATGGCCGAGACTGCGTTTAAAAGATCGGCAGCCCCACTTCCCGCCGACACGGCAGTTCCTCCCAGATGCGGTTGCACTTCTTCGAGAACTCGGCGAACCAGTTCTTTTCGCAACTCCGGAACATGACCTTCCAGCACCTGAGAGACAGCCTTCTCGACAATTTGATCAATCGGAGTTTTATGTGCCATTGTCGCCCTAACTAGTCCGCGTTCGTCGCACTAACAGAGTGTCGAAACCGTTGATTACGTCGTGAAGTTCATCACCGCAGGGGCTGAAGCCCCCAAACTGTTTTTGGCTCTAGACGACACGACTAAAGTCGTGCCCTTCCCAACGGCTGTGTACCTATATATCAGCAAGAATCTGAATTATAAGTCCACTTCGGTGAGTTTCGCGGATGACCGAAGTAACGTCGTCTAATCGCATAACACCATCAGCAATTGAACGCTGAGCCGGGCCGAAGGAGCCCTCGTGATTTATTTGCGGATGGCCGTAGAGGTGCGGAAAAATGCAGTTTGCTAGTTCGGGGCTAAAAGCTATTAGAGGATAGTTACCGCCGAGATGGCACTCTGCGCCACCCAAAATCGGAGTTTTTCCGCGAACTCTTGAACCACATCAAAACGCTGTCGAATCAACGCCGATTCTGGCCCTGCTTTCGACGTTTCTTCACCGTTTCCAGAATCCTGCTAAACTATTGCACTCAGCGTGCGTCAAAAGAGTTACACGCGAGCGCGGTAACCAAGTAAAATAACAGTTCTTGAGTGCGCGCCGCGTCAAAATTGTTGCATCGGATGAATGATGAGTACCATCCAACCCAAAGTAGATGAGCCTGTTTCTGACGAACTGGCTCTCGTGCAAGCGGCGAAAGCCGGCGACGTCGGAGCCTTTGAAGATTTGGTTCGGCGGTACGACCGGAACGTTTTTCGAATTGCGCAACACATCACGCAGAACCGCGAAGACGCGGAAGATGTGGTGCAAGATGCGTTCCTGAAGGCGTACAGCAATCTGCATCAGTTTCAGGGGCAGTCGAAGTTTTACACCTGGCTGGTGCGCATTGCGGTGAACGAGGCGCTGATGCGGTTGCGCCGTCGTCGCCCCGAGCGCATGGTTTCGCTCGACGAAGAGGTTAAGACCGAGGAAGACTCGCTGCCGCGCGAAGTCGCGGACTGGAGTCCGAATCCCGAGCAGCAGTACAACCAGGCGGAGTTGCGGGAGATTTTGACCCGGACCATCCAGGGGCTGCCCGCGAGTTTCCGCACGGTCTTCGTATTGCGAGACGTAGAAGGACTTTCGACGGAAGAAACTGCCGAGGCGCTGGATCTCAGCATCCCGGCGGTGAAGTCAAGGTTGTTGAGGGCGCGCCTGCAGTTACGCGAGCGCCTCAGCCGTTTTTTTCAACGACGCGAAA
>JABDBE010000082.1 GCA_013288805.1 Acidobacteriota bacterium
GAAGCGGTAGAACGGGCCAGGGAACTGAAGCCGGATCTGGTTCTGCTCGACATCGGAATGCCGAATCTCAATGGGATGGAGGCAGCGCGGCAGATTCTTGCCAATCGTCCGGTGACGTACATCCTCGTCCTAACCATGCACTATTCGGAACAAACCGTAAAGGAAGTACTGGCGGTTGGGGCTCGCGGCTTTCTGCTGAAATCGGACGCTGGCCGTGACCTCGTGACGGCTGTGGAAGCGGTGCAGGACAATCGCACATTCTTTACCAGCAAGGTCGCGGAAATCGTGGTGGACGGGTATTTGAACCCAGAGCGGAAGGAATCGCGTCCGCTCAAGAATTGTCTCACCCCGCGGGAGCGAGAGGTGATGCAGCTTCTGGCGGAGGGAAAAACGAGCAAGGAAGTGGCGGTGGCTCTAAATCTCAGTGTAAAAACGGCCGAAACACATCGCACCAACATCATGCGCAAGCTTGACCTGCATTCAGTAGCCGACCTGACCCTTTACGCTCTTCGTAACGGAATCGCCCAGGCCTTCTAGGTCGCTTCTAATCGCTTCTATCGGTCGTACCGAAAAAGGAGTGCTCTTGAAGACGGATGTCGTTCATTTGCTTCGAATGTAACAAGTTGGGAGACCGGACTGGCCAATCCCCAACTTTCTTGTGCTGTAAGGTGTCGAGGGTATTGTCGGGTTGTACGGGAGACGATAGGCTCCAGACAGCGTCGGGGAATTTGGCCTTGTGCCGCGGCTGGATCGGAGAATTTCGTGGTTCGTATCCTCGTAGCGGACGACAGCCCGGTTATACGACGCTGCTTACGCCAGTTGCTGGATCACCACGGCGATTGGCTCGTCTGTGATGAGGCCAGCAACGGAAGGGAAGCAGTCGAGCATTTCCGAAACGCGAGACCTGACCTGATCGTGATCGATTTCCAGATGCCCGAGATGAATGGTTTGGATGCTGCCCGCCACATCGTCAACCTCTCACCGAAAACTCCGATTCTAATGGTGACCATTCATCTCTCCAGACAGTTGAGCGAAGAGGCGCGAAAAGTAGGAATACGGGGCGCCTGTGCCAAGGGGAACATCAGTTGTGTTGTCGATGCGGTAGACGCTTTGCTTCGGCAGGAAACCTACTTCCCGAACTGAATTTCAATCCGCAGCCGTGGCATTGTTGGCTTTGACATCGCCATCTTTGGCGGCTGGCGAAAGCGGCATCGTCGCCGAGATTAATGTACCGTGCTCGGAACAAATGTCTAGCCGGCCGCCCAGTTCGCGTAGGCGTTCCCGCATTCCCGCCAAACCCACGCCCGAGCTCGTTCCCTCATCCCGAAAATTCCTTAGCAATCCCTGCGGGATGCCCGTCCCATGATCCCTAACTTCAAGAATAACTCGGTCGGGAAAAAGCTTGAGAGCAACTTCGGCCCTTTTACTGCCGGAGTGGCGATGAATGTTAGTGAGGCTTTCCTGCAGGACACGGAAAAGTCCGAGCTCGATCGACTTCGGCAGACGTCCAACATCATCGGGAAAATCCCATTTCACTTCAATTCCGCTGCGTTGCGCAAATCCATCCAGATACCATTTCGCGGCCGATGAGAAGCCAGCCTCGTCCAACAGCGGAGGGTGCAGGAGGTGCGAAATCGTTCGCGTCTAAGCAATGGATTGGTCCAGAAGATGCATCGCCTCAGCCAAAAGTCGATCGCTAGGTTGGGAATTGCTGAACATGTCCAGGTTCATTTTTACGGCCGCCAGGTACTGCCCCAGGCTGTCATGGAGTTCACGGGAGAATCTCCGGCGTTCTTCATCTTGTAACTGCAGCAGGCGGCCGGTTAGAGTCCGCAGCGATCTTTCACTCTCCCGAACCGCGAGTTCTGCCTGTTCGTGGGCGTCAAGTTCCGCAGTCAGAAGCTTGTAATGCAGGGAAAAAAGAATGAGAGCCAGAATAAATGTGATCATCAGGACAACCACCGCCAGGATGAACAGATGGTTGGAAACTCCTGCGCGGACATCCAACAATCGTTGTTCTTCATCTCTCATTTGCTGCATCGTGGAAGTGATGTCGGCGGCAATCGCCAGTCCTCGACGGGATAGGTCGGCCTGCCCCGGTTCGTCCTGGGGACTAGATTTCTTAAGCTCGATCGATTCTCGAAGAACAGCCACTCGGCTTGCGGTGAGCGCTTCCAGACGTGTGCAAAGGTTCTGCTGCTCTGGATTATCTTTGGTCAGCTCCCGCAAATGCAGAAGAGCCTGGTCGATGTGGAGCACTGCGGTCTCAAACTGGTTCGAGGCGTCGGCGTTACCCGTAAGCGCATAACCGGAGCGGGCACGACCGGCCTCCAGCGCCATCGAATCTACGTTCCCCAGAGCGGCCTGAACTTCGTAACTATGAACCACCCACTTCTGACTTTCCAGTAGGCGCACGATAGTTAGATAGGTTGAGAGTCCGCTTAAGAAAAGCAGAACGACAGCCGATGCGAACGTCACTTGCGCCCTTTTACGTGGTGGCATCATTTGTCGTGACATAGATTCGGCCAAATCTTGGATGGTTACACTCCGGTGCGTAAGAGCCCGCCTCCAGCAGTTATTTAGCTTTTTTTTGGTCGGCTGCCAGTTGCCACAACTTGTTGGCATCCGTCTCAATCGTGGCTTGCCGGCGGAGTTGGAGCCACATCTTATCAAGGTTCTCGGCCATCACCTGCCTTCTAACCCGCGATGAAACCATCAAGTTGCGGCAATTTCTCATTTTCAAACCCATGGTTTTGGAATGCGTGATTCTCAAAGACGAGCATTTCATGATGTCACTCTACCTTTATCTACCTCGACTTCAGCAAGACGAAGATGACCCGCCTGGCACTCGCTTTGTGCGAGGACGCGCAGGGCTCGCAGGGCATCTGCCATTGCTGCCCGCTCTTCGTTGACTTGATTGCCAGGTTGTCTCAGCTCTTCACTTCTTTCATAAATTGCCTTTTCCGCGGCGTCAATTCGCCGCCGCAATTGTTCGGGCTGAACTTCCAGCAGAGCCGCCCTGTATAACTCTTGCCACGAAAGATTCATTGTTATTTCGCCCTCCACTCGCATTTCGAAGTGAAGCATACACCGCCCACTAAAAAAGGGTGGAAATAACACATCCGCAAAAACTAAAGAAGCTCCGAAAAAATAAAGAAGCCCTAAGGAACGTGTGTGTCGCTGGAGTATCGCGGACGCCTTTAACGGATACGTTAGAAGTATTCAAGAGAATCATAAAAAAATACTTGACAACGCCGATACAGAATTCTATAAATAGCCCGTAAGATTACTCAGGAGTACGTAAACCGTATGACTAAGGAAAATTTAAGGAATCAAAAGCCTACCCTGAACTATGACCGTGTTGTGCTCGCGAACCTTAAGAGAAATCGACGGGGGAAACACCACGATCTGATTCAGGGAATTTTTCAGGACCTGGAAACCTTGCCGGTTGGCTCGGCGATCAAGATCCCTCTAGCAGAGGCGGACGGAATTACCTTGGCCAATCTGCGATCGGCTGTTCATCGCGCGTCGACCTCCAGAGACTTGGCGATCGAGACCATGTCAGACGACGAAAATTTCTATATCTGGAAGACGACGGAATAGCCAACAACCAGTTCGGCTGTCTTCTGGGCAGCGTTTGGAGCGATTTCACGGCTCGCTTTGTGGTCCCGGTGCATAAACTCCGCGAGACAAGTACAGGATTCCCTGTATGTGCTGAAATGATTTTGCACACTAGAATCACCCAGACCGTTGCCATCCTGCTTTCGTTCCATGTAGGCGCGAGATGCCGACTGAAAAGGAGTTGATCCACATGAGTATCGCGAACACTCCGATTTCGGGTACTCTTTCGTCCGCGCCACAAACGCCCTGCGTTGACCACAACCACTCCGCACACGTAGTTCAATTCTACGGGGACGACGGATTTCTTCTTGACGAGTTGAGCCGATTTATTGGCCCGGCATTGGGAGCAGGTGAAGCCGCGGTGGTTATCGCAACTAAGGAACATCGTGATGGGCTATGCCGAAGACTGCAAATGTGGGGCTTGGATCCGAACTGGGCAGTTGCGCAGGGCCGGTACATCGCGCTCGATGCGGCCGAGACTCTGTCGAAAATTACGGTAGGTGGATGGCCCGACGCTGCCCGTTTTGCCGAGGTGGTTGGGGGTCTGATCGCAACTATCGCGGCTGGCCCCGGAGGCGAACCACGCCGTGTTGCAGCCTTCGGAGAAATGGTCGCCCTGCTGTGGGGAGACGGCAAACCTGATGCCGCGATCCGCCTGGAACAGTTGTGGAACGACCTGGCGCGGAGCCATCGCTTCTCACTGCGCTGCGCGTACCCGATCTCCAGTTTTTATCGTGAAGAACACGGCGAGTTGCTGCTTAAGATCTGTGCTGAACATTCCAATGTGATTCCCGGCGAGAGCTACACCGCGCTGGCCAACGAGGACGAGCGACTTCGTACGATCGCTCACTTGCAGCATAAGGCAAAGGCGCTCGAGACCGAGATCGTGGAGCGCCAGCAAGTTGAGGACAAACTCCGCCGCAGCCAGGCCGAACTTGAATCCCTGGTGGAGCAGCGTACCGCTGCGCTACGTCAGCTTTCGTCACGGCTGCTGAGTTTACAGGATTCTGAGCGCCGACGAATTGCTCGTGAGCTGCACGATAGCCTCGGCCAATACTTGGTAGCGTTGAAACTCAACGTGGATATGCTTCGCCGATCTCCGGAGCGAGGGGAGTTGTGGTCGCAATCGGAAGAGTTGATGGAGCGATGCATAGCCGAGGTTCGAACCCTTTCTTACCTGCTTCACCCACCTACGATGGACGCAGTGGGGATCGCGTCGGCGGCGCGTTGGTATGTCGAGGGCTTCGGTCTTCGCAGCGGGTTAAAGTTGACTTTGGATGCTCCGGACGACCCGGTGCGCTTGCCCGACGCCATCGAACTCGCCCTTTTCCGCGTGCTGCAAGAAGCTTTGACCAATGTCCATCGCCACTCCGGCGCGTCGGCCGCAGACGTTGTCATCCGTAGAACCGCCGGACAGGTGACTTTGGAAGTGCGGGACAACGGCCGCGGATTGGAGCAAGACATTCTCAACCGTTTTCGCGAGACCGGCGCCGGAACCGGGGTTGGCCTTATGAGCATGAATGAGAGGGCGCGTGAACTTGGAGGCAAGATTCAGCTCGAATCAACCAGCTCTGGAACGTTCGTAAAAATAACAATACCGGTCCCTCCTGATTGCGCCCGCGTGCGGGGGGAGAACTCGTAATTGTGGCGCCACGGTTATTGCGAAGCAGTCGGGCAAAGATTCGAATGAAGGCTCGGACGACGTCGCGGGGGAACAATAGCGTCGATATACTCTGAAGAATTTGTTGGCTGACGCCCTCGAGAGCTAGAAGCAATTTATGACAGTTCGCATTCTGGTTGTAGACGATCACCCCGTTGTGAGGCATGGTCTCAGGACGTTGCTGGGCGGGCATGCCGAGTGGGAAATCATCGATGAAGCGGCAGACGGCCTTGAAGCCGTCGACAAAGCCGATCGCTTGAAGCCTGATGTCGTCGTGCTGGACATCACCATGCCGAAGATGAGCGGGCTCGAGGCATGCCGGCTGATCCGCAAGCGGGCGCCGGCATCCGAGATACTGATTGTTACCCAACACGACTCTCCCCACATGATGCGGGAGGCAATCGAGGCTGGCGCCAGAGGCTACGTCGTGAAATCGAATGCGTCTCGCGATTTGCTCGCGGCAGTGGAGGCGGTAAGCCAGCATCTGCCTTTCCAAGCTCTGAATGAGCAGTCAGTTGATTCTGCCTGATCTCGACAATCGGGATCTCTTGGCCGTGTTTTTGAGTTGGAAAGATCACAATACTCGCGGAGGTGGGCAATGAAGTTGCGAATCCTGATAGCGGACGATCACGAAGTCGTGCGGCGCGGGTTGTGTGCGCTGCTGCAGGCGCGCGAGGGTTGGGAAATTTGCGCCGAGGCAAAGGACGGACGCGAGGCCGTGGAGAAGGCTTCGCAATTAAAACCCGACGTGGTGATTCTCGACGTCGGCATGCCCAATCTCAACGGCTTGGCAGCGACGCGGCAGCTGACCCAACTGGATCCCCATTGCAAGGTCATCGTGCTGACGATCACGGATTCGGATCAGGTCATACGAGAGGCTCTGGATGCGGGCGCTCGCGGGTTTGTGCTAAAGTCCGACGCCGCTCGTGATCTGGTCTCTGCTGTCGAAGCACTGCAGCGCAACCGCATGTTCTTTACTCCGCGAGTCAACGACATGGTCCTCGCCGGCTTTCTGGACAAGGGACACAGCGGATCCAGCAGCGAGCCCCCCCGTTTGCCGAAGCTGACCTCGCGCGAGCGCGAAGTCATCCAGCTTCTCGCCGAGGGAAAGAGCTCCAAGGAAGTCGCTTGCGTGCTCAACTTAAGTACAAAGACTGCTGAGACACATCGCAGCAACATCATGCGGAAACTCGGCTTTCATTCAATCCGCGATCTGGTGGTGTACGCAGTGAAGAACAACATTATCCAGGTCCAAATGCCAACTCAGCTTCACAATCCGACCGAAGGGTCGGCCGCATAGTAGTCTCAGTCCGCTTTTTGTGAGGCCTCGCCGAAAGCAGGGGCCTTCCTGTCGGAGGCGCCCGTCGATTGGTTCTCTATTCCTTCCTTTAGCTTATTCCACCCCGGCCTTGCGCCAGTGCGAGCAGAGACTCCGCCCCTGATCTACAGCAAAGACTCTAGATAAATTCGACAACGTGACCGCATCAGAAGTGGGTACAAATTTCCCAGCGGCTCGGCTTGGCATACAGGGCCCGTTGAGAAGAAAGAAGAATTCGAGGTGGCGATTGAGTTGCCTCTCCCGTTGCGTGTCCGGGCGGGGCGCTTCGTCATACGGAGGTGCAGACATGAAACGCGGAGCTAGTACCTTGCTTGGGTTAGCGCTCTTTCTTTTGCTTTCGTCCTGGGCATTCTCACAGGACGCCACTTTCCAGCCTTGCCCGGATGTGACGCCAGACACGCTGGGATGCGAACCGGTGGCGTGGTCGCAATTGCAGGAACCAGTGCCGTTGCCTGAACCAAGCACAGCACCCGCCCCATCGCCGGAACAGCAATCCTCTCAATCGACAGGTTCCCAAGTCCAGCCGGATACACCGAAGCAGAGCATCAAAGGCATCATCGTGAGGCAGGGAGAAAAGTTCGTCCTGAAGGCTGGAGACAATACGACTTACCAACTCGATGACCAAAATAAAGCCAGGCAATATCAAGATAAGCAAGTGAACGTCGTCGGCGTCTTGGACGCGGATAGCAACACTCTACATATTGAGACCATCGAATTAGCTTCCTGACAATCGGTACGATTCGTGAAACATCATTTCGGAGAAAGATGGGTACCGAACGAAGAATGGCGGTTCAGGATTTTTCCTTGAGCGACTAAGGAGTCCGCTCGATGGCCTTAGAAGGCTTCCAAGCCCCAAGCTAGCTTCCAAGCCCCAGGCTAGAACGTGACTTGGGTCATCTCTTGATCGGAGGTTAAATGAACGCAAAAGCAACTGTTCTATCTCTTGTATTGCTCTCTGGAACCTGGGTGGCGGCGCAAAGCGCAGGTTCGGGCAGCGCAGGATCGGCAGGCGGCCACGCGGGAACTGCGGGCCAAAGCGCAACACCCGGCCAATCGAATTCTCCCGGAGCCACCAATCCGAATTCGGGTAGTGCAACGCCAACTCCAGGCACGGCAGCGCCGACACCGGGCACGGCAGCACCGCGACCCGGAACCGCTACGCCTAATTCTGGAACCGCCAGTCCCGACAACAACACCCCTTCGACGCAACCACCGAATAACACCACACGGCCTGGCGCCTCTTCGCCAGACACGGGAAATCCGGGAAATGCAACCCCACCGTCAGATCAGACGCCTCCGAATGCGCAGTCACCAAACGGCGGCGCGAATAACGGCACGACCGCTCCTCCGAACTAGACGAAGAGGACGGTCGTCATTTCTAGCGCAGAAGACCCCTTGTCCTGGTCGGACAAGGGGTCTTCTGCTTTAACACCAGATCAATTATCATTCCGAGCGAAGCGAGGAATCTGCTGTCGCCGGGAGCAACGAAAATGCGGAGCCCGCCTAGCGGATTCCCAGCTGCGCGCGAAATAAATTAGCGTGAGGTTGCACAATGTGTTTAAGGTTCAAAGAATAAAGGGAGCCGACAAAGCGGCTCCCTCGGTCATTAATTTTAGATCGTCTTAGCTGGCCTTGCGTCTCTGGTCCAAGTCGGTTTGATGGGACTCGACTGCGTTCCACTCATCGACCTGCTTTTGAGCCGCTTCTTTTGCGATGCCATACCGCTCTTGAATCTTTCCCACCAGTTGATCGTGCTTGCCGTCGATGACGTTAATGTCGTCGTCGGTCAATTTACCCCAGCGTTCCTTCACTGAACCTTTCATCTGTTTCCACTTGCCCTGCAGTTGATCCGAGTTCATTTGCTCTCTCCTTTATGTGTTTAGTATTAAGCCCCCGCCGGCTGCGCGTGCAGCCGTGTGAGATTCGGCTGCCTCGCCTTAAACTGCGCGAGGTAAATGTGTTCTGCTTTCGGTGTCGTCCGAGCCCGCCTCGCCGCTTGACGAAACATCCTGGGCGCCAGTTCGTTCAAGGACTTGCTTCGCGCGGTTTATCCCTTCCGAGGTGTCGCAGTGAACAGAAAGCAAAATGCCGCCGTTTTTCACCCTGCCTTCATAACGCTTAGCCTCGTATTCCGGAATTCCCATCCCAATCAGCGCGCCAGTAATTCCTCCAACCGCCCCACCGACACCCGCGCCCGCGAGCGCGGCCATGATCGGACCGGCCGCGATAAATGGCCCCAGACCAGGAATCGCCAGGGAACCAACCCCTAGCAGCCATCCCATCGCGCCACCGAGCACTACGCCGGTTCCGGCGCCTGTGGTCGCTCCTTCCGGGGCTTTGGTGCCTTTCTCATGCGCGAAGTCCCTGGACCCTGCGCTCTCCGGGAGTAGCGCAGAAATATCCCGGTTGCTAAATCCCGCTGCTTTCAGGCCGTCGACACCCATTTCCACGCTGCTGTAGCTCGGATAGATGCCGAAT
The DNA here is from genome assembly GCA_013288805.1 of Acidobacteriota bacterium. Taxonomy (GTDB): domain Bacteria; phylum Acidobacteriota; class Terriglobia; order Terriglobales; family Acidobacteriaceae; genus JABDBE01. The sequence continues at coordinate 9,099 of JABDBE010000082.1, forward strand.
ACCGCTGTATTTTTTCCTGCCATTATGAATTCTCCTTGTTTTCTTTGATTGCGATGCTTAACGTGCCGGTTTGACGCTTAACTCATCGGTGACATTGCCGGCGCCAGCAACTTCAGTGGCCTTGGCCTCGAGCGCACGCTTCTCGTCGTCTGATCGCACTGGTCCCTTCAGTGTGACTTGGCCATTCTGCGTGATGATTTTCACGTTGTGGGCGTAAGTCGACAAGGACTTATCCTGCACGATTGCCTTGCGAATTTGTTGCGTCATGTGCAGGTCAGCTCGAGCATCTTTCTGCTGATCCGCTGTGGGTTGGCTTGCCTTCTGATCTCCCTGATTCATTTTTGTGTTGTCAGCGGGAACGTCTTGAGAGGCGGTTTGCGCCAGCGCCCAGGCGCCACTCAACAACGAGCCCACCAGCAGGAGGGTTTTGATACCGCGATTAAGGTTCATTGAATAACTCCTTGTCCATCTTTTGACCAAGTAACAGCTCGACCATAATTCGCACGATCGCAGGTGCCAATCGAGTTGGCCCTCTAGTTCATCCTAAGATTGCCCGTAGGACTCATGTACCACGAGTGAGGCGCACGTGTACCGCGTTCACCTGATGGTGCGAACCATCCCTGGGACCTATGCTCGGCTGGCGAACGGGGCGGACTGGAGTGGCGTCCGAGAAAGTGCGATTCTTATGCCTCAATCAGAGTTCAATAAGGAGCCGAATATGCTTTGGACGATTTTCGTAATACTGCTGGTCCTGTGGTTGCTGGGGTTAGTGAGTTCGTACACCTGGGAGGGTTTATTCACATTCTTCTAGTGGTCGCGCTGGTGATCCTCGTGATCAACCTTCTCAGCGGGCGTAGAACCGCAGTCTAGGAGTCGCGAATTGGAGCGGATACGGGGCGAAACGCATCTTAGAATTGGCTATGCTGCAAACTCGACAGAGGTTCACGAAGGGCACGATCCTGTTCTTCGTGCTCCTCTGTTCAGGAGTCGGAAACGGATACTCAGTACTCACCCACGAAGAAATGGTCGACTTGCTATGGAAGGATCAGCTAAGACCACTGCTGCTAGAGCGTTTTCCTCAGGCGAGCGAGGAGGATCTCAAGCAAGCTCACGCCTACGCCTATGGCGGGAGCGTGGTTCAGGACATGGGGTACTATCCTTTTGGCAGCAAATATTTTAGCGATTTGGTGCACTACGTACGTAGTGGCGATTTCGTATCGGCCTTAATTCAGGATTCGTCGGATCTCAATGAATACGCCTTCGCATTAGGAGCGCTGTCGCACTATGCTTCGGACAATAGCGGGCATCCCACCATCAATCGCGTGGTTGCGTTAAGCTTCCCCAAGTTGCGAAGGAAGTACGGACCGGAAGTAACCTACGTCGACGATCCAAAAGCCCACATTCGCACGGAATTTGGCTTCGACATGGTGCAGGTAGCGAAGAATCGTTACACCTCCGACAATTATCACGACTTCATTGGGTTCAACATTTCCAAGCCGCTCCTCGAGCGCGCATTCGCAGACACCTATGGCCTTCCATTGCAGGACGTCATGCATAACGAAGATTTAGCCATCGGAACCTTTCGGCGCGCCATCAGCAAACTCATCCCTGACATGACTCGCGTGGCCCTTCTATCGCGGCGCAAAGA
>JABDBE010000083.1:0-6528 GCA_013288805.1 Acidobacteriota bacterium
CCGGTCCGGTGAGCGTGACGGTAGCTCCATCGCCGCCTGGACCGCTAATCGAGCCGCTGATGCTATATGTGTTCGACGATGCGTAGATGACGTCGACCCAGTAATTCGTGGCGTTCGACCCGGTGTTCGGAAAACCTCCGCCGGAGCTGTAGACGAACTCTCCGTTGGCTCCATCAACCCCATCTGCCAAAGCGTGAAGAGGAGGATCGTCGTAGCCGGACTGCAGGAAAAACCTCTGGTCCGCGGAGTAGTGCCCTACCGGCGCGTAGTACGAGGCTATATAGACTGTGTTGGCCTGGGCCGGTATTGGTGCGGAGAAGTTGACCTGCTGCCATCCGGAACTCGTCTCACCGCCAAACGTGGCTGTACCTAGCAACTGACCCGTATCGCTCCATACATGGCCGATGTGCGTTCCCGTATTGGCGGCGGACTTGTAGAACCGGACTCCGACGATGTTTCCGCTTGAATCGGCGCGGAATTTAACCCCGAGTTCCACGGCATTTCCATCGCCGCTATCGGCTGTGGCTGGCGTATTCTGGCCGAAGATCGTGCATGGGCAGGTCTGCGGCGCCACACTTACGATCACTCCATCCGTCGGTGTCTCGAGGTTTCCCGTGTCATCCACAGCCCGGGTCAACAGTGTGATTGAACCGACGACTGTCGGGGTCCAGGAATAGGTCCATGTTGAGCGGCCGGTCGCCGGATGCCACGTTGAACCACTGTCAGTGGACACCTCGACTCCCGCGACGACACCGCCTGTGTCGCTGGCGGTTCCGCTGATCGTGATACTGCCGCCGGCTGAGACATTGGCTCCCACGACCGGGCTCAGGATCGTGGAGTGTGGAGGTACGGTATCGGTCGATTTGGAGGCGGTGCTGAGCCCGGATAGTATCGTGGCCGGCTGCACTCCCATATCGGCAAGCAGATTGACGGTTGCCTGCTGCATGTTGACATCAGGATTCGGAGTGGGATAGTTGAAGGGATTGTCGTGATTGCTGTTGAGACCGAATGCCCAATCGACCGTACCGGCACCGAAGACCAATGCGCCACTGGGGGCGCGGTAACTCATCATGTGATGGGTCGCCGTTCCAACGCCGTATGTGGCCCCGTAATCCAGCAGGTAATCGGTGGTGAGATTGTACGTTGATGTGGATAAGCGGAATGCGCCGGCGGGACGAAATCCGTTGTCCGCATCCACATCCCATTCGTAGCCCAGTGATCCGGGGACAAGCGTATACGAGGCGCCCGGCGCAAGAGTTGCGACCGCGGTGTTGCGCCAGAAACGCATCTTCCCATCCGCGGCGGGAACGATGATGCTCAGAGTGCCCGGATTATCGTCTCCGGTTCCATTAACCATGAAGAGAGTGCCGGTCAGGGCATTCTCGGGCAAGCCTCCGTCTGCCGGAGGACTGAACGACGGATCGCGCCAAGTACCGGTCCAGGTGGGCGGATCGTCCGGGTCAATCTTGGCGAAGGCCAGTGTCTCCTTGTAGCAGACCACGGTGCGATACGGCGTATTGGTTCCGTCGATGCTGTTTTCCCAGCGGGTTTTCCAGAAGACCTCGTTGCCGCTGAAGAATGCCAGGTTTACACCAGCATCTCGCGCGGCCAGGATACTTGCGCGCGCGTCTGGGGAAACATATTCGTCATGTCCCGAATCCATGAACATCTTGTGGTTCTTGATCAACGCGCCGTTTCTTGCGGTGTCCACGCCAGACGAATAGGTGATGTCATAGCCGTTCGCTTCAAGAAATTGAATCATCGCGAATTCGGCGCCAAAGATGTATGTCGCCGCTTCATTATTGAAGCCGCGGGTCAAGAATGGCCGATTGTAGCTGACTTTATAGGAACGGACCGACAAGCCGAACACCGGGACTCCGGCCCCGTAGAGACTGCCATTCCCATAGTAGTTATAGGCCTCCCAGGAAGTGTCTGAGGTTTGATAAAGGATATCGGAGTGGCTGGAATCATTTCGCACGATGAAGACGATATGGCTGTCCCCGCCGGTGTCGGTTCGAATCAGATGAGCGAAGTAAACACCGGATACCGCGTTGACAGGCACTTGCCAGGTGGCAGATATTGCCCAGTTGCCGCAGTCCGTCAGTCCCGTGGTTGTGTCACCCAGGCAAGCCGGTTGCGTTTGCGGTAAGTGTGCCGACGGCGCGATGCTGGTGACCTTGCGTGCACCCATTCCGCCGTAATACCCAATCCTGTAAATATCGATGGTATAGGCGGATGCGTTTGTGTCGATTTTGAAGTTGACGGTGCCGCCCTGATTTGTACTGATGTCGGTCGCGAAGCCCTGGATTGACAGGTCTCCGGCGTCTGAATTGGACGTATCCCACTGGCTGGATGGGTTGCCGGTCAAGCAGTTCTCGGCCACGATAGCATTCGCGGGGCTGGTGCACTGCGGATGCGCCTGTGCGACAAGGCCGAACAGAACGACGGCGAGGGCGCCAAGTCTACACAGCCAGGTATGTTTCAACGCAAGGGGAAATGACTTGGACATCGGTGTCTCACTCTTTTCTTATCGGTGAACGCGAGCTGAAAGCCGCCGGGCCGAACAAGCACGGCAGGCACACTGGGGTCATTCGGGGACAAGCACGTCGATTGCCGAACGAAGCACCCGCGGAACCGGGCTGACGGCAATCGGCATCCCGAGATGCCGATGAACCCAATACGAACGGATTTTCGTATCTCGGGCGCGGCGGTGGGGAGCGCTTGCCATTTGCGCGTGAAAGTGATCCCTCGAATTGCATGAATGCACCGAATCCGAGACGACCGGGCTTGCGGAAAGATGCTGCCGGAAGCAGCCGCAATCAATTCGCGAAGTCCCGTAAACGAGCCTCCGACAGACTGAATTCTCGGGGACTGAATTGCGGTTGGACACTACCGCAATCCGGCTTTTTCCCATTTCAGGTGGCTGCAACGTTTGCGCAATAATATGCAATCGTGTGCATATCCGCGCGTGCAGAAAGCAGCGATCAATTACGACGGCGACACTTTGTTTTGGCATGGGAACTGCAACGAACCCGGGCATGGCAACTCTTTCTGCCGTAATTTCTGAATCGGTAGTATCCAGACTCGAGCGCATCCACAGCAGAACCGCAAGCATCGGCGTCATCGGGCTGGGCTATGTCGGCCTGCCTCTCACCCTTCTGCTGTCCGAGGCTGGATTCAAAGTAACGGGGTTCGATATTGATGCGGCGAAAGTCGAGAACCTTGAGGCAGGCCGGTCTTATATCCATCGCATCCCGCAAACGGAAATTCTCCGTGCGCGCACCCAGGGCTTCGGTGCAACCTGCGACTTTGCGAAGCTGGTTCATCAGGACGCAGTGATCATCTGCGTTCCAACTCCGCTGGATGAACATCGCGAACCGGACCTCAGCTTTATCCGGAAGACCGCAGAATCGATCGCCCCCTGGCTGGTGGAGGGGCAGATTATTGTCCTCGAGAGCACGACGTACCCGGGAACTACGGAAGAAGTCCTGGTGCCGATTCTCGAAGCCGGCAACCGCCAGGGGCTGCGGGCTCGCCGTGCGGATATGCACGCGGAAACGCGCACGTTCCAAATCGCCTTTTCGCCAGAGCGCGAAGATCCCGGTAACGATAGCGTCGCGCGTCGCGACATTCCCAAGGTTATTGGAGGCCTGGACCCGCTTGCTTCTGAGATGGCTTCGGGCGTCTACGGCGCCATTTTCAATCGCACCGTGCCGGTCTCTTCCACCGCTGTCGCGGAGATGACCAAACTGCTGGAAAACATCTATCGCTGCGTCAACATCGCGTTGGTCAACGAACTCAAGATTCTCTGCCTGAAGATGGGCATCGACATCTGGGAAGTGATTAACGCCGCCGCCACTAAGCCTTTTGGCTTTCACCCGTTCTATCCAGGCCCCGGGCTAGGTGGTCACTGTATCCCGATCGATCCGTTTTACCTGAGCTGGAAAGCTCGCGAATGGGACTTCCATACCAGGTTCATTGAACTTGCGGGTGAAGTGAACGGCGCCATGCCTCAGTTTGTGGTGCAGTCGATCGCTGCGGCGCTCAACCGGCACAGCATCGCGTTGCGGGGATCCCGGATCCTCGTGCTCGGTCTTGCATACAAAAAGGATATCGACGATCTGCGCGAATCTCCTTCGCTGACAATCATTGAAAGTCTGCAACAACAAGGAGCTGAGGTCTCCTACAACGACCCATACTTTCCGACTGTCGGTCGCGGGCGTCATTACAACCTAAATATGACCTGCGCTCCGCTCACCCAGCTGCACACATACGCTTGCATCGTGATCGTGACAGACCACTCTGATTATGACTACAAGACAATCGTTCAGGAGGCGCGACTGGTGGTGGATACCCGGAATGCCACCAAGGGAATTGATTCTCCGAAGATTGTTCGGTGCTGAAAAGCGCATCTAAACCCGGACTGAACCCTGAGAACCCGAGTTTTCCAATGGAAATCCGGGAACGCCTGCCACTTCGCTCCGTCCCCCAGGCGACACAAAAATAACGATATCCCCAAAAAGAATGCATGCCCGAATGGGTAGCATGATTGTGTTAATGTGGTAGGCAGCAAATCAATAAAGCCGTACACAGAAAACGTGCAAGACATGTCTTGGTTCCGGCATGCAAATTGGTTTGTTAAATATGTGTAAGCCCACAGCGGGCTACGTATTACTGAACGATAGATAACTCTTCATTAAACCCATTCTCTTACCTGCCTTGGCAATCAGCGACAAGGATCTGCTTCGCTTGGCATTGCCTTGGAACATTTGTTCCGTGCAGAGGAGAGGGTACTGTGCCCGTATTCGGAATTTTTCTCCGAGGCCCTAAGCTCTATATCACACAGCCGATTGATGTTGTTTCTGTTACAACGACTGACGACGTGATCTCTGGCAGCTCATCGCCCGCCAGAACCGGAAGGCTTTGGAGGTGGTTCTCTCTTTTTTTTGTCACACTGCTGGCGTCCTCGATTCTTTCCGGGTGTGCGAGTTTTGTCATGAATGCGTCACCCGCTTCTCCCGGTTCCCGCCGGCTCGCTGTTACCCCAGGGAGTCTGGACTTCGGAAACGTGCCTCTCAACTCGACCATGACACAGTCAGTAACTCTGGCGTCCACCGGCACCGGGTCGGTCACGATTGATTCTGCCGTCCTGAGCGAGGTTTCCTTCACGATGTCCGGAGTCACGTTCCCATTGACGCTGGGGGCGGGTCAGTCGGAAGTTCTAAACGTTACCTTCAAGCCGACCGCCTTCGCGGCGGCCTCCGGTGTACTTTCCATCAGCAGCAATTCCGAGGACAGCAGCACAGCAACCGTGCATGTCACGGGCACCGGAGTCGCCGTGCCTGTGCCTCAACTTACCGTGAGCGCCACCAGTCTGAGCTTTGGCAACGTGACGGTGAACAGCACGGCAACCGAAACCGTTACGCTTACGTCCACTGGGACGGAGCCGGTCACGGTCAATGGGGCCGGCATCTCTGGAACAGGTTATGCGGTATCGGGGAGCACGTTCCCGGTGTCACTGAATCCGGGATCTTCCCTGACGCTACAGGTGGCGTTCGATCCCAAGGCCGCTGGAGCCTCCGCGGGAACCCTCACCATCAGCAGCAATGCCAACCCGGCGACTGTCAGCCTGAGCGGCACCGGAGTCGCCGCGCCTGTGCCTCAGCTCACCGTGAGCGCCACCAGTCTGAGCTTTGGCAACGTGACGGTGAACAGCACGGCAACCGAGGCCATTACGCTCCAGTCCACTGGAACGGCTCCGGTTACCGTGAATGGTGCCGGCATCTCTGGAAAAGGTTATGCGGTATCGGGAAGCAGGTTCCCGGTGTCACTGAATCCGGGATCCTCCCTGACGTTGCAGGTGACGTTCGATCCCAAGACGGCTGGAGCCTCTACGGGATCTCTCACCATCGGCAGCGATGCCAACCCGACCACCGTCAGCCTGAGCGGCACCGGAGTCACGATGCCAGTGCCTCAGCTCACCGTAAGCGCCACCAGTCTGAGCTTTGGCAACGTGACGGTGAACAGCACGGCAACCGAGGCCATTACGCTCAAGTCCACTGGAACGGGTCCGGTCACGGTGAATGGGGCCGGCGTTTCCGGAACAGGCTATGCCGTATCGGGGAGCACGTTCCCGGTGTCACTGAATCCGGGATCCTCCCTGACGTTGCAGGTGACGTTCGATCCCAAGACGGCTGGAGCCTCTGCGGGAACCCTCACCATCAGCAGCAATGCCAACCCGGCGACTGTCAGCCTGAGCGGCACCGGAGTCGCCGCGCCTGTGCCTCAGCTTACCGTGAGCGCCACCGGTCTGAACTTTGGCAACGTGACGGTAAACAGCACGGTAACCGAGGCCATTACGCTCAAGTCCACTGGAACGGCTCCGGTCATAGTGAATGGGGCCGTCGCCTCCGGGACGGGCTATGTGGAATCGGGGAGCACGTTCCCGGTGTCACTGAATCCGGGATCTTCCCTGACGCTACAGGTGGCGTTCGATCCCAAGACCGCTGGGGCCTCTGCGGGAACCCT
>JABDBE010000083.1:6538-10572 GCA_013288805.1 Acidobacteriota bacterium
GGGAGCACGTTCCCGGTGTCACTGAATCCGGGATCTTCCCTGACGCTACAGGTGGCGTTCGATCCCAAGACCGCTGGGGCCTCTGCGGGAACCCTTACCATCGGCAGCAATGCCAACGCAATCACCGTCAGCCTGAGCGGCACCGGAGTCGCCGCGCCTGTGCCTCAGCTTACCGTGAGCGCCACCGGTCTGAACTTTGGCAACGTGACGGTAAACAGCACGGCAACCGAGGCCATTACGCTCAAGTCCACTGGAACAGCTCCGGTCACGGTGAATGGGGCCGGCGTTTCCGGAACAGGCTATGCCGTATCGGGGAGCACGTTCCCGGTGTCACTGAATCCGGGATCCTCCCTGACGTTGCAGGTGACGTTCGATCCCAAGACCGCAGGAGCCTCAGCGGGAACCCTCACCATCAGCAGCAATGCCAACCCGGCGACTGTCAGCCTGAGCGGCACCGGAGTCGCCGCGCCAGTGCCGCAGCTCACCGTAAGCGCCACCAGTCTGAGCTTTGGCAACGTGACGGTAAACAGCACGGCAACCGAGGCCATTTCGCTCAAGTCCACTGGAACCGGTCCGGTCACTCTCAGCGGGGTGTCTGTGAGCGGTTCCGGATTCTCCACAGCAGCAATAACCGTGCCCCTCAAACTGGATCCAGGCCAGGCTTTGAATTTACAGATCACCTTCACTCCAACGGTTGCTGGCGCGGCTATGGGCAGTTTGGTGGTTACAAGCGATTCGTCCTCGAACGCCACGGCAACGGTATCCCTGAGCGGTACGGGGGTGAGCGTTTCGAACCCCGTGCTGACGATCAGTGCCACTAGTCTGGACTTTGGGAGTATCGTGATCGAATCATCGGCGACCCAGGTCCTCACCTTGACATCCACCGGCAATGCGCCAGTTACCGTCAGCAAAGCCAGCATGACTGGCTCCGGATTCACAATCTCGGGCCTGACATTCCCGGTCACTCTCAATCCCACCATTGCCGTGAAACTCACCTTTGTTTTCACCCCGGTGGCGGCCGGCACGTCGACAGGGCAACTCACCATCACCAGCAATTCGACTTCAGGGAGTACCGCACTTGTAAGCCTTAGCGGTACTGCGACAGCGGCGCAGCATTCGGTAGACCTCAGCTGGAGCGCACCTTTGAATTCGCCGGTTGGTGTCTCGGGGTACAGGGTATATCGTGCCGACAGCAATGGCAGTTTCGCGCCTCTGAATACCTCCATCGTTACCCAGACCAGCTATGTGGATCACTCGGTACAGTCTGGAACGGCTTACACCTACTACGTGACAAGTGTGGATGCTGCTGATGTGGAGAGTTCGCCGTCTAGTCAGATAATCTTGACCATTCCATAATGCCGCGGGGGCAGCCGGCACTTATAAGTGCATCTCGATGTGGCTGCCGACCAGGGCGGTGCCTCCTCTCTCCGTGAGAATACTGCCGATCGACCTGTGGTATGCAACCCCTTGCATATTCTGAGACGTTTGTGACAACTGGCTTCACAGGACCGCCCTGGAATCGCGCAAGGTCAGGATCCCGACAGCAAAGGTACAACCTCCGATCTGGCCAGCAATACCTGGAAATGAAGGCGTCAGTCAGAGAGTCTCAGAATTGGGGGCTGCACCTGGGCTGCGTCGTTCATTGGCCTCCGAATTGCTAATCATCAGGGCAGGGAAGTTTCGCCCGCAATCCTCGACCCAAGTCGGGGGAGTCGAGTCGGTTCAGCCGAGCTCCCGGCCTGACTGAAAGAGCCGATGCATTGGCAAAAAGGGATTCTGCACCTGGCTCGGATGTGAGTCACGATCGCGGAGCGTTGCCCAAATTCATCCCTTGTGCGACCAGCAGTCCCGTCCCGGAACCATGCAGCTGAACAAAATCCCGTGAGACATTGGCATCCGCGCGGGACGCGCGCGGAAAACGCTTCATTCAACGACAATCGCGGCTATGCGCGGCAATGATTATTATCCTCACGCTTCAACTGGCCATCGTGGTGAGCTTAATTCGGGCGAGTCGACAGTCGCTCGAGAATGCTTTGCCGGTGTTCGCATTCTTTGTGGTGCTGATGCCGCTCGAATCGCGACTCGTCATTCCGGGGGTGTGCGACTTCAACACGATGCGGCTGTCGTTGATGACATTGCTCGTCCTCTATCTGGTGAAAAGAGAGCCTTCGACGCAAGACACGATTCCGTTGAAATGGCTCATGCTCCTGAATGTTGCATGGGCTATCTGTTCCACCGTCTTCTCTTTGTCGCTGGTAACCAGTATCAAGCAGATGATCTCGCAGGTATTGGAGTACTACCTTCTCTACTTCCTCTTTGTTCGAATCACAACCAAACTTCAAACCCTCTACAGCGTCCTCTACGCTGTCGTCATGGCCATGGGATTGTGTTGTGTCTTTTCTCTACTTGAAGCCTATGACCACTGGAGTATCCTGAGAATCTTTCCTTCCAACTTGTGGATCACATATGACGGTGGACGCGACCCCCTGTACATCGAATGGGGCCGCGGACTTCGGGTGCGATCGACTTTCCCTCACCCGATTTTGTTTGGCGATGCACTGGCAGTGACGATTCCCATCGCGCTCTTTCTCTTAAGCATCTGGGAAAAAGGCCGTCAGCGCCTGATGCTATCGATATCGCTTCTACTCATGATCTGGGCGATCTACAAGACATCCAGCCGTGGTCCGTGGATAGCGCTCGGGATGTGCTGCTTCCTCCTGTTCTTACTGACGAATGGTCGGGTAAGAAAATACCTCCTCATCACTGCAGTTGCCGGTGGGCTGATCGTCGTATCCCGGCCGGGGATCTGGGAAACCATTGCCGGCCTCTACCAGTCCAGCACTGACGCGACCAGCCCCGTGGGGGCCTCGTATCTCTACCGTGACACTTTGAGCCAAACCATCCAGCAGGTTGTCGACAAAGATGCGACGCGATTCGTCTTCGGCTACGGGCTTGGCACCTTCCGCGAATTGGGTTTGGACATCACTTTCCTCAATGTGACGCAGCGCTGGTACACCTGCGACGATAACTGGGCGCTCTTTATCTACGAATTGGGTTACGGCGGGCTCTTGATCACTTCGTGTCTCCTGTTTGCCCCGCTTTGGATTGCCTTCCGTAATCTCAGACTCCTGCCTCGACCGGAAAACCGGCTGAGCGGCGTTCTCCTTACATCACTTCTGGGATTCTATTTCCTACTTCTAAGTGTGGCTGGCTACAGTTGGGGGCAGCAGGGATATCTGAATTGGATACTCATTTCGATTGTGGTTTGCCACTCCCGCCTTGCATTTCAGGTCGAAGAACAAGAAAACCTGCTTGAAGTAGAAACGCGAGAATTGGATGTCTATGACTTCGACGTTGCCTGAAATTCCTGCCATGGACACAGCTTCCACTCCTCCGATCACGCTCAATGGCCGGCTGCGGCGTCGCGTGTGCATGGTGGCCTATGCCTTCTATGAGAGCGATACGCGGATCATGCAGTACGCGACCGCCCTGGTGCAGCGGGGGGACGTTGTGGACGTGATCGCACTTCGCCGCGATGAATCACATCCTGTATTTCAGGTCATGCACGGCGTCAACGTCTATCGCATTCAATCGCGACTAGTGAACGAAAAGGGTCTTCTCACCTACTCTGCCAGGATCGCACGCTTCCTCGTTGGGTCGTTACTGTTTCTGCGACGTAAGCATGGACAGGATCCGTATGATCTTGTCCATGTGCACAACGTCCCGGACTTTCTGGTGTTTTCCGCTCTCTTTCCCAAGCTCAACAAAGTCCCGGTCATCCTCGACATCCACGATCTGCTTCCGGAGTTTTATGCCTCCAAGTTCAAGGTCAGCCACACTTCCCTGGTCTTTAAAGCGATGACCCTGGTCGAAAAATGGTCAGCGACATTTGCCGACCATGTGATCATCGCCAATCACATCTGGCGTGATCGCTTTGTGGCGCGGTCATCTCGGACTGACAAATGCAGCGTCGTTCGGAATCGTCCTGACCTCGATATCTTCAGCTCACGCTCGAACCGCAACAATGCATCGGA
>JABDBE010000084.1 GCA_013288805.1 Acidobacteriota bacterium
CCAAAGTCGTCGAGGGCTATGGTGTATCCGGCTTCCTTGAGGCGGCGACAGGCTGCCACCACCAAATCATCGGCCGGAACAGTCTCCAGAATTTCGGCTACCGCCTGTTCCGAAGGCAGCAGAGTGATGTAATCCTTGAGCAGGATGTCGCGCGTGCAGTTGACAAACGCTCTACGTCCATCACACAGAACATCAAGGCCTAAGAGCATGGCAGTGTTCAAAGTGCTGCGCGAAGCCAAGTCTGGATCGTCGTGGCGGAAGAAATCTTCCACCCCATCACGAAACAGGAGTTCGTAGCCGAATACTTTCTCGTCTACGGTAAGAATCGGTTGGCGAGCGACAAACTGAGTCCCAGGTTTGGGTGCCGGTTTGCCTTGGCCGGGGTTCAGAGCAGAAGTAGGGGCAGTCACTCTTTAGATATCGGCATAACCCCGTAAGAGATTAACCGGCTCAATTTGTTAACAGGAATCGGCGAAAACGCCAGGGTTGGAAGCCGCAGCGCCAAGAGTTTTTCCGCAAGCTCCGGGTTGTATTCTCATTCTTCAACCCATTCGATGCCGCAGGTGTAGCACTTCCAGTTGTTCTTGCGTACAGGAATGGGAAAGGATAAGAGCAGCCACAGACCGTAAGTCCAGAAGCGATTGATTTTTTCGAATCCGATGTCGAGCGAATAACAGCGAGGGCAGCGCGGCTGCGCATAAGACTCGCCAACTTCTTCTTCGTGGAATTCCGGCGGGATCGGTTCGTCCAGAATGGCGCGAGCGGCCTCGGCATCCTGCTCGTGGACCTGCAGACGAATGCCGCCGATAGCATTCGAGAGTAGCCAGTCCATGCGAACCAGGTTGCCATCGGCCAGGGCGCAGGCAATTCCAGCCGACTCCAATTTTCCCTTGGCCAGCAGGGCCTCGGGAACATCGCGGAAATGCTGTAGCGTGACGAGTTCAGTCGACACTTCGAATAGCACCCGGTCGGGGTAAAGACAATCCCCCGCCGCTATTCTATTGCACCGTGAGCGAAACGGTCGTGGTACGAGTGAGGGCGGATGTGCCTCCGGTGGTGGCCGTGACCGTCACGCTGCTGGTTCCCGCCGGAGTTCCCGGATTACTGGGTTTGCTGCTGCCGCCGCCGCAAGCCGGCATCGACAAAGTGGACAACGCCAACACCGCGATGAGGCTTAACAAACGCGCACCGCGCAATCCTCGTTTGCGATTTCCCGTCGCTATTAACAGTCCCAGAAATCCCGGAAGCAGCATGGCATAGAAGAGACCGCCTTGGCGCTCGAAGGGCGACCTGTCCAACCGTGACGAGGGCGCGGTAGTCGTGATGCTCAGGGTCTCGCTGGTTGCCGAGGCAGCAGTGAATGTGCAAGTCGCTTCCGAAGGCAGCCCGGTGCAACTAAAGGTCAATGCCGCATTGAAGCCGCCGAATGGGGTGATGGTCAACGTCGTAGTCCCGCTCCCGCCAGGAGCAGCCACGCTAACTGTCGTAGGACTGGCCGCGATCTGGAAATCCTGCACGCCCAAAGGTGCTGAAGCTGAAGTCGAACCAGCAAAGTTGGAGTCGCCCCCGTAGGTTGCGGTGATCGTGTGGTTTCCTGCAAGAAGTGTAGAAGGATTGTAGCTGAAGGTGAAAGAACCGCTGCTCAATGTTCCGCTGCCCGCAGCAGTCGAGCTACCGTCTACAAAAAAGTTTACCGATCCCGTCGGCGTACCGGTTCCTGTTGTGGGTGCGACTGTGGCTTTTGCGGCTATCGGGCCGGTTCCTTTCACGTTGACCGTAGACGGGGATAGAGTGACGGAGGTTGTGGTCGGTCTCTTGGCAGCGGAGGCCCAATTGGTCACGAAGACATGAGCGTCGACGGATCCCAGACCGGTCACTTGGTCGTAGTTTGCCGCGGTCTTGAACCCGTACTGGAAAGGTGCGATTGCCGGACAGTTCGTTGTGCCCGTCTGGCAAGGAACCGTGTTGCCGCTCGGGTTTGAGGCGCCTCCGTTGTTGTAGTCGCCGGCAGGCACGTCGTGGAAAGCTGCGGGCACGCTTTGCGCCAGCTGATAAAGGGTTGGATTAATATTGCCTAAGCCGGCGGGCGGCGTGTTCTTCATCTGTTGATTGAGCAAGGTCACGATGCCCGCGAAGATGGGTGTGGCGACAGATGTGCCCCCATAGATGCCAGCGCCCTGAATTCCGCCTGCGCAGCCATTATTTGTGCAAACGATGTAACCGTCGTGATCGGCGGAGGCGGCCATGGCCACGTCCGGCACGTTGCGGGAGTTATTGTTGGGCACGCCAGGGCCGGTCTGCCCGGCTGGTTTTGGGAAATATAGGCTGGTCCCGCCTCCTGTCGCGGCGAGGTGGGGGTCGAATCCAGTTCCTGTCGAATTATCATCCCACGCTAGCTCAGGAATGTAGGAGAGCGCGGAGGCACCATTGGAGCCGTTAGTAGTACCCCAGTAGCTCCCGCTTCCTTCGTTGAATTCCGTACCGCCCACTGCGGTCACCTCCGGAACACTGGCTGGAATATTTACCGCGAGGCCCTGGGCTGCAGTCGTGTTCCCGGAAGAGTCACATGCAGCCGCTCCGCTGTCTCCAGACGATGCAATAAAGGTTATGCCCTCCGAATTGCCCTTTTGCACCAGGCTTTGGAGTGTGAGAGCGTTATTTTGCCCGTTCGCGGACTCACAACCGCCGTAGCTTATGCTGATAACTGGGGCCACATCATTGTCGATGGCGTACTGGGCCGAGTTGAATACGCCACCGGCGTTCGGGTCGCATATGACGAAGATAATCGTCGCGTTGCGCGCGACCGCGCCCGACCATTCCAAGTCGATATCCGCCTCGGCCAGGTCGCCCGTGACACCCGGATGGGTGCAACCTGTGGCGAGCATCTGCTGGGGAACGTTCGCCGACAGACCAAAAGCAGATCGAAACTCAGCAATGTCCGCCGCATAGATGTCGGTCTGTCCCATAATCGCGATCTTCATTCCCGTACCATCGATTCCAGCTGTGTACAGCGGGCCGATGTCGTAGATCGTCGCGATATCGCCGGGAGCCAGGTAATTCCCGCCGCCACTGAAATAGTCGGGACTCGTTGTTGTCGCATCCGACTTCTTGACGTTCATAGGCACGAGAGGGAAGTTGTTCAGCCCGCGGAAACCGGCCACAATGCCCTCCAGAGCCTTAGGAATCGATGGGTCCGTGGCGTTGGCAAAGCGTTCTTCACCGTCCACGTTGTAGCTATGAAGTTCCGTATGGAACGCGCGTTGTACTTGGGCGACCGTGCCGCTGAAGGCGACCCAATCATGCCCGCGCGCTATCTGAGCAACGCTGAAACCCTGCGAACGCAGCCAGTGAGTGATTTTCGCTAGGTCTGCATTGCTCAGGCCAAAGCGCTGGCCAAACTGCTCCGGCGTCAACCACTTGTGATAGTTCGCTGACGACGGATCCTGCTGCTCGGCCAGTAGCTGCTTGAGCGCGGCCTGCTGTTCAGCCGACGGCTGGATCAGTAAGGTCACGAAAGGCAGCTTCATCGATGGGTGAACTGGACCGCGGTCATACTGCGGCTGGGCCTTCGGACTGACAGTGCCCTTCAGGACTATGGTCTGGCTAGCATCAATTGTGCCGACGATTCGATCTGGCTGTGCCGCCCACGTAGAAGCGCAGGTGACGAACAAGAGAAAGCAGAAGGTAAGGAAAAAGAACACGGAGCGGTGAGTAGCTCTGTGGTTCGACATCGCAGATAGCATTATCTCCTCCAACACTCAACTCGGTTACACAGGGATATGCCTACTACCTGGGGAAGGGTGAAACGGATGGGCCGATTATCGTGGAAGGCAAGTGGGCCGTCAACGTAATTATCCAGGTACCAAAGGCTCAACCGGAAAAGGAAATCCCTTGGCACCATTTCCCGATTGTGAATCAGAAAATGCCTCCGCATACCTACGTGATCTGGGTGGGCTCTCTCTCGACCCATAGATTGGGGCCATGGGGCTGCCCGGGAAATTTTCTCTTCTGCTTTTAACACTTTTACTTTGCGGTGCAAGCGTCGCTCAAGATTTGCCCGAGGCTTCAACGCAACACGACTTTTGGGACCGAGCCAACAAAATGCTCTTTGCCAGTCACGCCACCCTGGAAGCGGTGGACTTTGGCATTACGCATCACAACTTGAGCGACGGGGGGAGGGAATTAGATCCCATGGCAAAGGCGTTGTGTGAGAGCGGAACTGCCGGCCAGTTGGTTTTCTTCGGAGGCAGAATGGCCGGGGTGGTTGCGATCAGTTATTTCCTGCACAAAACCGGACACCACAAATTGGAGCGCGCTTTTCCGCTGTACGCCAGTGGCGATTCCGCCTACGGAGTAGCGTATAGCTTCGCCCATCGCTGACTCTGCCCCACACTGATCATCTTGCCCGCGCCAGAACAAGAGTGACATCGTCGGGCTGCTCGTTGGGGCCAATCCAATCGTCCACCGCAGCAGTCACAATTTCACTGATGCGCGTAAGCGGCAAGTCACGATTCTCTCGCAGCAAGTCGATCAGCCGGGCTTCGCCAAACTCGCCAAAATCATTTTCCGGCTCGGTTACACCGTCGGTATATCCCACGAAAATCTCACCCCGGCAGAGCTCGACCGAAGCCTCGTTGTAGCTCCTTTGATCAAACAGGCCGACCACGGTTCCGCCGCATTCCAGGCGGCGAATGGAACCGTCCTCACTCATAATGAAGGGCGGCAAGTGACCTCCGTTGCTGTAAGTGAGCTTGCGCTCCACGCCGTTGTAGATCCCCAGAAATAATGTCGCATATTTTTCCGGAGGCGTGCTCTCGTAGAGCTGATGATTCAGCAGGGAGAGCAGAGCGCCGGGAGACATGTCGACGCCCCGGAATCCCGAGGCTAGCATGACTTCGGGCCTGACCGCCGCGCCTACGGCCGCGGGCTCGCGCAAGACGGGAACGTCCTGCAGGCTGAGGGCACGCACGGCGGCGTGAATGGTTGCCATCAGGAGCGCGGCGGAGATTCCTTTGCCGCTAACGTCGCCCACAGCCAGAATCAGGCGATCCGAATCCAGCGTCAAAAAATCATAGTAGTCGCCACTGACTGTCCGTGCGGGACGGAAAAATCCGTGAACTTCGAGGGACGCGAGTTGAACGCTCTCCTGAGGAAACAACTGCGCCTGGACCTCCTGAGCGATCACGAGTTCGTTCTCCAGGCGCTGCTTGTCTTTCTGCTCTTCGATCAGCTTCTCCAGCGAGGCCGTCATGGAGTTAAACGAGTTCGCCAGAGTCGCAACCTGATCCTTGGACTTCACCGGAATACGGTGGCTGAAGTCGCCGCGGTTGACGTGTTGAGTGCCTTCGTAGAGTTGCGCCACTGCGCCGGTCACCGTGCGCGTAAGCTGAGTGCCAATCCATATCGCCAGCAGTTCGATGATTGCGAAAAAGATCACCGCGAACAGCAGGAAAAATTCAACCGTGGGCGCAAAATCTCCCTGGGCAGAGAACAAGCGCTCATACAGTTTTGAAATGCGGGTCTGCACCGTGATGCCGATGGGATTGGCCGTCTCCCCGTCATCCCAATCCATCACGGAGACCGAAGTGACAAACAGCACGTCTCGATCCAGCGCGCGAGTCGGAGGGGGAATAGTGCCAGAACTGAATGTCAGTTTTGCCTTGCTGGTGTCGAGCACGACCTTCTTGTTGTCTCCGGCGAGGACTTGCGTGCCCCGCGCTGGCCCTGGTTCGGTTCGGTCTACTTTGTGAAGAGTCAGCCCTTCATACAAAGTGATTTCGCCCAGGTTCGCAGCGAGGGTCTGTAGCAACTGGTCAACCGGTTCGCTGGAAATTACGGTAAGATTTCCTTCTTTCAGCGGCACAGTTTCGAGCACGCGCAGGAAAAGTTTGTCATGGTCGCGCACCACGCCGCGGAAAGGAGTTTTCAGATACGGCGGAGATATGGGCGCCGCGACCTCTGTTGGAGAACTGTTGAGAACGATCTTCTGGTTCAACCAGACACAGATTTGGCGATTGGCCCAGTGCTTGTCGGTCTGGTGCAGGGTTTCAAGCGAAGCCACCCAAGCGGCCGGTTCGCGTTGTATCTGGGAAGAAAGGTGGCGGGCGATGGTGGAATTGGCGGCGGACAAACTGCTCAATTCGGAGTTTAGTCCTGTCGTGACAATAAACGTGGCGAACTGCCCGGCAAATAAATAGAACGATCCGAGCGCCAGAGCAATCAGCAATACAAGCGGGATAAAGCCGATGAACACATAGGTGACGATCAGCCGGTTGCGCAGCCGCCATAGTGCCTTAGCCTTGATCCAGCGGAATGCCAGAATCGAGAAAAGCACGATGACGAGGAAGCTCAGGAAGCTTACCCAGCCGCCGAGACTGTCACCGTAAGGCAGATGAAAAAAACCGAACACCTTCTGCAGCAGGAATAGAAGCAGGTCCAGACCGAGTAGATACCAGGCGATCAGCGCCACTCTGCTGGTGGGCAGGAAACCAGCCTCGCGAAGCCGCAGACGGAGGTAGCGATAAGGCAAGGGCATTGGTGTAGAACCGAATTATAGAAGAGAAGACGGCGATCAGGCTTCGGGCTTCAGCCGTCAGGCTTTAGGAAGCGACGACATGAGCCCAAAGCCTGCAGCCAGATCTCTAAATTTCTGGATAGAAATCGAAGAACGCTTCCAGGCTGGTCTTCAGCTGTTTTTCAATCTCATCCTTGCTGCCTTCCAGCACGTGCATGGTCACGTGGGCTTCACGGCCGTTCTTGAGCTTGAGGGTTGCGTCCCCCACTTCCGCGACTTCCTCGGAGGGAAGCAGCCGCAATCCATATACCAAGGTTAAGTTTGCCATGCAGTAATTCTATCCTCAGTCCTTACGATTTAAGATTCTCACCATCTTCATTTAGAATGCCGTCGTGCTCCGAAACATCTTTGTAATTTGGTTTAGCGTCGGCTTGGCGCTGCTGGCCAGCGCCCAGCAATCCGCCCAGCCACCGGTCAAGCTGAACATGCTGAATGTCTGCTCGCCCTCGCCGGAGGAACAGCAGGAGATCGCTTCCGCGCTGGCGCGGATTCCCAAGCAACCGCTTTTCAGCCCCGATTTCGAGGTCGATCGCGGGCGCTCGACGCTCGATCAGAGCCCTGATTTTCTTAAGGCGGGAGCGAGCGCGCAATTCTCGTCTGACTCTGGAACCGCCGACTGGGTGCGCATTCGTCGCGAGTTCTCCGTGCAGGCTCTCTTTTCAACGGTCCAGTACTCGTTCAGTCGCGACCCAAAAAACATGGTCGAGACTCTGATTTTCCACGTGCGCGATCCCAAGGACTTAATGCAGGTCGCGATCGAAGACAACGCCTCCGCCGTGACCACGCCGGCGAATATGCTTTCTACCAGCACTCCGGCGAGCCGCATCAAGCTGGAGCGCTTCGGTAAATCGTCAGTAGTACTGGGTCGCTGTGCCGGGACCGAGGGAAGTCCTGCGCCGGATCAAAGCGCTTATGAGCCGCTGTTTCAGAGCGCGACAGCAATCGTGACCAACTATCGCAATCTTCTGGCAGCGCGGACCACGGTGCCGGCAGAGTTGACGCGGATCAGCAGCGTGGAAGCGAGCAAAACCAAGCCGGCAGCGAAGGCCACGAAAAAAAAGACTGTGCCAGAAAAGTCCGCGTCGCAAAACGAGTGACCAAATCCGCGTGCTGAACCGAAATCTGAAATCCGTAATCTAACCTGTTACTGTATGGACAATATCCGCAACGTCGTCATCATTGGCTCCGGCTGCGCCGGGCATACTGCAGCGCTCTACACCGCGCGGGCGAACCTGAAACCGCTGGTGCTCGAAGGCCACGAACCGGGCGGGCAGCTCTCACTAACCACGCTGGTCGAGAACTTTCCCGGATTCCCCGAAGGCATTCAGGGACCGGAGTTGATCGAGAACATGCGCAAGCAGGCGTCGCGCTTCGGAGCAGAGTATAAACATGGCCACGTAACCAGCGTTGACCTCAGCGCGAATCCGTTCAAAGTCCACGTCGGTCACGAAGTCATTCATACCCGCACGCTTATCGTCGCGAGTGGCGCTTCGGCGCGCTGGCTGGGGTTGCCTCACGAGCAGCAGTTGATCGGACACGGCGTTTCTTCCTGTGCCACGTGCGACGGCTTCTTCTTCTCAGGCAAAGAAATTACCGTGATAGGGGGCGGCGATTCGGCCATGGAAGAAGCGATTTTTCTGTCTCGCTTCGCCACGAAAGTCACGGTCATTCATAGGCGGGAACATTTCCGCGCCTCGAAAATCATGCTGGATCGCGCCCAGAAGAACGAGAAAATCGCGTTCCTGCTCGATACGGTCGTCGAAGACGTAAACGACATTCACAAGAAAGAGGTCACCAGTCTGACGCTGCGGAATCTCAAGACTGGTAAGGTCTGGGATTTCCCCGCCAGTGCGATGTTCCTGGGCATTGGCCATATCCCCAATACCAAGATATTTGATGGGCAGCTCGAGATGGATCAGGACGGCTACCTGAAAACGAAGGATTACGTCTTCACCCGTGTGCACGGAGTCTATGCCTGCGGCGATGTACAAGACCGGCGCTATCGTCAGGCGATCACGGCCGCTGGCTCGGGATGCATGGCTGCATTGGAAGTCGAGAAATTTCTGGAAGAATAAATGTAGGCGCGGGCGTTCTCGCCCGTGCGGGGCTAGCCGGAAATTATTCTGGAGGCGACGCATGCCAGACGAACAGTCAACTTGTCTGCACGTAACAGAGATTCGTCAGGTCAAGCCCAGCGGCAAAGGCTGCAAGGAGTGCCTCGAGATGGGCGACACCTGGGTCCACCTGAGGGAATGTCTCATCTGCGGTCACGTCGGCTGTTGCGACTCATCCAAGAACAAGCACGCGACCAAGCACTTTCACCACACAAAGCATCCGATCATGCAGTCTTTCGAGCCGGGAGAGAACTGGCGCTGGTGCTACATCGACGAAATTTTTCTGGCCTAGTATTTCGCTCGCTCTTGACTCTCGATATGAGTGCCGTCACATCCCAGCTCACCCCACTTGTGATACAAATTCCTGTGAACTTCATGCACGTGCAAGGTAGTCATAACTTCATCTTCTCTACCTGCGCAGGCGTACGGTGCTAAGGGCGCTCTTCATTTCTCTGTCGGAGAGCCAGTGGCTGCGCGCCGTCGCCGAGCGTTCTTCCATTGGCCAGAAAGTTTCCAGCCGTTTTGTGGCAGGCACTCAGGTCGAGGACGTGCTTCGGGCCACGCGCACCATCAATGAGTCTGGCCTGAGCGTCTCCATCGACAATCTCGGTGAAAACGTCACCAACGCAGACGAAGCCCGAGCCAGCGCTCAGCTCTATCACCAATTACTGGACGACATCGCAGAACAAAAGCTAAATGCCAACATCAGCCTGAAGCTCACCCACATGGGTCTCGACGTAGACGAAAAACTGGCGCATGACCTGGTGACCGGTCTCGTGGCGAAGGCCGCGGCCATGAGTCCGCGCAACTTTGTTCGCGTCGACATGGAAGGTTCGCCGTACACGCAGCGTACGCTCGATTTCGTGCACGAACTTCATCGCGCCCCCGGCAATCAGGGATGCGTGGGCGCGGTTATTCAGTCTTACATGCGACGCTCGGAGAGCGATGTCGAGAAGCTGCTGGCGGAGGGAATTCGCATTCGCCTGTGTAAGGGCGCCTACAAAGAGCCGCCGGAGATTGCCTTTCAAGCAAAGTCAGAAGTTGACGCCAACTACGTCAAGCTGATGAAGATTCTGATGAAGAGCAAGGTCTATCATGGGCTGGCCACGCACGACGAAAACATCATCAATCAGGCAAAAGCCTTCGCGACCAAAGAAAGAATTTCCCGCGACGCATTCGAATTTCAGATGCTGCACGGCATCCGCCGTGATCTGCAGCAAAGCCTGGGCCGCGACGGCTGGAGAATGCGAGTCTACATCCCGTTCGGAACCGAATGGTACCCGTACCTGATGCGGCGCCTGGCCGAGCGCCCGGCGAACGTTTTGTTCATCGCCAAGAACCTGTTCCGGCCGTGACGAACATCCCCCTCTGTCATTTCATCAAATAT
>JABDBE010000085.1 GCA_013288805.1 Acidobacteriota bacterium
CGGTAGTGTCGTTGGCGTACGTGCTGATCCTGGGGGATTGGAGGCGGTTCCCCCGCGGCAAACAGGTGGGCAGCTATCTGGGGCTGATTCCAGCTGAGGCGTCCAGCGGCAAGCATCAGCAGCAAATGGGACACGTTACCAAGCAGGGCAATACGCTGCTGCGCTGGTTGTTGGTGGAGGCTGCTATCAAGGCGCAAAGCAAAGATCCGAACTGGCACCGGCAGTATCTGCGCTTGTCGATGAATAAGCATCACGGCGTCCCCAAAGTGGCCATCGCCCACAAACTGGCGGTTCGTTTGTATTGGATGTTGCGCTCCGGGCAGAACTACACGCAGGTTATGGAGCGCGGTCCGCATGCGGGGCAGTCCGTACAGCCCAATGGCTGAGGCTTGAAGCCGAGTCTTTGATTGGACGCCCCGCCTCTCTGGCCTGGCGAGAGAGTTCGAACAAGTAATCATGGTGCTTTACCGGACCGAATACATGGTTGGTGGAACCTGAACGGTTGCCATCGAAAGTGATTCATCAACGTGCGAGCTTGGGTCGTTTAGCCATGCAAGACGGTTTTCTGATATGGAACAAAGCTCAGAAAAAACATCTGAGCTTAAAGAAATTCAGTCATGTTGAGTCGTCGCACTCTCGTTCTGGCAGGTACTGCATGGTCGTTAGCATAGTCATGATACCGAGCAACGATCGGCTTAAGATTGGCGAAAAAGATTAGTCGGGCGGAACGATTGAACTCAGAATCGGTTGTTTGATCGGCCCAATGAGGAATTAACCAGATCACACCGGGCGATGTTGACCCAGGTATGATTCTCCTAAAAGCGATAGGTAAAGCCGATGTTCACGGCGATCGGCCCGGCGTTGTAGTTGCCGTGTTGAAAAAAGCTCGCTGGCTTGAACCCGCCAAAATTGAATGCAATGATGATGTGAGACGCGGGAGCCCAACGAATCTAGATCTCCTTTTAATAGTGGGCTTTACGGCCCCTCCAATAAGCTGCCATTGCCACTGGGCTAATCTGCACTCCTTCTCAGACAAAGCGATTGGGGTTCACAAGCATTTACGCGAGCCGAATATGGCCTTGGCCCCTCATCGCGCACTATCATTGCGAAGTAGGTTGCAAATCGTCACTCGGGGTTCACCACATTGCGATACTTGGCGCTAGCTACGGACTACGACGGTACGCTGGCTACCGATGGGCAACTATCGGAGGAAGCGATCGCGGCGATCAAACGTCTCAGGGCTTCGGGACGGCGAGTCATTCTGGTGACCGGGCGACGGCTTGTTGAGTTGCTTGAGATCCTGCCCCAGATTGATGTCTTCGACTGTGTCGTAGCGGAGAATGGCGCGGTTCTTTACATCCCTCAGACACGAGAGGAGACGGTTCTTTGCCGACCGTTACCTCGAGCGTTCATCGAACGTCTTCGAAGTCTTGGCGTGGAGCCGATCGAGGTTGGCCGGGTTGTAGTTGCCACATGGATACCTCATCAAAACGCAGTTCTTCGAGCTATTCAAGAATCCGGTTTTGAGTTGCTCATCGTTTTCAACAAGAATGCCGTGATGGTACTTCCCACAGGGGTCAACAAAGCAACTGGACTAAGTGTTGCCTTGCGACGACTTGGGCTTTCGTTTCATGAAGCCGTGGGCATTGGAGACGGAGAGAACGACCAGTCCTTTCTCGACCGTTGCGAGTGTTCCGTAGCGGTAGCCAACGCAGTACCTTCCATCCTTGAGCTCGTCGACTTGATTACAAAGCGAGAGGCCGGCAGCGGTTTGGCAGAGTTGGTGAATGAGTTAATCGCCGACGACCTCGTCAGAATGCAAGGAAAACTTCGCCGCAATTTCATACCTATCGGTTCGCTTGAGGGCGGAGGCGAGATTAAAGTTCCTCCCTATGGAACCAATATCCTTATTGCAGGACCTTCGGGAAGCGGCAAGTCCACGATTACGGCAGGTATCGTCGAACGCCTGATTGAACAGGCGTATCAGGTTTGTATTATCGATCCAGAAGGAGACTATGGGCCTTCACGCGACGTTATCCATCTAGGCGATTCCAATCGTGCAATCAGCATCAACGAGGTGTTGAGCATTCTCGAGGATCCGAAAATGAACGTAAGTCTCAATCTCCTCGGTATTCAACTTCCGGACAGGCCAGGGTTCTTCGGGCAACTTTTCCCAAGCCTTCGAACGTTGCGTACACGAACGGGTCGACCGCACTGGATGATTTTCGATGAAGCTCATCACCTTTTGCCCTTAGATTGGGGGCATCTACCGGAGATATTGCCGCAAAAGCTAGGTGAGACGATACTCGTGACCGTGCGACCAGATCATTTGCCGACCGCGATCTTGGCGATGATGGACGTAGTCATTGCAGTGGGGCCTTCCCCAGAGACAACCATGAAAAGCTTCAGCGATGTGACCGGTCGTTCTCTGCTGTGGCCTCAAGGTCTGTCTTCTAAGGCGGGGCAGGCTATTATCTGGTTTCCTGAGACTGGAAACCCTCCATCCCCGATGAGGATCATTCGGCCCAAAGGAGATCGTATCCGTCATCGTCGAAAATACGCTGAAGGCAATATGCGCTATCACAGCTTTTATTTTCGCGGACCGGGGAACCGTCACAATCTCAAGGCCCAGAATCTTGCTATTTTCTCGCAGATTGCTCAAGGAATCGACGAGGAAACCTGGCTTTTCCATCTGCACCGTCAAGACTATTCCAAGTGGTTTCGTGAAGCGGTGAAGGATCCTTACCTGGCAGACCAAGCAGCTCGGATAGAACTTCAATTTCCTCAGAATTCCAAGGAATCTCGAAAACTTATACGTGCCCTAATCGATGCGAGATATACGCTTCCAGAATAATCCCGCGGCAATTAACCGGCCTCCGTTTTTCTGAACCAGCTTAAAAGTTAGTGGTCGGCGAGACCTTGACCAGCTGAGGGAGGGGGTTTTGCTGATGAAGAAGAAGCGATTCAGTGTGGGGCAGATCGTGGGGGCGCTGAAGCAAGCAGAGGTTGGCGTCCCCGTCGTGGTGGTGATCCGCGAGGCCGGGATCGGCAAGCAGGCCTTCTACCAGTGGGAGGCAAAGTATATTGGCCTTGAGGTGGCTAGGTTGAGCAACACGATACCTTCAGTCAATCTAACCATCAACGTCGGCTCTTCCGGCCTCAAGTTTTTCCTTTATCGAATGCGTCACTCCGCGACTGAAGTTGACCCTGATGGTGTCAGGGAAGCTGGAGCGAATTGGCTGGGGTTTAGCGGTTACACATGCAGCTTCCAGTGATACGTCGGAGATTTCTATGGTGAACAAGGCATTGGAGGACGCGGCGCAGGAGATGAAGCGCGATGGTAAAGACGATCTTCGCGTTATGAGCCTTGATGACGCCCCGGCATTTTATGCAGATGGGAAGCGATCCATATTGGACATACATGACGCCATCGCGGCCGAGTATCTTCCCATGCCGATAGAAGTCTTCACTGCTTATTTTAGGGTCCTCGCCGGGGCTGGAGTTGTCAGCCTGAACAAGGTCGCGCAATGAGCGGCGGTTTCTTGAGAAGCTCCACCATCGCCTCCCGCCACTTGGCGACCGCATGCCGTTTCTCCGGGGCACGCTGCGACTGCTCGTCGAACTAATCCTTGCCGAGCGTCGCATAGACCAAGGCGTCGAGAAACTGATCGAAGGGTTCGGTCTGCGGACGCGGCCAGAGCGTATTCCAGACAAAGCGAAACCGGGTGTCGCCCATGACCATGCTGGAGGAGATCGTCGTGCGCGCGCCGGGGACAATAATCGGTGCCGTGCCCCGCAGCATCGCATTGCCGAGCGCATGGATGCCCTGGTCCTTGCAGCAGTCGCCACAGCTCTTTCCATGCAGGCCGCAGGGACAGGGCTTTGCGGGATCGAACGGAGGCTGCGATGGAATCGGCAGATTCTCCTTGGCCACGTCCTCGGGCTTCAAGTCGTTCAAAGACGCTTTGCGTGGCGTATTGGATGACTAACGGTTCAATGCCATCACTGAAGGCCGTCAATTCGACGATGCGCCCTTTGCTTCGAGCAAACGCCATCTGACTCTGGGCGCGCTCCTCGGTCGCGAAAAAAGTCGTATTGGCAAATTCGCCACGCTGCGGCCAGTGTGCCCAGCTCCATCCATCCCCCTTTGGAAATTGGTCCGGGCCCCGGGGCGACCACGAATTGGCTGCGAGATCGTATAAACAAGATCGAATGCCTTGAGGTCGATTCCGTACTCGCGGATATTCACCGAAGCGCATCGAGTCTTCAGGCCGGGAGGAGTTTTCGCAGGTGTGGACAGGCTGCCATCCACGATGATGCGCATCATCCACCTTTGCGATACGATGGTGCTCGTTGATCCGGCTACTCTGAATCACTGGCTTGAATCTGCCGGATTCACATCGATAAGCGTCGAACCACGCACCGGGCGCTTCCGGTTTTCGGCGAAACGTCCGAATAGCGAATTGAACTCTTCGAACGGGAATTGACAAAAGTCGCTGTTAATCTCGACTGATCCCTAACTGCCTGTGGTGCAAGTCCTGATACCTTCCCGCAAGAATTGAGCGTCATCCACATGAGCCATTCTTAAAATCAGGTCATGGCGATGGGAACACGCAAGGATCGAGAGCGGCAGGAGGATCTGTGGGTGGCGTATACGAATATGGCCGCGGGCCCAGGTCACCCGTTCTATGCTCGCCTGAACGAGGTCCTCGAGGGCGAAGGATTCGACGCGTTTGTAGAGGGCATCGAGTCTGAACGCGGCATCGCATGGCGGTTGAAGGACTCACTGAGCCTGCGGCACTTTGTGGGCATTGCATTGGATGAGGACACGCCCGATCACTCCACGATTTCGCGCACCCGCCGATTGATCGACTTGGAGACGCATAAGCAGGTTTTTTCCTGGGTTCTTGGGTTACTTGCCGATCGCGCGTTGCTGGCGGGCAAGCGCATCGGCATTGATGCGACCACCCTGGAGGCCAGCGCGGCGATGCGCTCAATCGTGCGGCGCGACACGGGCGAGAGGTATGAAGAGTTCCTGACCGGTCTGGCCAAGGCGTCAGGCATCGAGACACCGATGCGGGAGGATCTGGCGCGGCTTGACCGCAAGCGCAAGAAGCGCACCTCCAACAAGGAGTGGAAGAGTCCCACCGATCAAGATGCTCGGGTTGCGAAGATGAAGGACGGCAGTACGCACCTGGCTCACAAGGCCGAACATGCGGTCGATCTGGATACGGGCGCGGTGGTGGCCGTCACCTTGCAAGCGGCTGACCTGGGCGATACGGCGACCGTGCAGGAGACGCTTGCCGATGCGGGATTAGCGGTGGCGGATTTAGTCGATCGCGAAGCAGAGTTGCATCCTGAAGAGGAACCCAAGGTCAACGTAGAAGGAATTGAAGAACTGGTTGCGGACAAGGGCTACCATAGCGGCGAAGCTCTTGAGCAGATCAAGGAACTGGAAGTTCGCACTTACATCCCGGAGAAGAAACAGCCCGGCAAGCGACACTGGAAAGGCAAGCAGGGCCAACAGCAGGCGGTTTATCAAAACCGGCAACGGGTGCGCGGCCGGTATGGAAAGAGACTGCTGAGGCGGCGAGGCGAGTTTGTGGAACGAACCTTTGCTCATTGCTACGAAACCGGCGGGATGCGACGCTGCACCCTGCACGGACGGAAGAATATTCTCAAGCGCCTGCTAATTCACGTCGGCGCGTTCAACATCAGCTTGGTAATGAGGAAGATGTTGGGAGCCGGGAAGCCACGGGAGCTGGCGAACCGGATGGCAGAGCTCGTTTTAGGCGCGAGTAAGCGCCTCATCAACCTTTTCAGGTACAAGAACGCGGACAACTTCAACCTTCGCTCCGCCAACACTCCGCGCCATACAGGTCACTTCATTACCGTTCGATGGAACACAGACTGGGAAATGGCCCATTGCACCACAGGCCGAGAAGGAGTCGTCGGAAGTCCATTATGAGCGCGCTTACCCGTCAGGTTCTTTCCATTGGCATAACTGCCAATCACTCTGAGACCTTCGAGCCCGTGCGCGAAGCTGCGGTAATTATAGAGAACTGACAGCACCATGCATTGGGTCGGATAAGTCTGCGTTCAAGGAACAGACAGACCGAAGAGAGTGCCACAGTAGGCTTGGCAAAAGTGGTAACTAGTCTTGCCGCCGCTGATGGTTGTCCCATAGAAAAGTCCATTCGTATGCTGGACCAATGCCGTCGGGCGGGCGCCATCCGTCTTGTCAAAGTCATGCAGCGTCGTTAACGTGCCGGTTGACGTGATTTTGAAGACCGTTCCATAGCCATTTGTGCCGCCCCCTTCCGTTGTCCCGTAGAAATTGCCGTCGGCGGCCTGGATCATTCCTGCGGGAGAACCGCCGTCCGAGCTGTTGAAAGAGTGCAGGGTAGTTACCGCGCCGGCCGGGGTCATCATGAAGACCGTGCCACAGCCAGGGCTGCAGTTGTTGCCAGACCCACCAGAATAGGTTGTCCCGTAGATGTCACCATTGGCGGCCTGAACTAGCGCTGCCGGATCAACCCCATCCGTTGAGTCAAAGCTGTGCAGCGTGGTAAACGTGCCGGTCGTCGTGATTCTGAAGATGGTCCCACAGCCTCCGCTGCAGGGGCCACTTCCGCCCCCCGGTGTCGTTCCGTACAAATCCCCGTCGGTGCCGCGGATCAGCGCCCCCGGTTCTTGGCCGTCAACGCAACCGCTTTGCGAGCAAAAAGTGTACAGCGTAGTCAGCGTACCGCGCAGAGTGACCCGAAAGACCGTTCCGCAACCATAGTTGGTGCCGCCGTAGAGACAGGTGTTTGCTCCACCTTCCCTGGTTGTCCCATAAAAGTTTCCGTCGCTGGCTTGGACGAGTCCGAGTGGAAGGTTGCCGTTGGCCCATATGCCGCTCGAGTTTGGGTGAAAAGTGTACAGCGTGGTGAGCGTGCCACTTGGGGTAATTTTGAACACAAAGCCATTGCCTCCAGTCCCACCTGACCAACTGGTCCCGTAGAAGTTGCCGTCGGTCCCCAGGATCAGTCCCGCAGCGTATGCGCCACCCCCGTGAAGCTTTGTGAACGAACCGGTCGGGGTGATTTCGAAGATCATCCCATTCTCTATGCCGAGGTACCCGTAGGTGGTCCCGTATAGATTCCCGTTCGGTCCTTCGACTAACGCCCCCTCGGGATTGCCGCCTCCGCCGAACAGGTACAGTGTGGTCAAGGTTTGGGCGAGTAACAAGCCTGACCCGCCCAGCAAGATCACCGATAACACCAACAAGCGAACCGCGGCGAACCGATGCATGATTTCGCTGTACATCACAACCTCCGGCAGGACGGCTGGTGAAGATCGCCAGAGTCCGTGTCGTCGTGGCGGCTCTGGCGAAGTAATCCAGAATCCTGGGATCGCGTTTTATTGATCGTCGACAAGAATCGGAACCGGCCCGTGCTCACGGCACAGATAGACTGAAGAGTGTGCCACAGTAGAGGGCGCAGAAATGGTACGAAACTTCGCCTCCACGAACTGTCGGCCCGTAGAAAGTCCCGTTGGTGTGCTGGACCAGTTCCCCTGGGAACGAGCCATCGCCATTCCTCGTGTCGAAGTTGTGTACCGTGGTTAACGTGCCGGCTGGGGTGATTTTGAAGACGGTTCCCGAACCGACACTCCCGCCGTCAGCAGTGGTCCCGTAGATGTTTCCATCGCGGGCCTCAATCGGTGGCCGTCCAGGATTGCCGCCGTCCGTGTAGTTGAAGGTGTGAAGAGTGGTTAGTTCGCCCGTCGCCGTCATTTTGAAGACGGTCCCACAGGTGGCGGGTATGTTGCCATAGACACAGTTGCCGTTGCTGAGCCCGCCAGAGTTGGTCGTCCCGTAGAAGTTTCCATCGCCGGCCTGAACCAGGCCCTCGGGGCCGGCGCCGTCCGTAAAGTCAAACCTGTGGAGCGTGGTCAGCGTGCCGGTCGTGGTGATTTTGAAGATCGTCCCACAGCCCGTGCTGCAGGCGGTGCTTCCGCCCCCTCCTCCCGTTGCGCCATACAAATTCCCGTCCATACCCTGGATCAGCCCGAGGGGGGAAAAACCATCGGCGCAACCGCTTTGGGCGCAAAAGTTATAGAGCGTGGTCAGCGTACCGCTTGGGGTAATCCGGAAGAGCATCCCGCCGCCCGTTCCACCCCCCAGGGTCGTCCCATAAAAGTTCCCGTCACTAGCTTGGACAAGCCCCTGCGGCAGGGAGCCGCCGGGAAGAGTGTGCAGCGTAGTGAACGCGCCACTGGGAGTGATTTTGAAGACGAGGGCCTCGCTCAACCCGCCCGAAATGCTCGTTCCGTAGAAGTTCCCGTCGGTTCCCAACGTCAGCCCCGCGTCGAATGTGCCACCCTGGTGCAGCATCGTGAACGAGGCGCCTGGGGTGATTTTGAAGATCATCCCATTATCCTTGCTCCCGGCCCCATAGGTGGTCCCGTATAGGTCCCCGTCCGTGCCTTCAATCAAAGTTCCGCGGGGTCCGCCTCCCCCACCGAACAAGTACAGCGTGGTGAAGGTTTGGGCGAGCAACGAACTTGACCCCAACAGCCAAAGAGTTGCTAGCAGTAACAGGCGAACCGTGGCAGACCGATGCGTCATTCCGCAATGCATCACAACCTCCCACTTGACGGCTTGGTGAAGATAACCAGAGTCCGTGTCGTCGTTGCGTCTCTGGCCGGCGAAATGTGGTGCGGACTCGCAACGCACTCTAAGGTGTGTAGAGCTCAGCACTGCTGAGCGCCGTGATTGGGGTGCCGAGGCCGTGGTGCTGGCCGCCCGCTACCAACACCTCGCCGTTAAGAAGAAGCGTCGCAGTGTGGTCGATGCGGGACTGATTCATTCTGCCGGTCACCGACCACGAGTTGGTGGAGGTTGTGTAGAGAAAACAGGTACCGGTGGGCAGAGAACCGCACCCGCTGTAGTTGCAAACTGTCCCGCTTGCCAGGACATTGCCATTCGGAAGCAATGTCGCCCGGAGTGGGTTTGTAGCGGTTCTCGGCAAAGGGCCTGTCATAGTCCAGGATGCACTGGCCGGACTGTAAAACTGAGCGGCATTGGCGATCAACACATCATTATTGCCCAGCAGTGCGGAAGCCGGGCTGAAGATGCCCTTTGTCATGCTGCCGGTAACGCTCCAAACTCCTGTAGAGGGGTTATAGAGTTCAGTTGTGGTGAGGAACCTCTCGAGCCCATTGATGTCATTCCAACCACCAGCGAGGAGCACCTCACCGCCAGCCAGGAGAGTCGCGGCTCCGTTTGCCCGGGGAGCATTCAGATTCCCAGTCGTCTGCCACTCTCCCGTGGAAGGGTTGTAGAGTTCGGCCGATGTACCGGCGGTTCCGGCGGAATTAGATCCGCCAGCAACGAAGACGTTGCCGGTCGAAAGCAGCGTTGCGGCATGGTAGCACCGGGGTTGGTTCATGCTGCCGGTAGATTTCCAGCGGCCCGTGGAAGGGTTATAGAGTTCAGCCTCATTGAGACAACCTCCGTTCCCTGACCCACCTGCAACCAGTACCTCACCATTCGGAAGCAAGGTTGCGGTGAAGCCTGCATTGCGACTCTCGGCCATACTGCCCGTGAAGCTCCAAGTTCCCGTCGCCGGGTTATAGAGCTCGGAGCTGGCCAGCGGATTGGAATTAACATCGTTTCCGCCGGTTACCAGAACTTCGCCGCTCGGCAGCAGCGTGGCAGTGTGGTTGTAGCGCGCGGTGTTCAAGCTTCCGGTGAGCGCGAAGGTTCCGCTAGCGGCATGGACCACCTCGACCGTGCCGAGGACCAGCAGACCGATCATGATCAAGCTTGACAGT